>JALHFU010000096.1:18551-23144 GCA_022838525.1 Hyphomicrobiales bacterium | reverse complement strand
GCGTCGGCGTCGCGCGGCGCGGCCGGCGTCGGCGACATGGCCTGCCGGCGCAATTCCTCCAGCCGCTCCGCGCCGAGGCGGTCGAGATAGCTCTCGTGATCGGTCGAGAACACCCATTCCTCGACCCAGGCGCGCAGGGCGGCCGGATCGCGGGCGAGCCGGCGCAGTTCGCGCCGCATGGCGTAGTCCTCGGCATAGGAGGCGACACACTCCGCCTCGCCCCAGACGAACTGTCCCTGCGGATGCGCGCCGAACGGCGCTTCCACGACGCAGTCGACTAAATGGCCGGGAATGCCGTTGCGCGGGCCGATGGCGCGCAGCTCCCCGGGGTCGACCACCCGCTCGGCCGTCACCACCACCTTGCGCGCGGCATAGGCGGCCCAGCACTCCTCCGCGTCCGGGCCGTGGACGATGGCGTTGCCGGCGGTGTCGGCGACCGGCGCATGCAGGAAGGCGACGTCCGGCACGAGCGCGGAAATCACCGCCTGCTTCCTGCCCGAGAACGGGTCGGTGACCAGCGCCCGGTCCGTCCCGCGCCACAGGCCGGAGCCGTGGAGGCTGTTGACGGGCACGAAGGGCCACCCCATCGCGCCGGCCATGAGCCTCAGCGTCATCGTCAGGTTGGTCCAGTCGGGATCGCTCGCGGGGTCGGCGGCGAAGGCGTCCTGAAGCACGCGCGACGGCGACGGGGCGGGGTAGGTGCCTCCGGCGAAGGCCGACTCCAGCCGCGAGACCGCGCCCGCGGCGACGAGGACGGAGGCATATTCGAGCAGGCCCGTCGCCACCAGCGTCAGGCAGCGGCGGTCGCGGAACTGGCGCGCCACCTCGAAGGCCGCGGCGTGGCTGCGGTTGTGCGTGAAGGCGAAGCAGAGCACGTCGCCCGGACGCACCGTGGCGGCGACCGCATCGCGGAGGGAGACATGCTTGCCCATCATGCGGCCGTCAGTCGACCATGGTCAGGCCGCCGCTGACGCTCAGCACCTGGCCGGTGACGAAGCTCGAACGGTCGGACGCGAAGAAGACGACGGCATCGGCCACCTCGGATGGCTGGCCGAGCCGCTTCATGGGAATGGCCCGGGTCAGGGTCTCGCGCATCTTCTCGCCCTGCGAGGCGAAAAGCGGGGTGTCGGTCGGTCCCGGGCAGACGCAGTTGACGCGCACGCCGTTGCGCACCAGCTCGCGCGCCAGCGACTTGGTCAGCGCGATGACGCCGCCCTTGGCGCCGGCATAGACGGTCTCGCCATAGGAGCCGACGCGACCGGCATCCGAGGCGACGTTGACGATGCGGCCGGAGCCGGAGGCGAACAGCAGCGGCAGCAGCGCGCGCGTCACCTGGACCGGGCCCATGAAGTTGATGGCGACGATCCTGTCCCAGTATTCGGGCGTGTTGTCGATGAACGGCTCGATGATGTCCCAGCCGGCGCCGTTGACGAGCACGTCGAGCTTGCCGTCCTCGGCCTCGATGCGGGCGGCGAGTGCCGCGGCGGAGGCGCGGCTGGTCACGTCGAGCGCCATGAAGCGCGCGCGCCCGGACGACGCGCCCAGCTCCTTCGCGGCTGCCTGCCCCGCGGCCTCGTTGACGTCGGTCAGGATGACCGCGGCGCCGGCCTCGAGAAAGGCGCGGGCGCAGGCGAGCCCGATACCCGAGGCCGCGCCCGTGACGAGGGCCGTCTTGCCGGTGAGATTCATGCTTCAGTCTCCGTTTCAGCGATTGGGTTCGGTTGGTCCCGCGCCGCGCTCAGCCCGCCTTTCGGCGGAAGAAGCCCAGCACGCGGCCGCGCGCCTCCTGCGTGGGCATGAGCTCGCGCGGCTTTTCGATCTCGCGGGCGAACCCGTCGATCTGCGGGTCGTGCCAGGCGGCGATGCAGTCCTTGGAGGCGAGGAGGGCCTGCCGCGACAGGCCGCCGGCACGGACGGCGGTGTCCGCGACGAAGGCCCCGAGCGCGTCGGCCTCCACCGCCCACTGGACGATGCCGAGCCTCTCGGCCTCGGCGCCGTCCACCACCTCGCCGCCGAGGATGAGGCGTGCCGAGACACCGGGACCGCACAGCCGCGTCAGCCGCTGCGTGCCGCCGGCGCCGGGGATCATGCCGACCCTCGCTTCGGGGAGGCCGATCTGCGCGCGGGTCGAGGCCGCCCGGAGGTCGCAGGCGAGCGCCAGCTCCAGCCCGCCGCCGAGCGCCGGCCCGTCGATGACGGCCAGCGTCACGGCCGGGAACGCCTCCAGCCGGTCGAACAAGGCGTGCAGGGAGCGGACATAGTCCTCCATCAGCGCGATGCCGTCGGGCGCGTCGAAGAAGCCGGCGATCAGCGACAGGTCGGCCCCGGCGCAGAAGCACTTCTGCGTGCTGCGGATCACGAGCACGGTCGGCGCGGCGTTCCACGCCGCGTCGAGCGCCTCATGGAACGCCGTCACGAAGGCCGGATCGATCGCGTTGACGGGAGGACGGTCCAGCGTGACGGTTCCGACCGTTCCTGCGGCGGTGAAGCGGATCATGACGAGGTCCTTTCGCCCTGCTGCGCCAGTTGCTGGCGGATGATGAATTTCTGGATCTTGCCGGAGGGATTCATCGGCAGCTCCGGCCACACCTCCAGCCGCTCCGGCAGCTTGAAGCGGGCGACGCCCTTGCCGACGAGGAAGGCGGTCAGGTCCTCGAGGGTCGGCCTGGCGTCGCCGCGCGGCACGATCACCGCGCAGCCGGTCTCGCCCAGCCGCGGGTGCTCGACGCCGACCACCGCGGCGCGCAGCACGTCCGGATGCGCCATCAGATAGTCCTCGACCTCGCGCACGGAGATGTTCTGCCCGCCGCGGACGATGATCTCCTTCAGCCTGCCGGTGATGCGCAGCGACCCGTCGGGCAGCATCCGCGCCAGATCGCCGGAGCGATACCAGCCGTCGGGATCGAGATCGCGGGCCGTCAGCTCCGGCTCGCCGAGATAGCCGAGGAAGGTGTTCGGCCCGCGCGACCATTCCTCGCCCGTCTCGCCTACGGCCATGTCGCGGCCGCCCTCGCCGACGATCCTGACCTCGATGCCGGGGAAGGGCCGGCCGTCGGTGGTCCAGGCGTTCTCGACCGGGTCCTGCGGCAGCACCATGGTGTGCGGCGGGCTTTCGGTGGAGCCGTAGATCGACAGCACCCGGAGGCCGAGATCCGTCGCCCGCCGTGCCAGCGCCTCGGGGATCGGCGCGCCGCCGCACAGGAAGTAGCGCAGGTCGGGAAGGCGCATGCCGCCGGCTTCGAGCGCGGCCGAGATGTCGCCGAGGAACGGGGTGGCGCCCATGGTCCAGGTCGCGCGGTGGGCGGCCATCTGGCGCGACGCGGCCGCACCCTCGAAGATGTCGAGCAGCGACAGCGTGCCGCCGGTGGTCAGCGTCATGACGAAGCCGTGCATGAAGCCGGTGGTGTGCGAGATCGGCGAGGCCATGAAGGCGACGTCCGCCTCGCCGACGTCGAGTGCCGCGCCGAGCGCCCGCTCGCCGAAGAGGATGGTGTTGTGGGTGTGGACCGCGCCCTTGGCGCGCGATTCCGTGCCCGAGGTGAAGAGCACGGCGGCAGGATCGTCGGCCGCGGACGGCCGGTCGGCGGGCAGCGGTGGCGCGGCCAGCGCCTCGTCCCAGCCGAACCGGCCGCGGGCCGGCGTGCCGCCCATGACGAGGACGGTGCGCCCCTGAAGACGCTGCGGCTCCATGTCGTCGAGCACGGCCTGGAAATCCGTGCTGCGGAAACGGTCGGGCACGATCAGCGCGCGGCTGTCGCATCTGGTCAGGACATGGGCGAGGTCCGCCCGGCCGTAGGTGACGGGAACCGGATTGACCACCGCGCCCAGACGCAGGATCGCGACGAAGGCGACGACGGTGTCGCACCAGTTGGGCAGGCAGACGGTGACGATGTCGCCCGCGCCGACGCCGCGCGCGGCCAGAAACCCGGCGACACGCGCCGACCGCTGCGCCAGTCCGGCATAGGAAAGCGCGCTGTCCGACGCATCGCGCACCGCCGTCTTTTCCGGGTTGCGGGCGACGGCGGCGGCGATCAGCGCGGGAATGGTCTCGTCGCGCCAGTATCCCTGGCGCCGGTAGAGCGCGCCGCGCGCCGGGTCGGGCGAGGGGAAGCGCATCATTCGCCCCCGGATCGCGGCCGGCCGGCGATATGGGCGTGGACCGAGCCGAGAAGGCCGCCGTCGGCGAGCACGTTCTGGCCGGTGATGTAGCCGGCGTCCGGCGACAGCATGAATTCGACCAGCCCGGCAAGGTCGCGCGCCGGATCGCCGATGCGGTGCATCGGGATCAATGCCTCGCGCGCCGCCTTCTTCTCCGGGTCGGCATAGATCGGGGCGGTCATGGCGCTGTGGAACAGGCCGGGCGAGACGCAGTTGGCGCGCACGCCGCTTGCCGCCCATTCGAGGGCGAGCGTGCGCACGAGCATGATGAGCGCCGCCTTCGAGGCGCTGTAGGCGCCGACGCCGGGATAGGGCTCGATGCCGGACATCGAGGCGACGGCGACGAAGGCGCCTCGGGAAGCGGCCAGATGCGGGTAGGCGGCGCGGGCGAGAAGCCAGCCGCTGCGAACGTTGACGGAAAAGACGCGGTCCCAT
>JALHFU010000096.1:0-18538 GCA_022838525.1 Hyphomicrobiales bacterium | reverse complement strand
AGAGGGTGCCGGGAATGGCGATGCCGGCATTGGAAACGACGCCGTCGAGGCCGCCGAGCGCGGCGACCGCCTCGGCCACGAGCCTCGGCGGCGCGGCAGGGTTGGCAAGATCGCCGGTCAGCGCCGTCACCGCCGCACCGCCCGCGCGGCAGGCGGCGACCGCCTCGTCGAACTCCGCCGAGGGCCGGGAGGCGCAGAGCGCCAGCGCGTTGCCTGGGCGGGCGAGCCGTTCGGCAAGGGCGCGGCCGATGCCGCGGCTCGATCCGGTCAGAAGAATGCGCATGTTTCCATCCTCAATGCCGCGCGGCAGGACCGCCTACAGGGTGCGGGCGATCAGCTCGCGCATGATCTCGTTGGAGCCGCCATAGATGCGGTGGACGCGCGCATCGGCGAAGGCGCGGGCAATGGGATACTCCCACATGTAGCCGTAGCCGCCGTGGAGCTGCAGGCACTGGTCGAGCACGCGCCCCATCAGCTCCGTGCACCAGTATTTGGCCATCGCCGCCACCGTCTGGTCGAGCCGGTCCTCGTTGACCTCACGGAGGCAGCGGTCGATGAAGACCTGCGCGATCTCGACTTCCGTCTTGACCTCGGCCAGCCGGAACCGCGTGTTCTGGAACTCCGAAACCGGGGTGCCGAAGGCCTTGCGCTCCCTGGTGTAGGCGGTGGTCCATTCGAGCGCGGCGGCGCTCGTCGCCACCGCGCCGAGGGCGATCTGCAGGCGCTCCCAGGCGAGCTCTCGCGACAGGAGCGGAAACGCCTTCCCTTCCTCGCCGAGCAGGCTCGCGGCCGGCAGGCGCACGTTCTCGAAGAACAGCTCGCAGGTGTCCTGCGCCTTCATGCCGATCTTCTCGAAGTTCCTGCCGCGGCTGACGCCGGGCAGCGCGGCATCCACGAGCAGCAGCGACATGTCCTTCGTCGTCCCGCTCCCGGCCGAGGGCTTTGCCGCCACGAGCAGCAGGTCCGCGCACTGGCCGTTGGTGATGAAGGTCTTCTGCCCGTTGAGGACGATCTCGTCGCCGTCGCGCACCGCGGTGGTGCGAATGGCGCGCAGGTCGCTGCCGGCGCTCGGCTCGGTCAGGACGATGGCGCCGATGGCGTCGCCGCTCGCCATCCGCGGCAGCCAGTGGCGCTTCTGCTCCTCGGTGCCGTAGTTGAGGACGTAGGGCGCGACGATGTCGGAATGGGTCGAGAATCCCGGCCCGGAAAGACCGAGCCGCGCCTGCTCCTCGATCAGGACCGCGGCGGCCAGCCGGTCGGCGCCGCCGCCGCCATAGGCTTCGGGAATGTTGACGCAGAGCAGGCCGGCCTCGCCCGCCTTCTTCCACACCGAGCGCGGCGCCACGCCGGTCTTTTCCCACGCGCGATGATGGGGCGCCACCTCCCGCTCGAAGAACCGGCGCGCCGTCTCGCGCAGCATGTCGTGCTCGTCGCTGAAGATGTTGCGGGAAAGGATCGTCATCTGCCTGTGCCTGAAGTTTCGCCTGCGTGAGGTCGCGGGTGAGGTTCGCGGTGAGAGCTAAAAAGTCATTGACTGACTATTCAATCATTCATATAGGTTGTCAATAGGGCGGCTGCACGGCGGTGCGGAAATCGGAAGGGGAGCTTCGATGGAGCACGGCGGACATCCCCGGCAGCGCGCAACCGGAAGGCTTCGTGCCGAAAGGTCCGCCCGGGATCGGCGCGGGCGTTCATGAGCGCCGTCCGGCACGGTCCGGACGCATGCGGCAGGGGTCGCCGGACCGGGAATGCCGGAGCGCGGCCGTGAGGAAAAGGCCGATCCTGCGGCTTCCGCCGACCGGAGGGAATGCCGGCGCGCCGCAGGCAGGATGCCCGGCGAACGGCAACGGCGCGGCGGGGGCAAGGGGGGTCTTTGCGCCTTTCGGCCGCCCGCCAGCCGCGAGGTCAACATTCATTCCGGGGGAGGAATTCGCGGCGTAGCGGGCCTCGCCGCCTTTCTCCCGGAGCGTCAGCAGGCCTGAGATGGAGGAGAGAATGAAGATCAATCGACGTACATTTGTCGGCACCGGCCTTGCCGCCGCGGCCCTGCTGCCGGCCGGCCTGTCGCGGGCGCAGGCGAACGACACCATCCGCATCGGCGTCATCACCGACATGTCCGGCATCTATCGCGACGTCTCGGGGCCGACGACCGTAGCCTGCGCGCGGCAGGCCGTCGAGGAATTCACCGCGGCGAACCCCGACATCAAGGTGGAGCTCCTTGTGGCCGACCACCAGAACAAGCCAGACGTCGGCCTCACCATCATCCGCCAGTGGTTCGACGAAGGTGTGGACGCGATCGAGAACGTCGGGAACAGCGCCATCGCGCTCGGCGCCAAGAACCTGATCGAGGAGCGCAACAAGGTCTCCCTCGTCACCACCGCCGGCAGCTCCGACCTCACCGGCAAGAGCTGCAGCACCAACATGGTGCATTGGGCCTGGGATTCGTGGTGCCTCGCCCATTCCACTGCCACCTCGCTGGTCAGGACCGGCGGCGACAAATGGTTCTTCATCACCGCCGACTACGCCTTCGGCCATGCCGCGGAGGCGGATGCGACCAAGTTCGTGCAGGCCGCCGGCGGCTCGGTCGTCGGTTCGGTGCGCTACCCCTATGGCAGCACGAACGATTTCTCGTCCTTCCTCATGCAGGCGCAGGCCAGCGGCGCGAACACCATCGCCTTCGCCAATTCCGGCAGCGAGCTGATCGCCTGCCTGAAGCAGGCCCAGGAATTCGGCCTGCCGGCCGCCGGCCTGCGCATGGCCTCGATGGTCGGCTACATCACCGACGTGCGCGGCATGGGCCTCGATGTGGCGCAGGGCCTGTCGCTGACCGAGACCTTCTATTGGAACATGAACGACCGCACCCGGGCCTTCATGGAGCGGATGAGGCCCAAGCTGCCGGAGAACGTGTTCCCGAACATGAGCCAGGCCGGCGACTACTCGGTGGTCACCCACTATCTGAAGGCGGTGAAGGAGCTCGGCGTCGAGCGCGCCAAGGCGTCCGGCCGCGACGTCGTCGATCTGATGAAGGAGATGCCGACCGACGACGACTGCTTCGGCGCCGGCAAGGTGCGCCCGGACGGGCGCAAGATCCATCCCGCCTATCTGTTCTCGGTCAAGACGCCGGCCGAGAGCACGGGGCCGGGCGACGTCTACAATCTCGTCTCCACGGTCCCGGCGGAGGAAGCGTTCCGCCCGCTCGAGGAGGGCGGCTGCCCGATCATCTAGCCGACAGGCCGGGCCGTCTGCGCCTTCGCGTGGACGGCCCTCCCTTTTTGCCGGTGATCGCACTGCCGCCGGATTGCATCCCCCGGCAGTGGGCGCATAATGTTAGGAGCGGCCTTGCGCGGAAGCGGGGCCTCTCCGGGCCGAAACCAGCGCGAGCATCCGGGGCCACGGCCGGCGGATCGACACCCCCGATTTTTGATCGACGTCAAGAGCGCCCGGGGGAAGCGATGCTAGCGTGTTGAAACAAATACGGCAGACCGTCGCAATCGGCAGGAGCCGGGAAGACCGACGGTCGATGCGGTGGTTCCATCGTTCCTCGATCGCCGTGGCACGGACACCTGTCATTAGGGAGGCAGAACAATGCCCACGAAGTCGCAGCTCCTCTGGATGTACGAGATCATGGAGAAGGCCCGCTATTACGAGGACACGATGGCGGCGGCCTATATGGAGGGCAAGGCACCGAAATTCGACATCGGCGCCGGCCCGGTTCCGGGAGAGATGCACCTGGCGGCAGGGCAGGAGCCTTGCGCGGCGGGCGTGTGCGTCCATCTGCGCAAGGACGATGCCGTGACCGCCACCCACCGTCCGCATCACGTGGCGATCGCCAAGGGGGTCGATCTGAAGAAGATGACCGCCGAGATCTACGGCAAGAAGAGCGGCCTGGCCGGCGGGCGCGGCGGCCACATGCACCTCTTGGACCCGGAGGTGAACTTTTCCTGCAGCGGCATCATCGCGCAGGGCACCAGCCCCGCCGTCGGCGCCGCGCTCGCCGCCAGGATGAGCGGCAAGGATGCCGTCGCCGTCTCCTATCTCGGCGAGGGCGCGGCCAACCAGGGCGGCTTCCACGAGGCGTTGAACCTCGCCGCCCTGTGGAACCTGCCGGTGATCTTCGTCATCGAGGACAATGGCTGGGGCATTTCGGTGCCGAAGTCGAAATCGACGGCCGTCGCCGACAACTCCGTGCGGGCGGCCGGTTACGGCATGCCCGGCTTCCATGTGGCCGACAACGACACGCTCGAGCTCTTCAAGGTCGCCGGCGAGGCCGTGGCGCGTGCGCGGCGCGGCGAGGGCCCGACGCTGATCGAGGTCGAGACCTATCGCTACTACGGCCACTTCCAGGGCGATCCCGAACTCTACCGGCCGAAGGACGAGGTCGCCGAGCTCAAGGCCAGGGACCCGATCCGGCGCCTGCGCGAAGCGATGATTGCCGGCGGCGAGGTGACGGAAGCGGAGGCCGACGAGGCTCTCGCCAGGGCGAAGGCCGAGGTCGACGAAGCCTTCGCATTCGCCAAGGCGGCGGCCTATCCGGCTCCGGACGAAGCCCTCGAGCATGTCTTCGCCTGACCGGCGGCGCAGGATTCCAGGAGGAAATCATGTCCAGCAATCGCATCATGACCGTCTCTCGCGCCATCTCGGAAGCGATCGCGCAGGAAATGCGGGCCGATCCGACTGTTTTCGTCATGGGCGAAGACATCGGCAAGTATGGCGGCATCTTCGGGGCCACGGGCGGCCTGCTCGCCGAGTTCGGCGAGGAGCGCGTCCGTGACACGCCGATCTCGGAGACGGGGTTCATCGGGGCCGGCGTCGGCGCGGCTATGTCGGGCATGCGCCCGATCGTCGAGCTGATGTTCGTCGACTTCTTCGGCGTCTGCATGGACGCGATCTACAATCTCGCCGCCAAGAACATCTATTTCTCGGGCGGCCACTACAAGGTGCCGATGGTCATCATGACGGCGACCGGCGGCGGCTATTCGGATGCGGGCCAGCACTCGCAGACGCTGCATGCCACCTTCGCACATCTGCCCGGATTGAAGGTCGTCGCGCCGTCGAACGCCTACGATGCGAAGGGGCTGATGATATCGGCGATCCGCGACGACAGCCCCGTCGTCTTCATGTTCCACAAGGGATTGCAGGGCCTGGCCTGGATGGCGTCGCCGGAAGGGGCGGCGACCGAGCTTCCGGAGGATGCCTACGCCATTCCGTTCGGGGAGGCGAAGGTGGTGCGCTCCGGCAAGGACGTGACGATCGTGACCTTGAGCATGATGGTGCATCATGCGCTCGACGCCGCCAGGGCGCTCGAGAAGGAGGGCATCGACGCCGAGGTGATCGATCTGCGGACCCTGGTGCCGCTCGACCGCAAGACCGTCCTCAAGTCCGTCGCCAAGACCGGCCGGCTCGTCGTGGTCGACGAGGACTACAAGAGCTTCGGCCTGACCGCGGAGATTCTGGCCTCCGTGGTCGAGGACGACCCCGCGCATCTGAAGGCCGCGCCGCGGCGGCTTGCGGTCCCGGACGTGCCGATCCCCTACAGCCGTCCGATGGAGCAGTTCGTCCTGCCCAATGCCGAGACGATCGCGGCTGCCGTCCGCGAGACGCTCGGCAGGGCCAGAGAAGCGGCGTGACATGGCGACGGAAATCACCCTGGCGCCGGACCTGTGGGATGCGGCCGCCAACCCGGAAGGCATCGTGGCCAACTGGTTCTTCCAGGAAGGCGCCAGCGTCAGCAAGGGGGCGACGGTGGCGGAGATCATGGTCGAGAAGACGACCTTCGACATCGTGGCTCCGGCGGACGGGCGGCTGCACATCGCCGTCGCAAAGGACGGCGTGGTGACGCCCGGAGCGGTAATCGGGACGATCGATGGAGGCTGACGGCGGCAGCGACGCCGCTGCCTCTCCCGGAGCGGCAAGGGAGACTGCCGCTCCGCCGGTCTCCGGTATCGACGTGCAGGTCTTTGCGAATGCCGGGCTGGGCCTTGCCGGGCAGGAGCGGCTGGGAGCGGAGTTGACGGCCGATGCCGCTCCGATTCTGATGGCCTGGCAGGCCCCGAGGGCGCTTATCGCCGGTCGGGTCGACGCCCACCTGCCGCGATTTGCCCGCGCGCAGGAAGAGCTCACGGACGCGGGCTGGCCCGTGTTCGTGCGCCGCAGCGGCGGGTCGGCCTGCCCGATTTCTCCCGGAACCCTCCAGATCGCGCTTGTCAGGGTAATCGATGCGTCGGGCGGTATCGATTCCGAATATCGCGTGCTGGCAGGTTTGCTCGAAGGCTTGCTTGCGTCCCTCGGCGTCGCGGCCGAGATCGGCGAACGGGCCGACGCCTTCTGTCCCGGGCGCTACGACATGGGTGTCGGCCCGCGCAAGTTCGCCGGGCTCTCCCAGCATTGGCGTCCTCGCGGGCCCGTGAGGATCGCGACGACGGCCGCCACCTTGATCGTGGAGGAGGACTCCGAGGAGATGTCTCGCATCGTCAACCTTTTCTATGAAAGGGCCGGCGGGGCGCGGCGATGCTCTCCCGCGGCCGTGATGGATGTGCGGGGGGCGCTTCCGCCCGGAACCTTTCCCGACGGCGCCCTGATGGCGACGTTGCGCGCACGGCTCCTCGGCATGGGCTGAACGCCCGGCGGGGTATCCGGCTCGGCGCGGCCTCCCGTGATCGGGCCTCGACCGGCACACTTCCACCACATAATCGGGATAACGGCGGCTCTGTCGGTTCTGGCAGAAGGGGCGTCGTGCGGTGCGAACGAGATATCTGGCCATGGCCGCCCTGGCGGCGGCGCTCGGGCTGACCCTGCGGTGGGAATGGGCGGATCGCGCCGACTTCGAGACCGAGGTGGCGCGCGCCGTGCTGGTCGAGGAAATCCGGCAGGACCGCTCCTCCTGTCCGCTCGGCGATCAGGCGATCGACCGGGCGCCGCAATGGGTGCTTTCCGCCTGCGTCTCCGGCGGGCTGGGCTGGTACGAGGCCGCGCAGCGTTATGGCGAGGACGCCGCCAATGTGTTCCGCGTCTACGGCGCGGACGAGGAATTCGCCGCCGTGTTCGACCGCCTGGGTCACGCGGTGGTTCCGGTCGTCGCCTATTTCGTGCGCAACGGCTCGACGCAGTACCTTCTGAACGAGACCTTCGGTCAGGGGCTGTCGCGCCTGTGGAACGAAGGCCGGATGGGCGTGGGCTTCGCGGAGCTGACGCCCGAGCAATACGGCCTGATCGCGATCCACGAGCTGAACAGGCGCGGCCACGAGATGCTGTCGGAGTTCGAGATCGTCGACGGCGTCGCCGTGCGCAAGCCGCTGACCCGGGTGATGCTCGGCGCGAAGAACCTCGTGCTGGGCGGGGTGTCCGATCTCGAGGCGGTGATCGCGCGGGGTGAGCGGCTTCCCACGTGGGGCGAGATGGGCTGGGCCGCGCTCGATGCCGCGATCGTGGTCGGCGGCATCGGGGCGGTTGCCAAGACGGCGCAGGTGGCGAGGGTTCCGGCGGTAGCGGCCGCGCGCGGGACCACGAGAGTTGCCTATCTGCGCGCGGCCGGACAGGGCGCCGTGCAGTCGCTGGCCACGGTCGGAAAGGCGGCGGGCGTCGCCGCGGCGGTCGCGATCCCCTATGTGGCGATCACGCGCCCGCATCTCGTTGCCGGCGCCGGCGGCTGGCTGGCGGAGCAGGCCGGCCTGCCGGCGTGGGCCGGCGTCTTCGTCGCCTACGCGGCGCTGTGCCTCGCCTTGGCCGCGCTGGCGAGGATCGTTCTCGGCCCCCTCGTGTGGGCCGTGCGGACGCTTGGCCGGGTTGCCGGCTGGAGCGCCGCCTTAGGCGGCAAGCCGTTGACGTTCTACAAGAGCCACAGCCGGATTCCGTAGCTCACCGCGGCCACCGTAGCCACGCCCGCCGCCCACAGTCCTGCGAACCACAGCAGCCGCCGCCAGAGCGGGTCGGGGTTCCCGGGGCTCAATGGTAGCCCTCGTGGCCGACCTTCCCGCGGAAGATCCAGTAGGAATAGCCGGTGTAGACGAGAATGATCGGGATGAGGATGCTGGCCCCGATCAGCATGAAGATCAGGCTCGCTTCGGGAGCGGCCGCCTCATGGATGCTGATCCTGCCCGGCACGACATCGGGGAAGACGCTGATGCCCAGACCGAGGATGCTGAGCGCGAACAGCGCCAGCGACAGAAGGAACGGCAGCCGCTCGTGCCGCCGCCGCAGGCTGAAGGCCAGCCCCGCGGCCACCAGGGCCACCAGCAACGGCACCTGCGCGACGAACAGGACGCGCGGCCAGGCGAACCAGCGCTCGTAATACGCTTCCTCGAGGAAGGGGGTGGCGGCGCTCACGGCCACGATGCAGGCGATCGTTCCGATGCCGGCCAGCCCGGCGAAACGAAAGGCACGCTCCTGCAGCGTGCTCTCGGTCTTCATGATCAGCCAGGTCGAACCGAGGAGCGCGTAGCCGATGACGACGCTGACGCCGGTCAGCAGGCTGAAGGGCGAAAGCCAGTCCCACCAGCCGCCGGCATATTCCCGGCCTTCGACCGTGATCCCCTGGAGGAGGGCGCCCAGGGCCACGCCCTGCGCGAAGGCGGCCAGAACCGAGCCTCCGGCGAAGGAAACGTCCCAGAACTTCTGGTGGGCGGGATCGCGCCAGCGGAACTCGAACGCGACGCCGCGAAAGATCAGGGCGAGGAGCATCGCGATGATCGGCGCGTAGAGCGCGGGCAATATGATCGCATAGGCGAGCGGGAACGCGGCAAGGAGCCCCCCGCCGCCCATCACGAGCCACGTCTCGTTGCCGTCCCAGACCGGGGCGACGGAGTTCATGGCCTGGTCCCGCTCGCTGCCGCGTTGCAGCGCCGGGAACAGGATGCCGATCCCGAGATCGAAGCCGTCCAGCACGACATAGGCGAACACGGCGAAGGCGAGGATGAAGGCCCAGAGCGTCGGCAGATCCATCGTCATCTCCCTTCCACGTCCGATCCGATGGCGCGGTCCGGATCGAGCGCCGGTGCCGGCGTGATGCCCGCCGTGCGGATCGGCGCATCTCCCGCCTCGAGGCCGGGTTCCGCCGTCATGGGCGCATGGGCCATCAGCCGCAGGATGTACCAGGCGCCCAGCGAGAAGACGGCGAAGTAGACGACGACGAAGGCGACGAGCGAGGACGCGACTGCGGGCGCGTCGAGCGGCGAGACCGAGTCGGCGGTGCGCAGCAGGCTGTAGACGGTGTATGGCTGTCGGCCCACCTCCGTCGTCACCCAGCCGGCGATCACCGCGATGAAGCCCGCCGGCCCCATGGCCAGGGCGAAGCGGTGCAGGCCGCGCCAGTCGTGGAGGCGGCCGCGCAGGCGCGCGACCAGGGCGAGGCCGCCGAGCGCGATCATCAGCAGGCCGAGCCCCACCATGATGCGGAAGGACCAGAAGACCACCGCAACGGGCGGCCATTCCTCCCGCGGCACCGTCTCCAGGCCCGCGACCGGAGCGTCGAGACTGTGGTGCAGGATCAGCGAGCCGAGCTTCGGGATCGCGACCGGGTAGCGGACCGTCGCGTTCTCTTCGTCCGGCAAGCCGAAAAGATAAAGCGGAGCGCCGTCGGGATGGCTCTGGAAATGCCCTTCCAGCGCAAGCACCTTCGTCGGCTGATGCTCGAGCGTGTTGAGGCCGTGGAAATCTCCGACCACCGCCTGGATCGGGGCGGCGACCACGATCAATCCCATCGCCATCGAGAACATCACTCGCGCGCCCTCGTTCGTGCTGTCGCGCAGCAGGTGCCAGGCGCCGACGGCGCCCACCACCAGCGCGGTCGTCAGATAGGCCCCCAGGACCGTATGGGCGAGGCGATAGGGGAAGGAGGGGTTGAAGACGATCTGCCACCAGTCGACGGGCACGAATTGCCCCGCCTCGTTGATCGCATGGCCGGTCGGGGTCTGCATCCACGAGTTGGCCGAGAGAATCCAGAACGACGACAGCAGCGTTCCGACGGCGACCGCGAGCGTCGCGGTGAAGTGCAGGCCTTTTCCGACGCGCGTCATTCCGAACAGCATGATCCCAAGGAAGCCGGCCTCCAGGAAGAAGGCGGTCAGCACCTCGTAGGCCATCAGCGGCCCGATGACGGGGCCGGCGCGGTCGGAGAAGACCGACCAGTTGGTGCCGAACTGGTAGGACAGCACGATGCCCGAGACGACGCCCATGGCGAAGCTCAGCGCGAAGATCTTGATCCAGTATCGGAAGAGGTCGAGATAGACGGAGCGGCCCGTCCATAGCCAGAGCCCTTCCAGCACCGCGAGGTAGCTCGCCAGCCCGATGGTGAAGGCAGGAAAGATGAAGTGGAATGAGACGGTGAACGCGAACTGGATGCGTGCAAGCAGAAGCGCGTCAAAGCCATCGAACATCTTCGTCCCGACCCCTTCTCGCCTGGGTACGGTGCCGAGGGACCGCCGGCCGGCCTCCGGACGAAGCGCCGATGACAAATGGCGGCGGCCTGCGGCTGCCGAACAGGTCAAACCCGCGAACGGCCGGCGGGTTCCGCTGCTGCGACAAGATGACAAGGCGTTCGAGACGGCGGCGGGTCTGACCACGCCGCGGCATGGCTTTCCCGAACGATCGGCGTCTGCCGCGCGATGCGCCGGATGTGCCTGGATCGCTTCACCGTTTCACGGAAACGATGAAGCGATCTTTCTTCCGCAATTCCGGGCGGAAAACCGCTCCGCACTTTTCCTGAATTGCTCTAGCGGCCGGCCCGTACCCACCGCCGCCGGGCGTGCGCACGACCAGCCGCTCGCCCGGCTTGACGACATGCGTGCCTTTGCCGGCCAGCTTGCGGCCGCCGGCGATCTCCAGTTCGCCCGGCGCTCCGGAAAGGCCGCTCATGCGGCCGCGCGCCGGATATTTGATGCGGTCGAAGGACGCGAACAGCGTGAACGGCCCGTTCTCCGTCGTGCCGATCTCCATGTCCTGTCCGAATCCGCCCTTCCACCGCCCGTCGCCGCCGGAACCTTCCCGCAGCTCGCGCTTCCAGATGACGAGCGGCGTCGTGCTTTCGACGATCTCGACCGGCGTGCCGCGCACGTTGCTCGGAAAGGAGGTGGCCGAAAGGCCGTCCGCGCCCGGCCGCGCGCCGCTGCCGCCGTTGGTGACGATGGAGATGGCCCACGTATTCGACGGCGAGCCGCCCCGCAGCATCAGCGACCACTGGGTCGAGGCGCCCTCGGCCGGCACCTTGTCCGGAACGAGCTGGTCGAAGCAGCCGAACACGACGTCGGGCAGAAGCAGGCCGATGACGTGCCGGCACGCGACCGGGCTCGGCCACCGCGCGTTGACGATGGATGTCTCAGGAGCCGTCACCGAAAACTGGGAGAGGCCGCCTTCGTTGTTGGGCACGTCGGGCGCGATGGCGCAGACGAGCGCATAGGCGGTCATGGCGGTGGTGTAGTTCATCGGCACGTTGATGCCGTAGCGCGAGAGGCCGGACGTGCCGGTCCAGTCGAAACGCACGCCGTCGTCGTCCACCGTCAGAGTGCCGACCAGCTCGACCGGCTCCTCGAAGCCGTCGACGGTCATGCTGTAGGACGCCGTTCCCTTCGGAAGCGCGGCGATGCGCGTCCTCACCGCGTCGCGGGACGCGGCGATGATATGATCGGCGACCGCGTCGAGATCCTCGAGGCCGGTCTCGTCCATCATCTCGGCGAGCCGTCTCACCGCAACCTCGTTGGCGGCGATGAGCGAATACATGTCGCCCTCCAGCTCGGCGGGGACGCGGCAGTTGCTCTCTCGTTCATGCGTCCGCCTTCGGCCAGCTTCATCACCGGGACGTAGACCCCCTCGCAGAACACGTCGGAGCCTTCCGGGCTGAAGCCGATGCCGCCGACATCGGTCATGTGCCCCGTGCAGGCGAAGAGCGCGACGACGCGTCCGTTGCGGAAAGCCGGGGTGACGACGATGTAGTCGTTGAGGTGGCCGGTCCCTTTCCACGGATCGTTGGTGACGAGGATGTCGCCTTCCTTCAGCGTCTCGACCGGGAACGCTTCCAGGAAGGAAAACACCGAGCGCGCCATGGTGTTGATGTGCCCCGGCGTTCCGGTCACGGCCTGCGCGAGCATGCGGCCGGACGGGTCGAAGATGCCGGCGGAAAGATCGCCGCATTCGCGCACGATGGAGCTGAAGGCAGTGCGCAGCAATGTCTGCGCCTGCTCCTCGACCAGCGCGATCAGACGGTTCCAGGCAACCTGCATCTTGATCGGCGTGAGGCCTGAGTGGGACGCATTCATCGGGATGCTCCTTCCTTTCTCGTCATGACCAGATTGCCGAAGCCGTCGACCGCGCCGTCGAAGGAAGCCGGCACGACCGTGCTGGTCTCGGTCTCCACGACGATCGCCGGACCCTCGAAGCGGGCGCCCGGCGCGAGATCGTCGCGCCGTATGATGGCGTGATCGACATAGGCCCTGAGCTGCGGCTCGAAGACCTTCCGCGTTCCCGAGACCGGGCCGGCGTGGTCCTCGGCCGCCACGGGCATGCTCCCGGCCTGCCACGTCTGGCGGGAAAGCCGCAGCTGCCACGACAGGACCTCCACCTCGCCTCCGGGGATGATGCGGCCGAACAGCCTGGCATACTCGGCCTCGAAATTCGCGCGCAGCTCGTCGGCCGACGGCGCCGCCGTCGCGATGGGAACGGCAACCTCGTAGCCCTGCCCGCGGTAACGCATGGCGCAGCTGAAGGCGGCGACCAGCTCCCGGTCGCCCGGCAGCGAGGCCGCAAGCGCCTCGGCCTTCCGCTGAAGGCCGGAAAGGAACGCCCGGACCTTTTCCGGCCTGAAGTCCTCCAGGCGCGTCAACGCGGTCTGCACCAGGTCGAAGGCCATCGGCGCCCGGAGGAAGCCGAGCGCCGACCCGACGCCCGCATTGCGCGGAACGATGTAGCGGGAAATGCCGAGTTTCTCGGCCAGCCTTCCCGCATGAAGCGGCGCGGCGCCGCCGAACGCGATGATGACGTGCTCGGGCAGCTCGCGTCCGAGCTCCGCTGCGTGGACGCGCGCGGCGTTGGCCATGGTCTCGTCGACGATCTCGACCACGCCGAACGCCGCCTCGGCCTCGCCGAGGGAAAGGGGCGCGCCGATCGTCTCCTTCAGCGCCGTGCCCGCGGCCGGCCCGTCCAGCACGATGCTGCCGCCGGCGAAATTGTCCGGATCGAGGCGCGACAGCACCAGATCGGCGTCGGTGACGGTCGGCTCCTTGCCGCCCCGACCGTAGCAGACCGGGCCCGGCTCCGAGCCGGCGCTCTGCGGCCCGACGGCGATGCGGCCGAGAATGTCGATCGAGGCGATCGAGCCGCCGCCCGCGCCGATCTCCACCAGCTCCACCACGGGGGTGCGCAAGGGCAGGCCGCTGCCCTTCCTGAAGCGCGCCTGACGGTCGAACTCGAAGACGGGCGCCACATGCGGCTCGCCGTCCTCGATGAAGCAGACCTTGGCCGTCGTGCCGCCCATGTCGAACGACAGCACCTTCTGCAGGCCCAGCTCCTGCGCGATGGACGCCGACAGGATCGCGCCGCCGGCCGGGCCGGACTCGATCAGCCTGATCGGGACGCGCTTGGCGATGTCGAGCGGAATGATGCCGCCGGCCGACCCCATCAGGAAGGCGGGGGCGGTCAGCCCGCGCCCGTCGAGGCTGGAGCGCAGGCGGTCGAGATAGGCCTCGACGAGCGGCTGCACATAGGCGTTGGCGCACACGGTCGACATGCGCTCGTATTCGCGGATTTCGGGGCACACCTCGCTGGAAATGCTGATCGAGAGGCCCGGCAGCTTCCTGCGGAGGACGTCCCGGGCCCGTTCCTCATGCCCGGCATTGGCGTAGGAATGCAGGAACCCGATCGCCAGGCTCTCGACCTCGAGGCGACGCAACTCGCCGGCGACGCGCTCCAGATCCCGCTCGTCGAGCGGCAGCAGGACCTCGCCCTGCGCCGACATGCGCTCCCGGACGGTCAGCCGGTATTCCCGCGCCACCAGCGGCTTCTGCTTGACCAGCATCAGGTCGGCGGCGTCGTAGCGCGTCTCGTAGCCGATCTCGAGCGTGTCGCGGAAACCTTCGGTGGTCAGGAGAGCGGTGCGGGCGCCGCGCCGCTCCAGAACGGCGTTCGTCGCAAGCGTCATGCCGTGGACGAATATGGAAACCTCGGCGGGCGAGATGCCGGCCTGCGAGAGCAGGACGTCGATGCCGTCGAGGATGGCGCGTTCCGGCGCGTCGTAGGTCGTCAGCGTCTTGTGCGACCAGCGACGACCCGCCCCCTCCAGCACGATATCCGTGAATGTGCCGCCGATGTCGGCGGCGAGCCGGTATCCGGGGGAGGGATGATTCTGCTTCAGCGCCTGCATTGACCGTTTCCGTCACCTCGTCACCGACACCTACATAGGAGGTGCGATCGCGAACAACGAAATGCGAAATGGGCAGGGGGGTATGCGCCCAGCGCATAATGACTGCTGCTCGCTGCGCGGGTGATGCTCCGATCCGGCGGAACGCCCGACTTTGCCGCCGCATAAGGGCTGGCGGATTATGCATAAGCGGCGGCGCGAAACCGGTTGGCGCGGCCGCTCGCGGACGGATACTCCTCGGCCGGGAACATAGTCTCGGAGATGCGTCATGCGCAAGGCGATCATGGTGCCGGGGGCGGTCTCGCCGGCCGGCCACTATTCACACGCGGTCATCGCGAACGGCTTCGTCTTCGTCGCCGGCCAGGGACCGGCCGACCCGGCGACACGCGAGGTGAAAGGCACCTTCGAGGACCAGGTTCGCCAGACGCTCGCCAACCTGCGCACGATCCTGAACGGCGCCGGAGCGGATCTGGAGGACATGGTCAAGGTGACGGTCTTCCTGTCCGACATCGCGCTGTTCAGGCGCTATGACGCGGTCTATCGCGAGGTGGTGCCCGCCGGACCGGCCGCGCGCACCACGGTCGCCGCCATGCTGAACAACATCGACATCGAGATCGACTGCATCGCCGCCCTGCCGGAACGCCCGCAGTCACGCTGAGGCCGCACCGCCCGCCACCTTGCGCAGGATATCGGCCGCCTCGTCGATCTCGGCTTCGTCGACGACGAGCGGAGGCACGATGCGGATGACGTCGTCCATCGCGGGAGCGACGAGCAGGCCGGCCGCTCTCAATTCCGCGGCCATCTGCCATGGGTCACGCCGGCATTGCAGGCCGCGGAGCAGGCCGATGCCGCGGACGGCGGCGAATGTCCCGGGATAGTCGCGGACCAGCTCTTCCAGCCGCCGGCCGAGCCGTTCGCCGCGCTCCGCGACCCGTTCGAGGAAGCCGTCCTCGAGCAACGCGTCGAGCACGGCGTCGGCAACGGCCATGCCCAGCGGCGCGCCGGCCAGCGTGCCGCCATGCGAGCCCCTGTTCATGCAGTCCGCGACCTTCTGCGTGGTCAGGATGCCGGCCAGCGGGTAGCCGGCGCCCACCCCCTTGCCGAAGGCGAGAATGTCCGGCGCGATGCCGGCGTGCTCATGGGCGAAGAGCCTTCCGGTGCGGCCGAACCCGGTCTGCACCTCGTCGAGGATCAGGAGCAGCCCGTGCCGGTCGGCGAGCCGGCGCAGGCCCCGCATATAGTCGCCGTCCGCAACCACGATGCCGCCGTCGCCCTGAACCGGCTCCAGCAATATCGCGGCGGTCTCCGGGCCGACCGCCGCCTCCGCGGCGGCCAGATCGCCGAAGGCGACGCGGTCGAAACCGCCCATCAGCGGCTCGAAGCCGTCGGTCAGCTTGTCCGAGCCGCCGGCTGCGATGGTCGCCAGCGTGCGGCCGTGATAGCCGCGCTCCATGGTGACGATGCGCCAGCGGGCCGGCTCGGTCCGGTGCGTGTTGAAATAGCGGCGCACCAGCTTGATGGCGAGGTCGACCGCCTCGCTGCCGCTGTTGTTGAAGAACGCCACGTCGCCGAAGCTGTTGTCGACGAGCCGGCGCGCGACCTTCTTCGCGCCGGGGGTCGCGAGCAGGTTGGAGGCGTGCCACAGGGTCTGCGCCTGCCGGTGCAGCGCCTCGACGAGCCGCGGCGGGCAGTGGCCGAGCGCGAGGACGGCGATCCCGCCCATGAAGTCGAGATAGCATCTGCCCCGCGAATCCCAGACGCGCAGCCCGCTGCCGCGGACCACTTCGACGTCCGAGCGTCTGTAGACGTCGAGAAGCGGCGAGGACGACATGGAATCCGTTCCTAGACGTATCGGTCGATCAGTGTCCCGCCCGGACGTTGCGCCTTGCGTCCGAGCGCCTTGAGGATCGCCCACAGCGTGACCTGATTGCTGGTCAGCACCGGCTTGCCCGTCAGGGCCTCCAGCTCGCCGACGAGCTCGAACGCGCGAAGGTCGGTGCAGCTCACGAAGACGGCTTCCGCGTCGGGATGATCGGCCTCGCGGACGAGGTCGAGGATTTCCTCCCCCGGTGTGGCGCGGATCGCGGCGCCCGAGCGGCCCAGGGTCTTCCATGCAGGAATCTCGAAGCCGCTTTCGAGAAGGAAGCCGCATTCGGCCTGCGTGATGTCATGCGGATAGGGCGCGGCGACCGCGACCCGCCTCACATCCAGAGCCCTCAGCGCATCGACCATCGCCGCGGATGTGGTGACGACCGGGCAGCCGGCGGCGCCGGCGATCCTTTCCGTGATCGCGGCGAGCGCGGAGCCGCCGTCGAGGAAGGTGCCGGCGGTGCAGGCGTAGGCCACGAGATCGGGGCTGGTCGAGCCGACGAGCCGCGCGGCATCGTCGAGCTGCGCGTTCATCCCGCGCAGGTCTTCCGGCGTGGAGAGGCGCATGTAGACGCGGGTGGAGAAGAAGCCGATATCCGCCGGCGCCTGACGCACGAGATCGGGCTCCGTCGTGGTGTTCAGCGACGGAACGATCAGCCCGACGCGCGGGCCGTTCATGCGCGGATCGACGGAAGAAGGCGTCATGGCCTGCCCTTTCCGGCGGTTCCGGCGAGGAAGGGAAATGCGCGGCTTTCCAGGAACGGCGCGGTCGTCACGAAGTCGCCGCCCAGCTCCTCGACGGCCTCGATCACGCACATCGCCATCTTGCGGATGAGCGGATTGATCGTGCTGGCCGGCTCGACGAGGAAGCCGTAGGTCAGCTTCATGGGCGAGGAGAGCGGCCGCATCACCACGCCGTGCCCGACGAAGGAGCGCGCGACGATCGGGTCGCTGATCGAGACGCCGACGCCCCGCGCCACCATCGAGCAGGCGGTGACGCCGGAGCCGGTCTCCATCACCGGCCGGAAGGCCCCGCCCTGGCGCATCAGCGCGAGATCGATCTGGGAGCGCAGCAGCGTGTTCGGGCGCAGGGCGACGAACGGCTCGCCCGCGAGGTCGACGATGTCGACGACCCGGCATTCGATGTTGGCGAGGCACTCCTTGATCAGCGGCGCCTGAACATGCTTTGCCTTCAGGGGCGTGAAGCCGAATTTTTCGAACTTGTCGGTATCCGCCCCCGTGCACGTCCCGACGCCGACGACCTTGTCGATCAGGTCCGCGGCGGGGATCGCGATCACGCATTCCCGCGTCTCCTGAAGCGCGGCGAAGGAGTGGTTCCACGGTCCGGTGGTGATGGCGAAGGACGCCGAGAAATCCAGCACCATGGTCCAGGTGATGGTCATGATGTTGTCCTTGCGGCCGTCATTCGTGGTGATGAGCGTGACCGGCCCCGGCTCGATCAGCGTGAAGGCCCTGCTGAGCGGCAATGTGTCCATGACCATTCTCCGTCTGGTGCGACAGGCCATAACATTCTCGCGCGGATGGATGTTCCCATCAACGGGGCCTGCCGCCGATTGCGGAACACAAGCCTGCCCCGGCCGGTTTTTCCGGCGAAGGAGGCGAGCATGCGCAACCCGAAGACGGCCGTCGGCATCGCCGTCGGAATCGCTATCGGCGCCGGCATCGGCGCCAGCATGGACAATATCGGCATGGGCATCGGCCTCGCCCTCGGCCTGGCGCTCGGGAGCGCCTGGCAGCAGGCGAGCCGCGACGAGGACGAATAGGCCGCGCCACCGTGGGGCGCCCGGCCCGAAACGCAACGGCGGCCCTGCCGGAACAGGGCCGCCGTGCCGGTTGCCGGAAGGGCCGTTCCTAGAACGGCGAATCCGGGAAGTAGAAGCTCTCGGCGTTCTCGGACGTGATCAGCACCGAGCCGATGATGAAGCGGCCGGAGACGGGCGCGCGCGAGACGTAGTTGAGCGCGGTCAGCTCGATGGCCGTGCTGATCATGGCCGGCGGATAGGTGACGTTGGCGGGCACCACCGTGTCGCCGTCCATCAGCCGCTTGATCATCTCCTTCATGCCGGCACCGCCGAGCACCCACATCTGGTCCTGCCGGCCGGCCTGGTTGATCGCCTCGAGCGCGCCGACCGCCATGTCGTCGTCGGAGGCCCACACCGCGTCGATCTCGGCGTGGCGAGACAGGAAGTCCTGCATCACCTCGAAGGCGTCGTCTCGGTTCCAGTTGCCGTGCTCCATGCCGACGATCTCGATGCCCGAACCTTCGATGGCGGCCTGGAAGGCCTCGACGCGCTCGTTGTCGATGGT
>JALHFU010000095.1:0-11890 GCA_022838525.1 Hyphomicrobiales bacterium | reverse complement strand
TGCTGGCGCTGCTGTGCGGCCTCGGCGGCGGCAACTTCGCCTCGTCGATGGCCAACATCTCCTTCTTCTTCCCCAAGCGGGAGAAGGGCAACGCGCTCGCCATCAACGCCGGCCTCGGCAATCTCGGCGTCTCCGTCATGCAGTTCGTCATCCCGCTGGTCATCACCGCGGGCGTGTTCGGCGTGCTGGGCGGCGAGCCGCAGGCCGCGCGCGACGGCACGCTGCTGTGGGTGCAGAACGCCGGCTTCGTCTGGGTGCCGTTCCTGATCGTCTCCACGGTCGCGGCCTGGTTCGGCATGAACGACATCGCCTCGGCCAGGGCGTCGTTCGCCGAGCAGGCGGTGATTTTCGGGCGGACGCAGAACTGGGTGATGTGCTGGCTCTACATCGGCACGTTCGGGTCGTTCATCGGCTATTCGGCCGGCTTCCCGCTGCTTTCCCAGACCCAGTTTCCCGAGGTCGACGCGCTGAAATACGCCTTCCTCGGGCCGCTGGTCGGCGCGGTGGCGCGCGCGGCGACCGGCTGGGTCTCCGACCGCTGGGGCGGCGGCCGCGTCACCTTCTGGACCTTCGTGCTGATGATCGCGGCCGCCGCCGGCGTGCTGTTCTTCCTCGGCATCAAGGACCAGCCGGGCGCGTTCTGGGGCTTCTTCGCCATGTTCATGGTGCTGTTCTTCGCCACCGGCGTCGGCAACGCCTCCACCTTCCAGATGATCCCGGTCATCATGCACAAGGAGATCGGACGCCTGATGCCGCAGCTGTCGCCGGCCGAGCGCTCGCGCCAGGCGGAAAAGGAGGCGGCCGCCATCATCGGCTTCACCTCGGCGATCGGCGCCTATGGCGGCTTCTTCATCCCGAAATCCTACGGCAGCTCGATCGCCATGACCGGCGGGCCGGAGGCCGCGCTGTGGGGCTTCCTGATCTTCTACGTCAGCTGCGCCGTCATCACCTGGGCCGTCTACACGCGCCGCGGCGGCCTGCTCCACGACATCGAGCACGCGCGCCGCGGCGTGCCGCTCAACCCCAAGGCAGCCGAATAATCGGAAGGGAATACCGATGAGCCACCTGATCGACCGCCTGAACTTCCTCGCCCGCAGGAACGTCGGCACCTTCTCCGAGGGCCACGGCGTCACCACCTCCGAGAGCCGGAGCTGGGAGGACGGCTACCGCAAGCGCTGGCAGCACGACAAGATCGTGCGCTCCACGCACGGCGCCAACTGCACCGGCTCCTGCTCGTGGAAGATCTACGTCAAGGGCGGGATCGTCACCTGGGAGACGCAGCAGACCGACTATCCGCGCACGCGGCCGGACCTGCCCAACCACGAGCCGCGCGGCTGCGCGCGCGGCGCGAGCTACAGCTGGTACATGTATTCGGCCAACCGGGTGAAGTATCCGCTGATCCGCTCGCGGCTGCTGAAGCTGTGGCGCAGGGAGCGGGCGACGAAGGCGCCGGTCGCGGCGTGGGCGGCGATCCAGGAGGACGCGGCCAAGCGGTCGCAATACGTCAAGGTGCGCGGGCTCGGCGGCTTCGTGCGCGCCGGCTGGGACGAGATCAACGAGATCGTCGCGGCGGCCAATGCCTATACGGTGCGCAAATGGGGGCCGGACCGGGTGATCGGCTTCTCGCCGATTCCGGCGATGTCCATGGTCTCCTACGCGGCCGGCTCGCGCTATCTGTCGTTGCTGGGCGGCGTGTGCATGTCGTTCTACGACTGGTACTGCGACCTGCCGCCCTCCTCGCCGATGACGTGGGGCGAGCAGACCGACGTGCCGGAATCGGCCGACTGGTACAATGCCGGCTTCCTGATGCTGTGGGGCTCGAACGTGCCGCAGACGCGCACGCCCGACGCGCATTTCTACAGCGAGGTGCGCTATCGCGGCGCGAAGTCGGTGGTGGTGTCGCCGGACTATTCCGAGGCCGCCAAGTTCGCCGACCTGTGGCTGCATCCCAAGCAGGGCACGGACGCCGCGCTCGCCATGGCCATCGGCCACGTCATCCTGCGCGAGTTCCACCTCGACCGGAAGGCGGCCTATTTCGAGGACTACTGCCGCCGCTACACCGACATGCCGATGCTGGTGCGGCTGGTCGAGAAGGACGGCAATTTCATCCCCGAGCGCCTGCTGCGCGCCTCGGAGATCGAGGGCGGGCTCGGCGAGGCCAACAATCCGGAATGGAAGACGGTCGCCGTCGACCGCACGACGGGCGAGCTCGTCGCGCCGCAGGGCTCGATCGGCTTCCGCTGGGGTGAGGAGGGCAAGTGGAACCTGGAGGCCAGGGACGGCAAGGGCCGCGACGTCGACCTCGAGATGAGCTTCATCGCCGAAGGCGCCCACGACACGGTCGCCGCCGTCGCCTTCCCCTATTTCGGCAACCGCGAGCACGACCATTTCGAGGGCACCGACCACGACAGCGTGCTGGTGCGCAAGGTGCCGGCGCGGACGCTCAGGCTCGCCGGCGGCGAGGAGGCGCTGGTCGCCACCGTGTTCGACCTGTTCGTGGCCAATTACGGCCTCGACCGGGGGCTCGGCTGCGCCAACTCCGCGAAGTCCTACGACGAGATGCTGCCCTACACGCCGGCCTGGGCGGAGAAGATCACCGGCGTGCCGCAGGACCAGATCGTGGCCGTGGCGCGCGCCTTCGCCTCGAATGCGGAGAAGACTGACGGCCGCTCCATGGTCATCCTCGGCGCGGGGTTGAACCACTGGTATCACATGGACATGAACTACCGCGGCATCATCAACATGCTGGTGATGTGCGGCTGCGTCGGCCAGTCGGGCGGCGGCTGGAGCCACTATGTCGGGCAGGAGAAGCTGAGGCCGCAGACCGGCTGGACCGCGCTCGCCTTCGCGCTCGACTGGAACCGGCCGCCGCGGCACATGAACTCGACCTCGTTCTTCTACGCCCACACCGACCAGTGGCGCTACGAGACGCTGAAGGTGGACGAGATCCTGTCGCCGACCGCGCCGGACGGCGACTGGGACGCGACGCTGATCGACTACAACATCCGCGCCGAGCGCATGGGCTGGCTGCCATCGGCACCGCAGCTCGCCGCCAACCCGCTCGACGTGGCGAAGGCGGCGGCGGAGGCCGGCGTCGAGGCGAAGGACTATGTCGCGCAGGGGCTGAAGGCCGGCACGCTCACTTTGTCGTGCGAAGACCCGGACAACGAGGCCAACTGGCCGCGCAACCTGTTCGTGTGGCGCTCGAACCTGCTCGGCTCGTCGGGCAAGGGCCACGAATACTTCCTCAAGCACCTCCTCGGCACCTCGCACGGCGTGCTCGGCCGCGACCTCGGCGACGAAGGCCGGCAGCGGGCGAAGGAGGCGGTGTGGCGCGACGACGCGCCGGAAGGAAAGCTCGACCTCTTGGTCACGCTCGACTTCCGCATGTCCACGACCTGCGTCTACTCCGACATCGTGCTGCCGACGGCGACCTGGTACGAGAAGAACGATCTCAACACCTCGGACATGCACCCCTTCATCCACCCGCTGACCAGCGCGGCCGACCCCGCCTGGGACGCGCGCAGCGACTGGGACATCTTCAAGGGCATCGCCAGGGAGTTCTCCCGCGTCGCGCCGGAGGTGCTGGGCGTCGAGAAGGACGTGGTGCTGGTGCCGATCCTGCACGACACGCCGGGCGAGCTCGCCCAGCCCTTCGACGTCAGGGACTGGAAGCAGGGCGAGACCGAGCCCGTGCCCGGCAGGACCATGCCGGCGGTGGCCACGGTCGAGCGCGACTATCCCAACCTCTACAACCGCTTCACCGCGCTCGGGCCGCTGATGGACAGGCTCGGCAACGGCGGCAAGGGCATTGCGTGGAACACCGAGCACGAGGTGGACCTGCTCGGCCGCCTCAACGGCACCGTCGCCGAGGACGGGCCGACCAGGGGACGGCCGCGCATCGACACCGACATCGACGCCACCGAGGTGATCCTGTCGCTCGCGCCCGAGACCAATGGCGAGGTTGCGGTCAAGGCGTGGGCGGCGCTGTCGAAGGCGACGGGCCGCGACCACACCCATCTCGCCATCCCCAAGGAGGACGAGAAGATCCGCTTCCGCGATGTGGTCGCGCAGCCGCGCAAGATCATCTCGTCGCCGACCTGGTCGGGGCTGGAGTCGGAGAAGGTCTGCTACAATGCCGGCTACACCAACGTCCACGAGCTGATCCCGTGGCGCACGCTGACCGGCCGCCAACAGCTCTATCAGGACCATCTGTGGATGCGCGCCTTCGGCGAGGGCTTCTGCGTCTACCGGCCGCCCATCGACACCAAGTCGGTCAGCCCGACGATCGAGGAGAAGACCGGCGGCAGCCCGCACGTGGTGCTGAACTTCATCACGCCGCACCAGAAATGGGGCATCCACTCGACCTATTCCGACAACCTTCTGATGCTGACGCTGAACCGCGGCGGCCCGGTGGTGTGGGTCTCGGAGGTCGACGCGGCGAAGGCGGCGATCGCGGACAACGACTGGGTCGAGGTCTATAACGCCAACGGCGCCATCGTGGCGCGCGCGGTCGTCTCCCAGCGCATGAAGGAAGGCACGATCTTCATGTACCACGCGCAGGAGAAGATCGTGAACACGCCGGGCTCGCCGCTCACCGGCCAGCGCGGCGGCATCCACAACTCGGTGACGCGGGCGATCACCAAGCCCACCCACATGATCGGCGGCTACGCCCAGCAGTCCTACGGCTTCAACTATTACGGCACGGTCGGCTCCAACCGCGACGAGTTCGTCGTCGTGCGCCGGCTCGACCGCGTGGACTGGATGGAGGAGCCGCTCGGCGAGGCAGGCCAGACCGCGAAGGAGGCGGCAGAATGAAGGTTCGCGCGCAAATCGGCATGGTGCTCAATCTCGACAAGTGCATCGGCTGCCACACCTGTTCCGTCACCTGCAAGAACGTGTGGACCAACCGCGAAGGCGTCGAATACGCCTGGTTCAACAATGTCGAGACCAAGCCCGGCGTCGGCTATCCCCGCGAGTGGGAGAACCAGAAGAAGTGGAACGGCGGCTGGGTGCGCAGGAAGAACGGCCGCATCGAGCCGAAGATGGGCCCGAAATGGCGCATCCTCGCCAACATCTTCGCCAATCCCGACCTGCCGGAGATCGACGACTATTACGAGCCGTTCGACTTCGACTACGGACACCTCCAGACGGCGAAGGAAAGCCGCACCATGCCGACGGCGCGACCGCGCTCGCTGGTCTCGGGCGAGCGCATGGAGAAGATCGAGGCCGGGCCGAACTGGGAGGAAATCCTCGGCGGCGAGTTCTCCAAGCGCTCGGCCGACACCAATTTCGAGGGCGTCGAGAAGGACATCTACGGCCAGTTCGAGAACACCTTCATGATGTACCTGCCGCGGCTGTGCGAGCACTGCCTCAACCCGGCCTGCGTCGCGGCGTGCCCGTCGGGCGCGATCTACAAGCGCGAGGACGACGGCATCGTCCTGATCGACCAGGAGAAGTGCCGCGGCTGGCGCATGTGCGTGTCGGGCTGCCCCTACAAGAAGATCTACTACAACTGGTCGTCGGGAAAGTCGGAGAAGTGCGTGTTCTGCTACCCGCGCATCGAATCCGGCCAGCCCACGGTGTGCTCGGAGACCTGCGTCGGGCGCATCCGCTATCTCGGCGTCGTGCTCTACGATGCCGACCGCATCGCCGAGGCCGCCTCCGCGCCGCAGGAGAGCGACCTTTACGAAGCGCAGTTGAAGATCTTCCTCGACCCCAACGATCCGGTGGTGATCGCGCAGGCGCGGAAGGACGGCGTGCCGGATGCGTGGCTCGAGGCCGCCGCGCGCTCGCCGGTGTGGAAGATGGCGATGGAATGGAAGATCGCCTTCCCGCTCCATCCCGAATACCGGACGCTGCCGATGGTCTGGTACGTGCCGCCGCTGTCGCCGGTGCAGTCGGCGGTCGAGGCCGGCAAGCTCGGCCTCGACGGGGCGATGCCCGACGTGCGCTCGCTGCGCATCCCGGTGCGCTACCTCGCCAACCTGCTCACGGGCGGCAAGGAGGAACCGGTCGTGTCGGCGCTGGAGCGCATGCTCGCCATGCGCGCCTACATGCGGGCCAAGACCGTGGACGGCGTCATCGACGAGGCCGTGGCGGAAAAGGTCGGCATGAACGGCCGGACGATCGAGGAGATGTACCACGTGATGGCCATCGCCAATTACGAGGACCGCTTCGTCATCCCGACCAGCCACCGCGAGATCGGCGAGGACGCCTACGACGTGCGCGGCTCCTGCGGCTTCTCCTTCGGCAACGGCTGCTCGGGCGGCACCTCGGAGGCGGACCTGTTCGGCGCCAGGCGGAAGAAGAGCGTGCAGACGCCGACCGACATCTTCAGGGAGCCGGCAGAATGAACACCGTGCTGAAGATCGTGTCGCTCATCCTGTCCTACCCGACGCAGGAGCTGAAGGAGGCGGTGCCGGCGATCAGGGAAGCGCTCGCCGCGGAGGCCGGCCTCGACGTCCGGGCGCGCGACAGGCTCGAAAGGCTCGCCGACGACATCGACCGCCTCGACCTCTACGACGCGCAGGAGCGCTACGTGCATCTGTTCGACCGCACGCGCTCGCTGTCGCTGCATCTCTTCGAGCACGTCCACGGCGAAAGCCGCGACCGCGGCCAGGCCATGGTCGACCTGATGCAGATGTACGAGGCGCAAGGGCTGGAGATCGACGCGAAGGAGCTGCCGGACTATCTGCCGCTGTTCCTCGAATTCCTGTCGATGCTGCCCGAGGCCGAGGCGCAGGACCTGCTCAGCCAGGTCGCCCACATCGTCGCGGCGCTGAAGGAGCGGCTGAGGAAGCGCCGCTCCGTCTATGCCGGCGCCTTCGTGGCACTGGAGGCGCTGGCGCACGGCAAGGCCGACGGCAAGCTCCTGCGCGAGCTCCTCGACGCGCCGGAGGACGACCCCGACGACCTCGATGCGCTCGACCGCGTCTGGCAGGAGGAGGCCGTCACCTTCGGCGGCAATGCCGGCGAGAACGCCTGCGGACCGGACCGCCTGCGCACCCGCATGCGCGCCGCGTCTCGCGACGCCGCGACCCGGCCCACCGAACCGCCCGCAGCCTGAAGGAAGGTTCCTCCATGTATGCCTATCTCAACACGCTCGTCTTCGGCATCTATCCCTATGTCGCGCTCGCCGTGCTCGCGCTCGGCACCGTCGTGCGCTACGACCGCGAGCCCTATACGTGGCGGTCCGGCTCGAGCCAGCTTCTGCGGCGCAGGCAGCTCGTCGTCGGCTCGGTGCTGTTCCATGTCGGGGTGCTCGCCATCTTCTTCGGCCACCTGATCGGCCTCCTGACGCCGATCGCCCTCTTCGACGCGCTCGGCGTCAGCCACGGGGCCAAGCAGATCCTGGCGATGACGGCCGGCGGCATCGCCGGCGTGATGGCGATCGTCGGCGCGACGATGCTGATCCACCGGCGGCTGTTCGACCCGCGGGTGCGGGCGGCCTCCAGCTTCTCCGACACCGCCATCATCCTTCTCCTGTGGCTGCAGCTCGCGCTCGGCCTCGCCACCATCCCCGCCTCGATGCAGCATCTCGACGGGCACGAGATGGTGAAGTTCATGAACTGGGCGCAGGGCATCTTCACCTTCGACCCGAAGGCAGCGGACTACATCGCCGACGTCGCGCCGATCTTCCGCGCCCATCTCTTCCTCGGCCTGACGATCCTGCTGGTCTTCCCGTTCACGCGGCTCGTCCACATGCTGAGCGCGCCGGTGCGCTATCTGTGGCGGCCGGGCTATCAGGTGGTGCGCCGCAAGGAGCCGCGCGCGGCGCGCGTGCGGCTGCCGGCGGAATAGGCGGGGGCAGGGCGATGGCCACGGTCTATCAGGCGCGCATGCCGGACGGCGAGGAAGGCTATACCCGCCGCCGCGAGCCCGACACCACGGTGCCGCCGAGGGCGCGGCTGGTGCTGGCGGCGATCACCGTCAACGGCCGGCCCGTGCCGGAGGCGGACATCCTCGCCGAGGCGCAGCACCATCCGGCGCAGAACCCCGGTGCCGCGCTGATGGCGGCGGCGCGGGCGCTGGTGGTGCGCGAGCTGCTGCGGCAGGAGGTCGAACGGCGGCGCATCGTCGCCGCGCCGCAGGCCGACGCGGCCGGCCGCCGCGAGACGGCCGAGGACGCCGCCATCCGCGTCCTGCTTGAGCGGGAGCTGCGCGTGCCGGAGGCCGGCGAGGCCGAGTGCCGGCGCTTCCACGCCAACCATCCGGCGCGCTTCGGCGGGCCGGGCGTCGCCTTCGAGGCGGTGGCCGACGAGGTGGCGGCGTGGCTCGCGGCCGCGAGCTGGTCGCGGGCGGCGGCGCAGTACGTCGCCGTGCTCGCCGGGCGCGCCGACATACGCGGCATCGACATCGGCGCGGCCGGGGGACCGCTCGTCCGCTAGAGGCAGGGAGGCGGAGCGTTTCGACGGTGCGGGGAAAGCGGAGAGCTTCGGGAGCACGGACCGGGCCATGAACGGGCAGGACGAATCCCGCGCGCTGGCGCTCCGGGCGCTGAACGAGGCGCCGCCCGCCTCGCTCCTCCGCGCGCCGCTCGACCAGGTCTTCGCCGAGCACTTCCGCCAGCGCTGCCTGTGCCGGGTGCTCGACGAGATCGCGGCCGAGGACGTCTGGGACCGCGAAAAGGCCGCTGCGGCGCTGCGCTTCCTGCGCGGCGACTTCGACCTGCACCGTCGCGACGAGCAGGAGGACCTGTTCGTGATGCTGCGCAAGCGCCTGCGCCCGCAGGACGGCATCGCGGACATGCTGCGCCGTCTCGGTGAGGGGCACTCCGGGAGCGCAGCCGAAGCCGCCGCCATTGCCGATGCGCTGGCGGCGGCTCTCGAAACCGGGGACGGCAGGGGCCCCGCGCCGCTGCTGCGCGTGTGGCTCTGCGACTTCTCGACGCGGCAGCGGCGGCGGCTGATCGAGGAGAACGCCTTCATTCTGCCCTTCGCACGCGCGCGGCTGTCGCGCCGCGCACTGGAGACGCTCGGGCGGCGCATGGCGGCGCGCCGGGGCATCGCATGGCCGGGAGACGACGATGCTGACTGACCTGCTCGACCACAATGCGCGCTGGGCGAGCGCCAGGCTCGGTGAGGACCCCGACTATTTCCGCCGCCTCGCCGCGGTGCAGCGGCCCGACTATCTGTGGATCGGCTGTTCCGACAGCCGCGTGCCGGCCAACGTCATCACCGGGCTGAAGCCCGGCGAGGTGTTCGTCCACCGCAACATCGGCAACCTCGTCCATCGCGGCGACGTCAACCTCCTGTCCGTGCTCGAATTCGCCATCGAGACGCTGGGCGTGCAGCACGTCATCGTGTGCGGCCATCACGGCTGCGGCGGCGTGCGCGCGGCGATGGAGGGCGGCGGCTACGGCGTCATCGACAACTGGCTGCAGCCGGTGCGCGACGCGGCCGAGACCGCATCGGAGGAGCTCGACGCCATCGCCGACCCGCAGGCGCGGCTCGACCGGCTGTGCGAACTCAGCATCGTCGCTCAGGTGAAAAGCCTGTCGCGTATGCCTATAGTGCGATGGGCATGGAAGAACGGACGGCGGCTGTCGATCCACGGCTGGGTCTACGGCCTGTGCGACGGGCGCCTGCGCGACCTGGAGTGCGGCTGCCGCAATCCGGGCCATCACCACCACGCGGCGGACGCCGCACAAGACATGAGGACACTGGCATGACCGCTTCCCAACCGCCGCTCGCCGCCATCCGCTACGGCCATGACGACCCGGTCGACGCCCTGCTCGAAGCCGTGGTGCGCGACCTTCAGACGCAGGGCGTGCGCGTCGCGGGCTACGTCCAGCGCGAGACCGACGCCGGCGAGAACTGCTGCGCCATCATGCATCTCGAGGACGTGACGAGCGGCGAGCGCCACGTCATCTCGCAGGCGCTCGGCACCGGGGCGAAGGGCTGCCGGCTCGACCCGCAGGCGCTGGCGGGGCTGTGCGGCCTGCTCGACGCCGCGCTCGCCCGCGGGCCGGACGTCCTCGTGCTCAACCGCTTCGGCAAGGGCGAGGCGGAAGGCCACGGCTTCCGCGCCGCCATCGAGCGTGCGATCGTCGAGGGCGTGCCGGTGCTCGTCGCGGTGCAGGACGCCTACCTCCCCGCCTGGCAGGAGTTCGCCGGCGACTATGCCGTCACCCTGCCGCCGGTGCGGGCCGAAGTCGACGGATGGGCGCGCTCGGTGCTCGGCCGGATCGGGGAAGCGGCCTGATGTGCGAGGCCTGCGACGCGGCGGGCAACGGCCCGATCGCCTTCGAGGCAGCGCTGGCGCAAGCGCTCGACCTCGCAAGCCCGGTGCGAGAGATCGAGACGGTCGCGCTCGAGGATGCGACGGGGCGCGTTCTCGCGGAAGCCGTGTCGACGCCGATCCCGCTGCCGCCCTTCGACAATTCGGCGATGGACGGCTACGCCGTCCGCCTCGATGACCTCTCCGGCGAGGGACCGTGGCGGCTGCCGCTGGCGCAGCGCATCGCGGCCGGCGATGCCTCGGGCGGCGTGCTGCATTCGCCGGCCGCGGCGCGCATCCTGACCGGCGCGCCGGTTCCCGAGGGCGCGGATGCCGTGGTGATGCAGGAGAACGTCACGGTCGAGGGCTGCCATGTCGTCGTCCGCCGCCGGCCGCGTCCCGGCGAGAACATCCGCCGCGCCGGCGACGACCTCGCACAGGGCAGCCCGATCCTGCCGGCCGGCGTGCCGATCGGCGCGCGCGAGGCGGCGGCGCTGGCCGCGGTGGGCGCGGCGCGGGTCCGCGTCCATCGCCGGGTGCGGGTCGCCTTCTTCTCCACCGGCTCGGAGCTGCGCCAGCCCGGCGAGCCGCTCGGCCCGGGCCAGATATGGAACTCCAACCGCTTCCAGCTTCGCGCCGCGCTGGCCGAGCCGTGGATCGAGGCGCTCGACCTCGGCGCGGTGGCCGACGAGCCCGGCCTGCTGCGGGCGACGCTGGAGCGGGCGGCGCGGGAGGCCGACCTCGTCGTCACCACCGGCGGCGTCTCGGTCGGCGAGGAGGACCACATGCCGCGCCTGCTCGTCGAGGCGGGCGGCAGGGCGCGCGTAATGAAGGTGGCGATGAAGCCCGGCAAGCCGCTGACCGTCGGCACGCTGGGCGAGGCCGTCTATCTCGGGCTGCCGGGCAATCCGGTCTCGGCCTTCGTGACGTGGCGACTGATCGGCGCCGGCGTCGCGGCGCGGCGGGCCGGCATCGCGCGCACGCGCCCGGTGCTGACGACGGTGCGGGCGGCGACCTCCGAGACGCGACGGCCCGGCCGCGTCGAGTTCCGGCCGGTGCGCATCGTCGGCGAGGCGGCGTCGGGCGAGCCGGAGGCGGACCTGCTCACATCCTCTTTCTCGGCACGGCTCGCCATGCTCGCCGCGGCCGACGGGCTCGCCGTCATCCCGGCCGCGGCCGAGCGCATCGAGAAGGGCGACGTGCTGCGCTTCCTGCCGTTCTGATCCGGGAGCGGCAGAACGCCGCCTTGGCCTCGCCGGCCGGGGCGGGCATGCTGCTTCAGCAAGCAGAAGGAGCGGCGTCATGAGGAAGAGGATGGCGGCCGTCGTGATGCTGGCGGCCATGACCGCGGTTGCGGCGGGCGTCGGCCATGCGGCCGAGCACGAGATGCGCATGCTGGGCGAAGGCCCCGACGGCCACATGGTGTTCGAGCCGGACTTCATCCACGCCGCGCCCGGCGACACGCTCCGCTTCGTGCCCGTGGACGGCTACCACAATGCCGAGACGATCAGAGGCATGTTCCCCGACGGGGCGGAGGCGTTCAAGGGCGGGATCGGCGAGGATTTCACCGTTACGCTGGGCGAGGAAGGCGTCTATCTCGTCAAGTGCAAGTCGCACTATGCGGTCGGCATGGTGGCGCTGGTGGTGGTCGGCGAACTGCCCGGGCGGG
>JALHFU010000309.1:0-2299 GCA_022838525.1 Hyphomicrobiales bacterium | reverse complement strand
GTACCATTGGGCTCGGGTGATCGAGATCCAGGCCGCCGCCGAGCGCATGCTCGAACTGGCTCGTGATCCCGATATCACCTCCGATGACTTCCGCACGGTTCCGACCGCGACTCCGACCGAGGGCGTCGGCTGCGTGGAGGCTCCGCGAGGCCTTCTGATCCATCACTACAAGACGGATGAGCGCGGTGTCGTAACCGATGCGAACCTTGTAGTAGGGACCACGAACAACTATGCGCCGATGACGCTAAGCATCAAGAAGGCGGCCACAGATCTGATCTCGGGTCTAGACGAGGTGGACGAGGGCTCTCTGAACATGGTGGAGATGGCATTCAGGGCCTACGATCCGTGCTTCGGTTGTGCCACTCACAACCTTGGTGATGAGGGCTCGTTGGAGATCAACATTCGCCGCAGAGATGGCACGCTGATTCACACCGCCCGTCGCTGAGGAAGCCAGCACTGATCACCGCAATCCACGAGGGGCTCCGGGTCGGATGACACGGAGCCCCTCTGGTCAGGGAACCCCCATGCCACGAGATGGCGCCTGCGAGCGAACCCTGGTCCTGGGTCTGGGCAATGACATCCTGACCGATGATCGAGTCGGGCTGCTGGCAAGCCGCGAGCTCGCGGCCCAGGCGCCGCTGGTCGCGGTCGAAGAGGAAGGCGGTCAGCCCCTTGCGCGCGTCGTCCGAGGTGCGCGCGAGCAGGATGAAATGCTGCGCCTCCTCCGCCCCGGTGATGAACCATTTGCGGCCGCGGATCACGTAGCGGTCGCCCTTCCTCGTCGCCGTGGTCAGCATCATCGACGGGTCGGAGCCGCCGCCCGGATGCGGCTCGGTCATCACGAAGGCCGAGCGCACCTTGCCGTCGACGAGGGGCTTGAGCCAGCGCTCCTTCTGCGCCGGGGTGGCGGCCTGCTCCAGCACCATCATGTTGCCGTCGTCGGGCGCGGCCGAGTTGAAGACGACGGGGCCGAAGATCGAGCGGTTCATCGCCTCGTAGCACACGGCCATGCCCATGCGGCCGAGGCCCTGGCCGCCGGTCTCGGGCTTGAGCTGGATGCACCACAGCCCCTGCGCGCGCGCCTCGGCGCGCAGCGCGTCGGCGAGGTCGAGGCGGATGTTCTCGTGCGCGTCGTAGCTCGCGGGGTCGGCCTCCAGCGGCAGCACGCGCTCCTCGACGAAGCGGGCGATGCGGCTGCGGAAATCCTCGATGCGCGGCGAAACGGTGAAATCCATGTCGGTCCTCAGAGCGATGAGACGAGGTGGCCGCCGTCGGCGGCGAGCGAGGCGCCGGTGATGTAGCTGCCGGCGTCGGAGGCGAAGAGCAGGAGCGCCCCGTCGAGTTCCTCCGGCTTGCCGAGCCGGCGCTGCGGGATGCGCTTGATCAGCGTCTGCCCGGCCTCGCTGGCGAAGAAGTCGCGGTTGATGTCGGTCTCGATATAGCCGGGGCACAGCGCATTGACGCGGATGCCGTAGCGCGCCCATTCGAGCGCCAGCGTCCTCGTCAGGTGGATCAGCCCGGCCTTGGACGCGGCATAGGCGGCGAGGTTGCCGGCAGGGCGGAAGCCGACGATGGAGGCGATGTTGACGATCGAGCCGCCCCTGCCGGCCGCGCGCAGCGCGTTGGCCGCGGCCTGCGCGACGAGGAAGGCGCCCTTGAGGTTGGTATCGACGACGCGGTCCCACGTCGCCTCGTCCATGGCCAGCGCCGGCTTGTCGTCGGCGATGCCGGCATTGTTGACGACGATGTCGGGCGCAGCACCCATCGCGGCGAAGGCGGCGGCGACGGACGCCGGGTCGGTGACGTCGAGGGCGACCGCAGAGGCGGTGCTGCCGTCGCGGGCGATCTCGGCGCAGGCCTCGTCCAGCGCCTCGCGCCGGCGGGCGGCCAGAACCACGGCCGCGCCCTTCGCGGCGAGCAGCCGGGCGAAGTGCCGGCCGAGCCCGGACGAGGCGCCGGTGACGAGGGCGGTCTTGCCGTCGAGTGTGTCGGTCATTATGACTCCCAATAAAACGAGCGCTCGCTCGGTTTATTGGCGCTTCGCCGCCGGCGAGTCAACTGCTATCAGGGGGCGGGCTGTCGGGGATGGAACACGCACGACGCAGGGCCGCGGTAATGAAGGGTTGGGATCACGGGTATTCGTGTCCCTCCCGTCTTGCGAGGCCGGCGCTGCCCCTCATCCGGCCCTTCGGGCCACCTTCTCCCCGTGAACGGGGAGAAGGTGAAGCGGAGAGGTTGCGGCCAATCCTCCTCTCCCCGTTCACGGGGAGAGGATGCCGGCAGGCAGGTGAGGGGCGGT
>JALHFU010000094.1:0-11972 GCA_022838525.1 Hyphomicrobiales bacterium | reverse complement strand
TGAAGGGCGGCATGCCGGCCGTCAGCTCGGCGTCGGCGATGACGATGACGGGCATCATCTTCGGGTGGAAGATCACCTTCTTGGTGTGGCTCGCCTCGTGGGTGAGCACGCCGGCGCGGCCCACTTCCGAGCCGGTGCCGGCCGTGGTCGGCACCGCGACGATGGGCGCGATCTTCGTGCCGTCCGCACGCGTCCACCAGTCGCCGATGTCCTCGAAATCCCACACCGGGCGCGTCTGATGCGCCTGGAAGGCGATCAGCTTGCCAAGGTCGAGCGCCGAGCCGCCGCCGAACGCGACGACGCCGTCATGGCCGCCCGCCTTGTAGACCTCGATGCCGGCATAAAGGTTCGACTCCACCGGGTTCGGCTTGACGTCGGAAAAGACGCCGTGCGGCACGCCGGCGTCGGCGAGCAGCTTCAGCGTCGAGGCCGTCACCGGCAGCTTCGCCAGCCCCGGATCGGTGACGAAGAGCGGGTTCGAAATCCCCGCTTCCTTCAGCACCTCCGGCAGCTCCTTGATACGGCCCGCGCCGAAGCGGACGGTCGTGGGATAATTCCATTTCGAGACGAGGTTGGTCATGATGGTCTTTCCAGAGCAATTCCAGGAAAAGTGTGAAGCGGTTTTCCGTCCGGAATTGCGTTAAAATTAAAAACTCAGATCGCTTCGCGCAGGTGGTAGCTCTTCGGCCGCGTCAGGTTCTCGTAGCCGACGAGGCCCATCGCGCCGCCCTTGCCGGTGTCCTTGACGCCGGTCCAGACGAGGCCGGGATCGACATAGTCGCAGCGGTTCATGAACACGGTTCCGGTCTCGATGCGATCGCCGATCTGCGCCGCATGCTCCGTGTCGGTGGTCCACACCGAGGCGGTGAGGCCGTAGGGGCTGTCGTTCATGAGCTGGATCGCCTCCTCGTCGTCGCGCACCTTCATGATGCCGACGATGGGGCCGAACGATTCCTCGCGCATCACGCTCATCTGGTGGTTGACGTTGGTCAGCACCTCGGGCGCGAGATAGGGCGAGCCGGCGGCGTCGCCCTCGACCTTCATGCCGATATGGGCCACCGCGCCCTTGCGCAGCGCCTCAGCCTTCTGCTCGCGGATGAAATCGGCGAAGCGCGCCTGCGCCATCGGCCCCATGGTCGTGGCCTGGTCGAGCGGGTTGCCGACGACGTAGTTCCTGGTCTCGGCGACGAAGCCTTCCACGAATTCGTCATAGACCTTCTCGTGGACATAGACGCGCTCGATGCCGCAGCAGCACTGGCCGGTGTTGTAGAAGGCGCCGTCGACCAGGTTGGCGATGGCGTGGTCGAGCTTCGCGTCCGGCAGCACATAGGCCGGGTCCTTGCCGCCCAGCTCCAGCCCCAGCGTCATGAAGGTGCCGGCCGCCGCCTTCTCGATGGCGCGCCCGCCCGCGACCGAGCCGGTGAAGTTGCAATGGTCGATCCGGCCCGAGCCGAGCAGCTTCTCGGTCTGGGCGTGGGACAGCACGACGTTCTGGAACAGCCCCTTCGGCAGCCCGGCCTTGTCGAACGCGGCCTGGAAGCGCTCGCCGACCAGCAGCGTCTGCGCCGCGTGCTTGAGGATGACGGCATTACCCGCCATCAGCGCCGGCACCACCGAGTTGACCGTCGTCAGGTACGGATAGTTCCACGGCGCGATGGTGAAGACCAGCCCAAGCGGCGCGCGCTTGAGATAGCGGCGGAAGCCGGGGCGCTCCTCGGGGACGTAGGGCGCCAGCGCCTTCTCGGCCAGCGCCACCATGTAGCGGGTGCGCTCCTCGACGCCGCCCTTCTCGCCGCCGTAGCGCACCGGCCGCCCCATCTGCCAGGCGATCTCGGGCACGATCTCGTCGTTCATGGCCAGCATCGCCTCGAGGAAGGCGAGAAGGTATTTTCCGCGCTCGCCGATGGAGACGTCGGCCCATGCGGCCTGCGCGGCGCGGGCGCGGGCGATGGCGGCGTCGATCTCGGCGTCGGTCGCGACCGGCCGCTCGGCATAGATCGAGCCGTCGATGGGGGATTTCAGCTTGACCGTTTCGGTCATGAGAGCCTCGTTCTTTTCACGCAATTCCAGACGGAAAACCGCTTCACACTTTTCCTGGAATTGCTTTGGGTTGTCAGTAGCGTTCGAAGCCGCGGTGCAGCTCCCAGTCGGTGACGCGGCGGTCGTATTCGAGCTGCTCCCAGCGCGCGGTGTGCAGGTAGTGCTCGACCACCTCCTCGCCGAGCGCCGCCTTCAGCATCTTCGACTTCGCCAGCGTGTCGATCGCCTCGCGCAGCGTCTTCGGGATCTCGGTCAGGCGCGCGGCCTGATAGGCGTCACCCTCGAAGGGCTTGCCGAGCTCCAGCTTCTCGTCGATGCCGGCGAGGCCGGCCGCGATCAGCGCCGCGAAGGCGAGATAGGGATTGAGGTCCGCGCCGCCGATGCGGCACTCGATGCGGATGCCCCTGGTGCCCTCGCCGCACAGGCGGAAGCCGGCCGTGCGGTTGTCGCGGCTCCACGCCGTCTTGGTCGGCGCGAAGGTGCCGGCCTGGAAGCGCTTGTAGGAGTTGACGTAGGGGCACAGGAACCATGTCAGCTCGCGGGCGTATTTGAGCTGCCCCGCCACCCACGACCGCATCAGCGGCGTCATCGTGTATTCGGCCTTCGGGTCGAAGAACAGCGACTTCTTGCCGTCGGCGCTCCACAGCGAGTTGTGGATGTGGCTGGACGAGCCGGCGAGGCCGTAGTCGTACTTGGCCATGAAGGTGATGGCCTTGCCCTCCGAATGGGCGATCTCCTTGGCCCCGTTCTTGAGCACGACGTGGCGGTCGGCCATGTCCAGCGCCTCGGCATAGCGGACGTTGATCTCCTCCTGCCCCGGCCCCCATTCGCCCTTCGAGTTCTCGATGGGGATGCCGGCGGCGTCCATCTCGTTGCGCAGCCGGCGCATCACCCCTTCCTCCTTGGAGGTCAGACCGATCAGGTAGTCCTCGATATAGGGCGAGGCGGTGTCGAGGCCCTGCCAGCGCTTGGCCCGCGCCGTGGCATAGGTCTCGTCGAACAGGTAGAATTCGAGCTCGGAGGCGAAATAGGCGAGATAGCCGCGCTCCGTCAGCCGGGCGATCTGCTTCTTCAGGATGCCGCGCGGCGAGTGCGGCAGGTCGTCATGGGTGTGGTGGTCCTGGATGTCGCACAGCACCAGCGCCGTCTTCTCCAGCCACGGCGTCAGCCGGATGGTGGAAAGATCGGGCTTCATCACGAAATCGCCGTAGCCCTTGGACCAGCTCGCCGCCCTGTAGCCCGGCACCGGCTCCATGTCGATGTCGTCGGCGAGAAGGTAGTTGCAGCCGTGGGTCTCCTCATAGGCGGACTCGACGAAGAACTTCGCCAGGAAGCGCTTGCCGATCAGCCTGCCCTGCATATCCACGGCGGCGACCAGAACGGTGTCGATCTCGCCGGCCGCAACCTTCTTCTTCAAATCGTCGAACGGAATCGTGCCTGCCACTTTGCTTCCCCTTGTTCTTGGCCCCGGATGTTTCTTGGCCCCGGATGTCCCGGCCCTGGCGCCGGGCGTTCCTGATGCTGGTCACCTATCGTCTGCGCATTCGCCCCCGCCTGCGCAACGGGCCAGCCTGAAGCCGCCGAACAGGCCACGCCGGCGTCGTTTTTACAGGCGAAACTGGCCGGAATCGAGCAGCTTGTTGCATAGGAGAAAGCCGATCGGCGCATGGCGGATGGACGGCACGGCCGATCAAATTACCGATATTTAATGCGCGAATGGCTTTATCGCCGCAAGCGTCTTGGCATAGTAACGGTGAAGGGACGCAGCGGCGCGACGAGATCGTCGGCGTTTCCGGCCTTGCATGTCCGGCGGCAGGCGCCGTGCGGGAGCCGCCGACAATGCGGAGTATCGGATGTCGTTCTGGAAGCAACTGCTCGTCTCAGTGGTCGTGATCGCGGCCGCCGTCGTCGTCTGGGCCCGCTTCTATCCCGGCGCGCCCGAGGTGCTCGCCCGCTGGGGGCTGGAGTGGATGGCGCCCGAGGGCGCCGGTTCCGGCCAGGCCGGCGGCCAGCCGGGCAACGGGCCCGGCCAGCAGGCCGCGGCCGTGGTGACGGCGCGCATCGGCACGGCCACCATTAACGACAGGCTGGTCGCCATCGGCACCGGACGCGCGCTCAACTCGGTCGCCGTCATGCCGTTCTCCTCCGGCCGCCTCAACGAGATCGTCGCCGAATCCGGCACGCGCGTGGCGGCGGGGGATGTCGTCGCCCGGCTCGATTCCGACGCCGAGGAGATCGCGCTCGACCGCGCCCGCATCGCGCTGGAGGACGCCAACGCCCGGCTGGAGCGGGTGCGGGCGCTGCGCACCTCCAACACCGTCACCGCCGTGCAGCTGACCGAGGCGGAGCTTGCCGTCTCCAATGCGCGCCTTGCCGTGCGCGACGCGGAGCTGACGCTCGAGCGCCGCTCCATCCTGTCGCCGATCTCCGGCATCGTCGGCATCATCCCGGTCTCGGTCGGCAACCACGTCACGCAGCAGACCGAGATCGCCACCGTCGACGACCGCTCGCGCATCGTGGTCGATTTCTGGGTGCCGGAGCGCTTCGCCGGCATGATCGCGGTCGGCCAGCCGGTCGCGGCCGCCTCCGTGGCGCGCCCGAACGATACCTTCGGCGGCGTGGTCAGCGCCATCGACAACCGCATCGACGCGAAGAGCCGCACGCTGCACGTGCAGGCCAGCATCGACAACACGCAGGATGTGCTGCGCGCCGGCATGTCGTTCCAGGTCGAGATGCGCTTTCCCGGCGACACATATCCCGCCGTCGACCCGCTGGCCGTGCAGTGGGGCACCGACGGCGCCTTCGTCTGGGTGGTCGACAACGGCGTGGCGCGCCGCGTCTCCGTGCGCATCATCCAGCGCAACACCGACAGCGTGCTGGTCGCCGGCGAGCTCGGCAGCGCCGGCACGGTCGTGACCGAAGGCATCCATGCCGTGCGCGAGGGCGCGCCGGTCCGTCTGGTCGACGGCCAGACCGGAGACGCGCCGACCGCCGCCGTCACCGGCTCCTGAGCGGAGGCGCGACGATGAGCCAGCCCTTCAGCCCCGCCAGCGCCGAAACCGGCATGACCGCCCTCTTCGTGCGCCGGCCGGTGCTGGCGCTCGTCCTCAACGTGCTGATCGCGGTCGCCGGCCTCGCTGCGCTGTTCGGCGTCGAGATCCGCGAGCTGCCGGACATCGACCGCCCCGTCATCACCGTCTCCACCGACTTCTCCGGCGCCTCGGCGGAATCGATCGACCGCGAGCTCACCGCCGTCATCGAGGGCGCGGTGGCGCGCGTGGCCGGCGTCAAGTCGATCTCCTCGTCCTCGTCCTTCGGGCGCAGCCGCATCACCGTCGAGTTCCGCGACGGCGTCGATCTCGACACGGCGGCCTCCGACATGCGCGACGCGGTCGGCCGCATCCAGAACCGCCTGCCCGACGACGCCGACCCGCCGCGCATCGTCAAGGCCGACTCCGACTCGCAGGCCGTGGTGCGGCTGGCGCTGACCTCGGAGACCATGAGCGTCCACGACATGACCGTGCTGGCCGAGGACCAGATCGTGGACGTGCTCTCCTCCATCGACGGCGTCGCCGAGGTGCAGCTCTACGGCGACCGCGACAAGATCTTCCGCGTCGACATCGACCAGTCGCGGCTGGCGAGCCTCGGCCTGACCGTCGCCGACATCCGCAACGCGCTCGACACCGTCGCGCTCGACACGCCGGCCGGCTCGCTGACCAGCAACAACCAGGACCTGATCGTGCGCGCGGCCGCGCCGGTGACGACGCCGGAGCAGTTCGAGGCGATCATCATCAACGGCAACAACCGGCTGGGCGACGTCGCCACCGTGACGCTCGGCGGCGACATCGGCGAAAGCCAGCTGCGCGCCAACGGCAACACCGGCATCGGCATGGGCATCCTGCGCCAGGCGCAGTCGAACACGCTGCAGATCTCGGAAGGCGTGCACGCCGCGGTCGAGCGCATCCGCCCCACCCTGCCCGAGGGCCTCGACATCTTCATCACCGGCGACGAGGCCGTGTTCATCAACGGCGCCATCCACGAGGTCGAGATCGCGCTCGGCATCTCCGTCACCGTGGTGCTGCTCATCATCTTCCTGTTCCTGCTCGACATCCGCGCCACGATCATCCCGGGCCTCGCCCTCCCCGTCGCCCTCATCGGCTCGGTCGCGGCGATCTATCTCGCCGGCTTCTCGATCAACATCCTGACGCTGCTCGCCTTCGTGCTCGCCGCCGGCCTCGTGGTCGACGACGCCATCGTGGTGCTGGAGAACATCGTGCGCCGCCGCAACGAGGGCATGGGCCCCCGCGCGGCCGCGGTGCTGGGCACCAAGGAGGTGTTCTTCGCGGTGATCGCCACCACGGCGACGCTGGTCGCCGTCTTCGTGCCGCTCTCCTTCCTGCCGGGACAGACCGGCGGCCTGTTCCGCGAGTTCGGCTTCGTGCTCGCCATCGCCGTCGTCCTGTCGGCGGTGGTGGCGCTGTCGCTGTGCCCGATGATGGCCTCGCGCTTCATGGCCGGCCACCATCACCACGAGCATTCGTCGGGCATCCTCGGCCGCATCGGCGGCATGCTCGCCCGCTTCTACCGCCGCACGCTGCATGCCGCGCTTGCCGCGCCCTTCGTGGTCGTGGTCATCGCGCTGCTGTTCTCGGCGCTCGCCGTGGTGCTGTTCCCGACCATCCGCTCCGAGCTCACGCCGTCCGAGGACCGCTCGGCCGCCTTCCTGCGCATCAACGCGCCGCAGGGCGTCTCGCTCGACTACCTCGCCCAGCAGATGCGCAGCATCGAGGACCTGATCCAGCCGCTGCGCACCTCGGGCGAGATCGCCTCTGTCTTCGCCATCGCCGGCTCCGGCGGCGCGCAGAATTCCGGCTTCATGGTGCTGTCGCTCGCGCCGTGGGACCAGCGCACCCGCACCCAGCAGGAAATCCTCGCCGATGTCACCGGCCGCGTGCAGGCTGTGCCCGGCGTGCGCGCCTTCGCCTTCCAGCCCAACAGCCTCGGCATCCGCGGCGCGGGCAGCGGCCTGCAGTTCGCCATCGTCGGCAACTCCTATGCCGAGCTGACCGCGGCGGCGCAGGCGACGGTGGCCGACCTCGAGAAGGACAGCCGCTTCCGCCAGCCGCGCCTGTCGCAGGAGACGACCCAGCCGCAGCTCTCCGTCAGGATCGACCGCGAGCGCGCCTCCGACCTCGGCATCAACATCGCCGGCCTGTCGGAGACCATCCAGGCCATGCTCGACGGCCGCGAGATCGGCTCGATCTTCATCGAGGACCGTTCCTACGACGTAAAGCTGATCTCGGCCACGCACCCGATCAACGATCCCACCGACCTGGAGAACATCTTCGTCAAGGCGCAGGACGGCCGCTTCGTGCCGATGTCCACCATCGCCACGCTGACGGAGCAGGCCGTCGCCCCGTCGCTGGCGCGCGAGCAGCAGCAGCGGGCCGTCGCCATCACCACCGAGCTCGTCGGCAACTTCGCGCTCGGCGAGGCCTATGTGGTGGCGCAGGAGATCGCCGCGCCGCACATGCCGCCCGGCAGCCGCATCGTGCCGCTGGCCGAGGCCGCGACGCTGGAGGAGACCTCCGGCGGCATGACGGTCGTGTTCGGCTTCGCCATCGTCATCATCCTGCTCGTTCTGGCCGCCCAGTTCGAGAGCTTCGTCTCCGCCACCATCATCATGGCGACGGTGCCGCTCGGCCTCGCCTGCGCCGTCTTCGCGCTGCTGCTCACCGGCACCAGCCTCAACGTCTACAGCCAGATTGGCCTCGTTCTCCTCGTCGGCATCATGGCCAAAAACGGCATCCTGATCGTCGAGTTCGCCAACCAGCTGCGCGACCGCGGCCTGCCGCTGCGCGAGGCCATCGAGCAGGCGGCCAACATCCGCCTGCGGCCGGTGGTCATGACCATGCTGTGCACCATCGTCGGCGGCCTGCCGCTGGTGCTGGCGAGCGGCGCCGGCGCCGAGGCGCGCATCGCGCTGGGCTGGGTCATCGTCGGCGGCCTCGGCCTCTCGACCATCTCGACCCTCTACCTCACGCCCGTCGCCTATCTGCTCCTCGGCCGCTTCGTCACGCCGAAGGTCGAGGAGGAGAAGCGCCTCCACCGCGAGCTGGAGGAAGCGGGCGCCCGCGAGGCCCGCGCCCGCGAAGCCGCCGCCGTCCAGCCGGCGGAGTAGCCGGGCGCCGGCAGCGGCACCGCCCTTCCCCTACCCGGCAGGCCGCGCGTCAGCGGCGCGCAGCCTGCCGCTCGGCACGGCCGAAGCCGGCCAGAAGCCCCATGCCGGCGAACATGGCCAGCGCCGCCATCCACAGCCCGGCATCGTAGTTTCCCGTCCGCTCGGCCGCCATGCCGACGAGCGCGGGCGCCACGATCTGGGCGACGCCGTAGGAGAGCGTCAGCCGCGCCATCGCCTGCGACGGGTTGGCGCCGTTGCGCTTGCCGACCAGCGTCAGCATCAGCGAGACGAGGCCGATGAAGGTGGCGCCGAACAGCACCGCCCCGGCGAGCGCGCCGAGGAGATGCGGGCTGAACACCGGCAGCAGGCTCGAGATCGCCTGCAGGCCGTAGGCGGCGATCAGCGCCGGCACCTCGCCGATCCGGCGCGCGACCCGGTCCCAGGCGAAGGTCGCGGGGATCGCGGTCAAGCCGACCGCGATCCAGACCAGGAAGCCGTAGCCGGCGAGCGCCGGCTGCCTCTCGGTCGCCGCGACGAGGAAGGTCGCGCTGATGACGAAGCCGACGCCGGCGCAGAAATAGGCGGCGATCAGCAGCCACGTCGCCCGCCGCGACGCCGCATCCGGCGCGGCCGCGGCCGACCCCGCCGCCCCGCTACGCTCCGGCGCAACGGGCCTGGACGCAGGCGCCTCCGGAGCCGGCATCCAGAACCAGGCCGGCACGAACAGCGCGAGCCCGATCGCGCCCATGACCTGCCATTGCTGCGCCCAGTCGAGCGCCGGCGTCATGATCGCGACCAGCACGCCCGAGGCGACGATGCCGGCGCCGATGCCGGCAAAATGCAGGCCGAGCTCGGGCCGCCTGCCATGCGCCACCAGCCAGCCGAGCACCATGCCCGAGGCGAGCAGCAGCCCGGCGGCCGAGCCGACGCCGGCAATGTAGCGCAGCACCGTCCACAGCACGGGATCGGACGTCATGCCCATGCCGATCGTGCCGACGACGCCGGCGATCAGGCCGGCGCGGTAGAGCCGGTAGCGCAGCGCGCCGTCGGACACGGCCGAGCCGAGGAGCGCGCCCGTCATGTAGCCGACATAGTTGACGGTGGCGAGCCAGCCGCCGAGCGTCTCGCTGACCCCGGCCTGCGCCTGCATCAGCGGCAGCAGCGGCGTATAGGCGAAGCGGGCGAGCCCGACGGTGAGGATGAGCGCGGCGATGCCGGCGCACAGCACCTGCCACGGCTGGCGGGGATGGAGAAGAGCGGGGATGCGGGAGCCGGCGGACATGGAATGCCCTGTCTTTCTGTCTTGGCGCAAATGCGGGCGGAAGGGCGCCTCGCGCCTTCCCGCACTGCTCTAGCCGGTTGCGGCTCGACAGGCTTTCGATGCAATGCCAGATTGTGTCGATGAACAGACATTTCTCCACACCCCCCGCGGCATGGACGCCGCTTGCCGTCCCGGCTCGCCACCCTGCGCCCGATCCGATCCGGGTCCGCGCCCAGTACCTGCCGCCGCGCCACTATTTCCCGCTCCACGCCCACGACTGGCACCAGCTCGTCTATGCCGTCACCGGCGTGCTGACGGTCTCGGTGGCGGCGAAGCGCTACGTGATCTCGCCCGAGCAGGCGGCATGGGTGCCCGCCGGCACACTGCACGGCACGGGCACGCTTCTCGGCGCCGAGTTCCACAGCCTCTACGTCGCCGCCGACCCGGCGCTGGAGCTCGCGGCCGGAGAGATGGTGTTCGCCGTGCCGCCGCTGCTGCGGGCGCTGATCGTGGAGGCCGCCGCCCTCGACACGGCGGCCGCGGAGGACGCCTACCGCGAGCAGGTGCAGGCGCTGATCCTGACCCATCTGCGCCGCGCCCGGCCGATGGCCGCCGCCCTGCCGTGGCCGGTGAGCGGATCGCTGGCGAGGCTGTGCGAGGCCCTGCACGCGCAGCCGGACGACCCGCTGCCGCTGCCGGAATGGAGCCGCCGGCTCGGCATGTCGGAGCGCACGCTCGCCCGCCGCTTCCGCGAGGAGACCGGCATGACGCTGCGCGCCTGGCGCCGCCGCCTGCGCCTCTTCCGCGGCATCGAGCTGCTGGAGGCGGGCATGAGCGTTACCGAGACCGCGATGGAGCTCGGCTACGCCTCCCCGTCCGCCTTCATCTACATGTTCCGGGTCGAGACGGGACACAGCCCGGACTCGTTCCGCAAGCGCGGCAACGCGGCCGGATAGGGAGCGCGAGGAGCCCGGATCGGCCCATCGCCACCGCCGTCATCCCGGCCAAGGGCGCGAAGCGCCCGGAGAGCCGGGACCCATTGGCCCGAGAATCGTCGAGCACGGCCCGGTCCTCGCGCTGGCGCACGTCAGGATCGTCTCGCAAGCCTCGAGCCCGGCCGTGCCACTCAATGGGTTCCGGCTCTCGCTCCGCTCGCCGGGATGACGCGGTGGGGATGCGGCGCTCCTCCGGACCCGGAAGCGATCTCGGACTTCGCAGGCGGTGACGCTGCAGGCGATGGGATCGACCGCGGCTCATCCCGCTCCGCGCCCGTCACCGACCTGTCCTCCCGAAACGAAAAAGGCCGCGCGGTTTCCCGCGCGGCCTTCGTCCGGTGGAAGGGACTTACTTGACCTCGGACTCGTCGAGGCGGCCGACCTCGACCCACTTGCCGCCCTCGATCTTCGAGATGACGATCAGGCTGCCGCCCTGATGGTCCGGGCCGTAGTCGATGTCGACGTCGTTGATGGCGTCGTGGTACTTCACGCCTTCCATGCCGGCGCGGAAGCTCTCGGCCGTCAGGTCGCGGCCGGCGGCCTCGAGCGCCGCGATCACCGCGCGCGCCGCGCCGTAGCCGAGCTGCGCGGCCGTGCCGACCGGCTCGCCGTGCGCCGCCTGATAGGCATCGGCCCACGCCTTCACCTCGGGATTGTCGAGACGGTTCTCGAAGTCCGACCAGCCGGCGGCCGCGTAGTAGCCCTCGGTCACGCCTTCCGGCACCTTGGCGACGGCCGTGTTCATGCCGGCCGACGAGCCGACGAAGGCGACGTCGGTCCAGCCGAGCTTCTTGGCCGTGCCGTAGGCGACGATGGTCTGGCGCACGCCGAGGCCCGTCGCCACGATGTCGCAGCCGGCTTCGCGCAGCTTCTGGATCGAGCCGACGAAGTCCTGCTCGTCCGGCTTGTGGGTGGTCTCGGCCGCATAGGTGAGGCCGAGCTTCTCCGCCTGGTCCTTGGCGCCCTCGTGGACCTCGAGGCCGAAGTCCGACGGGATGTACATGGCGCAGACTTCCTTGGCGTCGTTCTGCTCCGCGAGCATCGTCACGGCGGCGCGGATCTGGTCGTAGTAGGACGAGAAGCCGGTATATTTGTAGGTGATGTCGCCTTCGAGCATCTGGCGCGCGGCCGTCAGCGGCGACACGTTGGCGACCTGCTTGGCCTCCATCAGCGGGAAGCCCGCGATGTTGTGCGGCGTGCCGAGGTTCAGGATCATCGCGAAGACCTGATCGGAGTTGATCAGCTTGTTGAAGTTCTGCACCGCCTTGGGCACCTGATAGCCGTGGTCCTCGACCACGAGCCTGATCTTGCGGCCGTGGACGCCGCCCTTGGCGTTGACCTCGTCGAAGAGCTGCTGCGCGGCCTTGATGGCGCCGACGTTGAACGCGGCGAAGATGCCTGACAGGTCGCCGTTCGAGCCGATGACGATCTCGGTGTCCGACACGCCCTGGGTCGCATGCGCGGCCGAGGCCATGCCGGCGGCGAGGGCCGCGGC
>JALHFU010000308.1:2049-4363 GCA_022838525.1 Hyphomicrobiales bacterium | reverse complement strand
CCGCCGCGCCGCGCGCCGGGCATCGCTGCAGCGCGACACCTGGATCTACGCCCCGCCGCCACGCGTGGTCGTCGTCCGCCCGAGGCCCTGAGTCGATCCTTTCGAAGAGGCGCCGGTCCGCAGCGGCGGGCGCCTCCGCCGCTCCGAAGGCTGCATGGTTAATGCCGCCTTAACCATCGCTTCCTTAATCTCCGTCGCGAAAGTGCGTGCCGGTGCCGGCGCGCGGGCAAGGCTTGACGGGGTATTCACATGCGTTCGAGCGCGACGGCGCAACTGGCGATCGGCGAAACCGGCTACGGCCTGCGCGGCTTCGTGCGGCGGCAGGCGACGCGGGCGGCGGGGCTCGCCACCTTCGCGGCGGCGGCGTTCTGCCTCGCCAGCCTCGGGACGTGGAACGTCGCCGACCCGTCCTTCAGCCACGCCACCGACAATGTCGTCACCAACGCCATGGGCTATCCCGGCGCGGTGGTGGCCGACCTGCTGATGCAGTTCCTCGGCCTCGGCTCCGTGGTGGCGCTGGTCCCGGCCGTGGCCTGGGCGCTGCGCCTCGTCTCGGCACGCCGGATCGACCGCATCCCGGCGCGCGCCGGCGCCTGGCTCGGCGGGGCAGCACTCGCCGCCGGCATGGTCGGCTGCGTCACCGCGCCCGAGACGTGGCCGCTGCCCTCCGGGCTCGGCGGCGTGATCGGCGATGTCGTGCTGACGATCCCGTCCTGGCTTGCGGGCGGCTATCCCGCGGGCGCCGCCGCCATCCTCACGGCCGCCGTCCTCGCCGTGCCGACGCTGTGGCTGCTCGCCTTCGCCTCGACCCTTTTCGGCCGCCGCCCTGTCGCGGACGAGCTCGCCGCAGCCGCGCCGCGCCGCAGGCAGGCACGCCCGGTCGAGGAGGACGATCTCGACGACGAGGACGAGAGCGAGGATCGCGACGGCTTCATGGTGGCGGCCATCGGCGCGGCGACGCATTGGTGGCTGTCCGCCCAGGCCTTCGCGCGCCGCAAGCTCGCCGCCATGCCGCGCCGCCACGACGAATGGGACGACGAGGACGATGATTTCCCCGCGCCGCGCATCACGGTCCGCTCTGGCGGACGCTCTGGCGCCCGCATCGAGCCGGGCTTCGGCGAGCCCGCGCCCGACTTCGACGACGAGCCACCCTTCGAGGTCGAGCGTGCCCATGCCGGGCGCATGCCCGCCGGGGACGATTACAACGACGAGGACGACGTCGTCATCCGCCCGACGCCGGAACATGCATCCGCCGCGCAGGTGCGCCACTTCCGCTCCGATGCCGCGACCCGCGTCGAGGCGCCGGCGCCACGGCCGCTTGAGGGCGCGCGCGTCCGGCGCGAGGCGCAGCGCTCGCTGATCGGCCCGGCCGAGTTCGAGCTGCCGTCGCTGCACTTCCTTTCCGAGGCCAAGAACGTGGTGCGCGATCCGTCGCTGTCGCAGGAGGCGCTGGAGCAGAACGCGCGCCTGCTCGAGGGTGTGCTGGAGGATTTCGGCGTCAAGGGCGAGATCATCCATGTGCGGCCCGGCCCGGTGGTCACGCTCTACGAGCTGGAGCCCGCGCCCGGCATCAAGTCCAGCCGCGTCATCGGCCTCGCCGACGACATCGCCCGCTCGATGAGCGCCATCGCCTGCCGCGTCGCCGTGGTGCCGGGGCGCAACGCCATCGGCATCGAGCTGCCCAATGCAAGGCGCGAGACGGTCTATCTGCGCGAGCTGCTGGCCAGCCGCGACTTCGAGCAGGCCAAGGCGAAGCTCGCGCTCGCGCTCGGCAAGACCATCAACGGCGAGGCGGTCATCGCCGACATCGCCAAGTTCCCGCATCTGCTCGTCGCCGGCACCACCGGCTCCGGCAAGTCGGTGGCGATCAACACCATGATCCTGTCGATCCTCTACCGCATGACCCCGGAGGAATGCCGCCTGATCATGATCGACCCCAAGATGCTGGAGCTTTCCGTCTACGACGGCATCCCGCATCTCCTCACCCCCGTCGTCACCGACCCGAAGAAGGCGGTGGTCGCGCTCAAATGGACCGTGCGCGAGATGGAGGACCGCTACCGCAAGATGTCCAAGGTGGGCGTGCGCAACATCGACGGCTTCAACCAGCGCGTCGGCCAGGCGCAGAAGAAGGGCGAGCAGATCACCCGCACGGTGCAGACCGGCTTCGACCGCGAGACCGGCGAGGCGATCTACGAGACCGAGCATCTCGACCTCGAGCCCATGCCCTACATCGTCGTCATCATCGACGAGATGGCCGACCTGATGATGGTCGCCGGCAAGGACATCGAAGGCGCGGTGCAGCGTCTGGCGCAGA
>JALHFU010000308.1:0-1979 GCA_022838525.1 Hyphomicrobiales bacterium | reverse complement strand
TGGCGACGCAGCGGCCGTCGGTCGATGTCATCACCGGCACGATCAAGGCCAACTTCCCGACCCGCATCTCCTTCCAGGTGACGTCGAAGATCGACAGCCGCACCATCCTCGGCGAGCAGGGCGCCGAGCAGCTGCTCGGCATGGGCGACATGCTCTACATGGCCGGCGGCGGCCGCATCCAGCGCGTCCACGGGCCGTTCGTCTCCGACGACGAGGTCGAGAAGGTGGTGGCGCATCTCAAGCTCCAGGGCGCGCCGGAATATCTCGACGCCATCACCGAGGACGACGACGAGGACGAGGACGGCGGGGCGAAGGGCTCATCCTCCGGCGGCGGCAATTTCGACGATTCGGACGACCCCTACGACCAGGCCGTGGCCGTGGTGCTGCGCGACGGCAAGGCCTCGACCAGCTACATCCAGCGCCGGCTCGGCATCGGCTACAACCGCGCCGCCTCGATCATCGAGCGCATGGAGCAGGAGGGCATCGTCGGCCCGGCCAACCATGCCGGCAAGCGCGAGATCCTGGTGCCGACCGAGGAGGACAAGTTCTGAGACGGCGCAACCGAACGGCCCCCGCCCCGTTGTGGAGCGACGGGGCGGCCCCATTTCGGCCCAACTGGACGCCTAACCGACAAGGAAGCAATCGAGGTTGACAGCGATGGATGACATGGCGAGGGCGACGATGTCGCGGCGGCGGTTTCTGGGCAATGCGGGGCTTGCGCTCGGCGTGCTCGCACTCGGCCAGTTCGCCGGGCCGTGGCTTGCGACCGGCCATGCCCAGGCCGCGGCGGCGCAACGCATCGCCGATCATTTCGCGCGCGTGCGCACCATGATGGGCGAGTTCGTGCAGTTCGGCCCGCGCGGCGAGCAGACCGGCGGCAAGTTCTACATCGAGCGGCCGGGCAAGCTGCGCTTCAACTACGAATCGCCGGCGACGTTCAAGGTGACGTCGGACGGCACCACGCTGGTGCTGGAGAACACCAAGCTCAAGACCGCCGACGTCTACCCGCTGTCGAAGACGCCGCTCAAGCTCCTGCTCGACGACCGCATCGACCTCTCGGACGGCAAGGTGCGCAGCGTCAAGGAAGAGGCCGATCTCACGACGATCCAGCTCGCCGACAAGTCGGTGTTCGGCGATTCGACCATCACGCTGATGTTCGACCCCGCCTCCTACGAGCTGCGTCAGTGGACCATCACCGACGCCCAGGGCAAGGACACCACGGTGATGATCTTCAACGTGCAGGAGGGCGTGCGTTTCGACCCCTCCGTGTTCGCGATCGACCATCGCCGCATCCAGGAAATGCAGCAGCCCGGCCAGCGCTGAGCCGCTGGCCGCGCCTCCGGCCGGGCTTGCGGGCCCGTTCCTCCCGTCGAGCCATCCGGCTGTGGATCGCCGGCCATCCGAGAGCAGGCTTCGCCTTGCCTGATGCCGTCCCGGCTGGCACAAGGGGGCCGTCTCCCCTCCGGTGCCGGACCTTCCCCATGGCTTTCACCATCGCGACCTGGAACATCAACTCCGTGCGGCTGAGGATGCCGCTGGTCGAGCGCTTCCTCGCCGAGTACCGGCCGGACGTGCTGTGCCTGCAGGAGACGAAGTGCCCGGACGCGCTGTTTCCGCTTTCGGCCTTCCGCAAGGCCGGCTACGAGCACATCGAGATCAGCGGCCAGAAGGGCTATCACGGCGTCGCGACCGTGGCGCGCCGGCCGCTGGAGGTGGTCGAGAAGCGCCGCTTCTGCGACATCGAGGACTGCCGGCATCTCTCCGTCCATGTCGAGGCGGGCGGGCGGAAGATCCTGCTGCACAATTTCTACGTGCCGGCCGGCGGCGACGAGCCCGACGGCTCGGCCAAGTTCATCTGCTCCTTCTTCCGCAACCCCCGGCTTACCGACGCTGTCCACGACCTGCTCAAAAACCGCGACGGCCTGATGCTGGGCATCTGCAACGGCTTCCAGGCCCTGGTCAAGCTGGGCCTGGCGCCC
>JALHFU010000307.1:0-2316 GCA_022838525.1 Hyphomicrobiales bacterium | reverse complement strand
GTTCAGCGCAAACACCCGCTACGTCATGCGGCGCTACCTGCCCACGAACATCCTGCTCGACCTGATCCGCACCCGCCGCGGCCTCAAGTGGGGTCTCCCGGCGATGCTCTTGGCCGCCCCGTACCTGCTCGCCGCGAGCATCTGCACCAATCTCATCGCGGACGGCGCCCCCGGCTGGTTCAACCTCTTCGTGTTCCTGTTCGTCTGGAACGCGCTCAAGTTTCTCATCATGGGGCCGGTCAGCCTCGTCCTCCTGCTGCGCGTGCGCGTCCAGGAAGCCGCCGAGCGCCGCCATGTCCGCCGACAGAGCGAAGCGATGAAGTCAGCCAGCCACGCGGCCATCGGAGCCTAGACCCAGCCAGCCGGCCCGCGGCGACGGGCGGGCACGGCCGCCCATCCCCATCCATCTTCTCGGAGCAGCCGGTCCAGCTAGCCGACGAGTTCGGAGAGCTCGAACCAGCGCTCCTCCATCGCCGCGGTCTCGGCCTCAGCATCCCGTAGTTCGTCGCTCAGTCGGCCGAGGCCTTCGTAGTCGCTCTGATCGTGCGCCGCCATTCGCTCGTGGATGCGAGCGACGCGCTCAGCCAGCCGTTCCAGCTTCCGTTCTGTCGCACCGAGTTCCTTGCGAGCGACGCGCTCATCGGCACCCGACAGCCTTGACTCACCGGGCATAGACCTGGGCCCCGGTTTGACGGTGGGCAGTTCGGCCGTGTCGGCGTGCCGCAGTCGCAGGTACTCGTCCACCCCACCAGGCAGATGCCGCAGCCGTCCGTCGAGGATCGCGTACTGCTGGTCGGTGACCCGCTCCACGAGGTAGCGGTCGTGAGAGACGACGACAAGCGTCCCGGGCCAGGAGTCGAACAGATCCTCCATCGCGGCGAGCATGTCAATGTCAACGTCGTTCGAGGGCTCGTCTACGAGCACCAGGTTAGGTTCCGACAACAGCACGAGGAGTAGTTGCAGGCGCCGCTTCTGGCCGCCGGACAGCTCCCCGACCCGGGCCGAGAGGTGTTCGCGGGCGAAGCCGAGGCGTTCGAGGAGTTGGGCTGGGGTGAGTTCCTTTCCCTCGACGAGGTAGCTCGTCTTGGTGCGCGCGAGTACGTCGCGCACCCTCTCGCCGGCGATGTCCTCCAGCTCGCGGAACTGCTGGTCGAGCACGCCGAGCTTCACGGTCTTGCCGCGCTTGATCCGCCCGTCGGTGGGCTCAACCGTGCCCGCGATGAGGCCGAGGAGAGTCGACTTGCCCGCGCCGTTCGCGCCCAGGATCGCGGTGCGCTCGCCGGGAGCGATACGCCACTCGATCTCGCGTAGCACCTGCCGTCCGTCGAACGATACGCCGACGTCGAGCAGGTCGATCACGTCCTTGCCCAGCCGCCCCACGGCGAGCCGATTCAGCTCGATCGGGTTTCGAAGCGGCGGAACGTCCTCAATGAGCTGGTTCGCCGCTTCGATGCGGAACTTCGGCTTGGAGGTGCGCGCCGGAGCGCCGCGCCGCAGCCAGGCGAGCTCCTTCTTCATCAGGTTCTGCCGCTTCGCCTCCATCGCCGCGGCCTGCCGATCGCGTTCGACCCGCTGGAGCACGTAGGCGGCGTAGCCGCCCTCGAACGGCTCCACCGTCCGGTCGTGAACCTCCCACGTCGCCGTCACCACCTCATCGAGGAACCAGCGGTCGTGCGTAACGACCAGCAGGCCGCCGGCGTTCTTCGCCCACCGTGACCGCAGATGCGCGGCGAGCCAGGTGATGCCTTCAACATCGAGATGGTTGGTCGGCTCATCCAACGCGACGACATCCCACTCACCGGTCAACAAAGCCGCGAGCGCCACGCGACGACGCTGACCTCCGGACAGGGTTTCGATCCGGGCATCCCACGGGAGGTCGGACACCAGGCCCGCGATCACGTCGCGAACCTTCGCATCGCCCGCCCACCGGTGCTCTGGCCGGTCGCCGACGATCGCGTAGCCGACCGTTGAGGAGTCGTCCAGCGTGTCGGCCTGGTCGAGCAAGCCCATCCGCACGCCGCCTCGCCGAGTCACCCGACCGAAGTCGGGCTCGATCCGTCCCGCGAGCATCCCCAGCAAGCTCGACTTGCCGTCGCCGTTGCGGCCGACGATGCCGATGCGGTCGCCCTCATTCACCCCGATCGTCACCGCGTCGAACACGACGCGGGTCGGGTATTCCAGGTGCAGGGATTCGGCCCCGAGTAGATGTGCCATCGCTTCTAGGTTAGGGAGGCCGCAGGTCGGTTCAGGCGCGTCCCTCGGACCGCGACGCACCCACGACGGCGCTTCCGTCGAGGCCGAGAAGCCCGTAGAATT
>JALHFU010000306.1:0-2321 GCA_022838525.1 Hyphomicrobiales bacterium | reverse complement strand
TCGTCCACCGGGCCGAGCTGCACCATGTCGGGGATCAGCACCGCGAACTTGCCGGCCGCTATGCGGCCCATCTCCACGCCGGGCGGCAGGACCTCCTTCATCCGCTCGGCGAAGGCGCGCACGAGCTGGTCGCCCTGGTCGTAGCCGATGGAATCGTTGATCTGCTTGAAGCGGTCGATGTCGATGTCGAGCAGGAAGGCGGGCTTGCCGGTGCGGATCGTGGCCGAGGCCGCTTCCGCGATCTTGCCGATCATGGCGGCGCGCCCGAGCAGGCCGGTCAGCTTGTCGATCTGGGTTTCGCGATAGACGTAGGAAGCCGATTCGTCGACGCCGGCGAAGAAGGAGATCGTCGCGACGGACGCGGCGAGCGCACACAGCCCGGCGATCATGCCGCCGGCGACGTCGGCCGGCAGCCCGGCGATGTCGCTGCCGAAGCCCGCCCGCAGCGCCCACAGGCACAGGACGAAGCTGCCGAGCCCCGAGGCGGCGATTGTCATCAGCCGGAAGGCCCTGCTGCGCGCCGGTGTGCTGCCTTTACGGTCCATGTCCGCGTCCCTTGCCCCGATACTGCAATATCCGACAGTTCTTAAGAACCGTTTCCGCCGATGCGTACAATTATCGGCAACGCAGGATACGCGGGACGCGATCGGTCAGCCTTCGTCGGTGCGCTTCAATTCCTCCAGCGTCGGCATCGATACGATGTGGTAGCCGGAATCGACGTAATGGATCTCGCCGGTCACGCCCGAGGACAGGTCGGAGAGGAGATAGAGCGCGGAGCGCCCGACCTCGTCGGCCGACACCGTGCGCCGCAGCGGCGAGTTGCGCTGCTGGAAGGAATACATCAGCCGCGCGTCGGAGATGCCGGCGCCGGCCAGCGTGCGCACCGGCCCGGCCGACAGGCCGTTCACGCGGATGCCGCGCGGGCCGTAGTCGTTGGCGAGATAGCGCACGCTCGCCTCCAGCCCCGCCTTGGCCACGCCCATGACGTTGTAGTTGGGCATCACGCGCACCGAGCCGGCATAGGTCAGCGTCAGCATCGCGCCGCCTTCGCCCATCAGCCCGGCCGCCGCGCGGGCGACCTCGGTGAAGGAGAAGCAGGAGATGACCATGGTGCGGACGAAGTTGTCGCGGCTGGTGTCGGCGTAGAGGCCCTTGAGCTCGTTGCGGTCGGAGAAGCCGATGGCGTGGACGAGGAAGTCCATGCCGCCCCATTCGCTCTTCAGCGTCTCGAAGGCGGCGTCGACCGTCGCGGCGTCCTCGACGTCGCAGGGCACGACGAGCTTCGCGCCAACCTGGTCGGCGAGCGGCTTCACGCGCCGGCCAAAGGCCTCGCCCTGATAGGTGAAGGCCAGCTCCGCTCCCTGCTCGGCGAGCTGCTTCGCGATGCCCCATGCGATCGAGTGATCGTTGGCGACCCCCATGACGAGGCCGCGCTTGCCCTTCATCAGCCCGCTCATCCGGCGTTCTCCCGCTCAGCCCTGATAGCGCTGGAACACCAGCGTCGCGTTGGTGCCGCCGAAGCCGAAGGAGTTGGAGAGCACCGTGTCGATCCTGGCGCCGTCGATGCGCTCGCGCACGACGGGCATGCCCTCGAATTCGGGATCGAGGGTCTCGATATGGGCGCTCTCGCCGATGAAGCCGCCCTCCATCATCAGGATCGAGTAGATCGATTCCTGCACGCCGGCTGCGCCGAGCGAATGGCCGGTCAGCGACTTGGTCGAGGAGATGTTGGGCAGCTTGTCGCCGAACACCTCGCGGATCGCCGCCATCTCCTTCTGGTCGCCGACCGGCGTCGAGGTGCCGTGGGTGTTGATGTAGTCGACGTCGCCCTGCACGCCGGCGAGCGCCTGCCGCATGCAGCGCACCGCGCCTTCGCCCGAGGGCGCCACCATGTCGTAGCCGTCCGAGGTCGCGCCGTAGCCGACGATCTCGGCATAGATCTTCGCGCCGCGCGCCTTGGCGTGCTCCAGCTCCTCCAGCACCAGCACGCCGGCGCCGCCGGCGATGACGAAGCCGTCGCGGTCGACGTCGTAGGCGCGCGAGGCCACGGCCGGCCGGTCGTTGAACTTCGAGGACATCGCGCCCATGGCGTCGAACAGGTTCGACATGGTCCAGTCGAGGTCCTCGTGGCCGCCGGCGAAGATGATGTCCTGCTTGCCCCACTGGATCAGCTCGTAGGCGTTGCCGATGCAGTGCGCCGAGGTCGAGCAGGCCGAGGAGATCGAGTAGTTGACGCCGTGGATCTTGAACCAGGTGGCGAGCGTCGCCGAGGCCGTGGACGACATCGCCTTCGGCACCGCGAACGGGCCGATGCGCTTGGG
>JALHFU010000305.1:0-2323 GCA_022838525.1 Hyphomicrobiales bacterium | reverse complement strand
CCGGCATCGTCGAAGACCGGGCTGACCACGGTGATGTCCGGCAGGTGGGTGCCGCCATTGTAGGGCGCATTGAGCGCGAAGACGTCGCCCGGGGAGACGTCGCCCGCGTTGAGGCGGATGATGGTCTCGACCGAGCGGTCCATGGAGCCGAGATGCACCGGCATGTGCGGCGCGTTGGCGACCAGCGCGCCGGTCCTGTCGAAGACAGCGCAGGAGAAGTCGAGCCGCTCCTTGATGTTGACCGAGTGCGCCGTGTTCTGGAGCGCCACGCCCATCTGCTCGGCGATGTTCATGAACAGATTGTTGAACACCTCGAGCAGGATCGGGTCGGCCTGCTGCGTGCCGACGGCATGGGCGCGCGCCATCTTCTCGTGGCGCGACAGCACGACATGGTCGGCCGCCGTCAGCCGCGCGGTCCAGCCCGGCTCGACCACGATGGTCTGGTTGGCCTCGATGATGAGCGCCGGGCCGCGGACGCGGTCGCCGGGCGCAAGGCCCTCGCGGCGGAACACACCCGCCTCGCGCCATTCGCCGCCGCAGAAGATGTTTGTCTTCGTATCGGTGGCCGCGTCGCGCTCGGCCGCCTCGCCGGCGGGACGGGCGGGCGCCTCCCCCGTCTTCTCCCAGCCCTCGATCTCGACCGCCTCGACCGTGACCGGCTTGTCCGGTGTGATGAAGCCGAACTGCGCCTTGTGCACGGCCTCGAAGGCGGCGCGCGCGGCGGCGAGGTCGCCGTCGAAGGCGATGTCGAGCGCGGTGTCGGTGCCGGCGTAGCGCAGATGCAGCTTGGTGCGCAGCTCGACGTTCCCGGCCGCCAGACCCTGCTCGGAAAGCTCGGCCAGCACCGCCGCCGACAGCTCGTCCTGAAGCGCCTCGATCGAGGCGCGGCTTTCCTCGGCCAGCGGCTGGACGAGGCCCTGCTGGCGGCTCGCCGTCACCGTCGCCAGGCCCATGCCGTAGGCCGAGAGCAGGCCGGAGAGCGGATGGATCAGGATGTGCTCCATGCCGAGCGCGTCGGCGACGAGGCAGGCATGCTGGCCGCCGGCGCCGCCGAAGGAGTTGAGGAGATAGCGCGTGACGTCGTAGCCGCGCTGGACGGAGATCTTCTTGATGGCGTTGGCCATGTTCTCGACGGCGATCTTGAGGAAGCCCTCGGCCACCTCCTCGGCCGAGCGGCCCTCGCCGACCGCCGCGGCGATCTCCGCGAATTTCTCGGCCACCGCGTCGCGGTCGAGCGGCTGGTCCTGGTCCGGGCCGAAGATCGCGGGGAAGAAATCGGGGTTGAGCTTGCCGAGCATGACGTTGGCGTCGGTCACGGTCAGCGGGCCGCCGCGGCGGTAGCAGGCGGGGCCGGGATCGGCGCCGGCCGAATCCGGGCCGACGCGGAAGCGGCCGGGCTCGGCATGCAGGATCGAGCCGCCGCCGGCCGCCACGGTGTGGATGCGCATCATCGGCGCGCGGATGCGCACGCCCGCGACCTCGGTGTCGAAGGCGCGCTCGTACTCGCCGGCCGAGTGGGCGACGTCGGTCGAGGTGCCGCCCATGTCGAAGCCGATGACGCGGGGAAAGCCGGCCTGCACGGCCGTCTGCACCATGCCGACCACGCCGCCGGCCGGGCCGGACAGGATCGCATCCTTGCCGCGGAAGCGGTCGGCCGCGGTCAGCCCGCCCGAGGACATCATGAACTGCAGCGTCGGCCCCGGCTCGCCGGCCGGCGTCGCGCCGAGGATGCGGGCGACCCGCGAGACGTAGCGGCGCAGGATCGGCGACAGATAGGCGTCGACCACGGCGGTGTCGCCGCGCCCGACCAGCTTGACCAGCGGCGACACCTCGTGGCTGGCCGAGACCTGGCCGAAGCCGATCTCGCGCGCCAGCGCGGCGAGGGCCGCCTCGTGGGCCGGGTTCTGCCACGCATGCATGAGCACGATGGCGACGGCGTCGATGCCGTCGGCCTTCGCGCGCTCCAGAGCCGGGCGCGCGCTTTCCGGGTCGAGCGGCGTCTCGACGGTGCCGTCGGCGAGCAGGCGCTCCTCCACCTCCTCGACGCGCTCGTAGAGCTGCTCGGGCAGCACGATCCTCTTGGCGAAGATGTCGGGCCGCGCCTGATAGGCGATGCGGAGCTGGTCGCGGAAGCCGCGGGTGATGAGGAGAGCCGTGCGCTCGCCCTTGCGCTCCAGCAGCGCGTTGGTGGCGACCGTCGTGCCCATGCGCACCGTGCCGATGGCGGCGGAGGGCAGCATGTCGGCCGTCTCGACGCCGACCAGGCGGCGGATGCCCTCGATGGCCGCGTCCTCGTAGACGCCGGGATTCTCCGACAGGAGCT
>JALHFU010000093.1:0-23115 GCA_022838525.1 Hyphomicrobiales bacterium | reverse complement strand
ACGGCGGGCCTCGATCCGGACGCTTTCCGCGATGTCGGCGACATCGACCGCTGGCCGGCGCTGCGCGAGGAGATGGCGCGCGTCTTCCGCCTGCGGAGCCGGACGGAATGGTGCGAGTTGCTGGAGCGCACGGATGCCTGCGTCTCGCCCGTCCTCGACGTCGACGAGGCCCCGGCCCACCCGCAGAACGCGACGCGCGGCAATTTCGTCGAGATCGACGGCGTCCTTCACGCCGCGCCCGCGCCGCGCTTCTCCCGCACGCCGGGCGCGATCCGCGTCGCGGAGCCGGCCGATCCCGGCGGCGTGCTGGCATCGTGGGGCTTCCCGCCGGAGCGGATCGCGGCGCTGCGCGGCGAGGGCGTAATCTGAGGGGCGTGATCTGAGGGGCGTGATCTGAGGGCGAGGGGAAGGAACGTTCAGTCCCGCTCCAGCCCGGGCGCGTCGAAGGCGACGGTGGAGCACGCCCTTGCGATCTGCTGCGGTCCGCCTTTCGGCGGCCACGTTCCGGCCGCGTAGTGCGAGACGCGCAGGCCGAGCCGTTCCTCGAAGCTGTCGAAGCCCCAGATATGGACGATGCGCGGCGCGCCGTCCGTCGCATACATGCAGGTCACCAGATGGCGGGTATAGCCGGCTGCCGGCTCGATGGCCCGCTCCCAGGCCGCGATGGTCGCAGGCAGCCCTCCGGGGCGCAGCTCGTAGGACCGGATCTCGTAAATCGCGGATTTCTGCGCCTGCCTCAACGGCGGCAGGAACGGGAACTGGCGGTAGCTCTCCTGGCGATAGGCCGTCGCCACCTCCCGGCCGCCGAAGGGAGCCTGCGCCGTGAGCGTGCGGGCGCGTTCGGCCGCGGCCTCCTCGGCGCTGTCGAAGCCGCGCAGCAGGATCAGCCGTCCCAACTGCCCGACCTCGGTGCGGAAGGCCGCGAGCAGGCGGCCGGCGGCTCCGGGCGCGCGCAGCCAGTCGCCGGCGCGTCTGGCAAGCTCGTCGGTCGCCAGCGGATGGCAGTCGAGCGTTGTCAGCTCGAATTCGGTCATCGCGGGTCTCCCGGAAAGCCGATCCTAGCGCGCGCCGCAGATCGCGCGCAGGTTCTCGACCACCACATCCGGCACCTCGACCACCCCGGCGCTCATCCGCTCCCGGCGCAGGGCGGCCGAGCGGGCGAAGGGCGCGCGCACCGGCTTCGCCGGATCGACGGGCCGGGTCGCGGCGAGGATGCGGATATAGTCCGAGACCGAGGCGCGGAACTCGTCGGCCGAGCCGAACAGGCCGGGATCGAAGGCGAGCAGGAAGAAGCCGCAATCCATCGGGTCGTCCGACGGCTCGAACGCGTTCACCTGGCCCGCCAGCATCGACAGCACCTGTATGGACAGCGCGAGGCCCGAGCCGCGGTGCCCGCCCCACACGGTCAGCGCGCCGCCCGACAGCATCGCGTCCGGGTCGGTCGTGGGATTGCCTCCGGCGTCGAAGGCCAGCCCCTCCGGCAGCGGCTCGCCCTTGCGCCGCGCCAGCACGACCTCGGCATGGGTGAGGCTCGACGTGCCGATGTCCCAGATCAGCGGCACGTCGTCGGTCGGAAAGCCGAAGGCGATGGGGTTGGTGCAGAACCGGGCCTCGGTTCCGCCGAAGGGCGCCACCACCGCAAGGCCGCTGCCGGCGATCATGCCGCAGAGCCCGGCCGAGGCCAGACGTTCCAGATAGTAGGAGAACATGCCCGTGTAGTAGGTCTGCGCCGCCCCGACGAAGGCGACGCCTTGCGCCTTCGCCTTCGCGATCGCCATGTTCGTCGCCTTGTCGGCGACGACGTAGCCGACATTGTTGCCGCCGTGGATCTTGGCCGAGACCGGCGTCTCGTGCAGCACCCGCATCGGCGTGCGCTTCAGGTCGAGCTTGCGGACATATTCCACGATGGTCAGCGCCCGCGCGAGGCCGGCATAGCCGAGCCCGCGCAACTCGCAGTCGAGGAGATGATCCGCGATGATCGCGGCTTCGTCGGCATCGTAGTCGATGGCCCGCATCGACCCCGTCAGCAGGTCGCGGGCCTGGTCCAGCGTCAGTTCCAAGGCGGCACCTCCTCTTCAGACCGGTCGGCCGAGTTCACGGCGGGTTTCTTCGGCAAGGGCGCGATAGCCGTCCGCAAGGCTGCGGTGGCGCAGGCCGAGGTCGGTTTCGATCCGGGTGGAATCGATCCGGAAATGGCCGCGCACCGGGGCGTCCTCGTTGAGCGTCACGTCGAGGCCCGGCGTGATCTCGCGGCCGAGGGCGGCAAGCTCGGCATAGGACACGTAGTGGCCGCCGATGTGATAGGTGTCGTAGCCCGGCGCCGGCGCGTCGAGCGCTTCGGCGAAGGCCCAGGCGATGTCGTCGACATGGGCCAGCACGACGCGCTGGGCGCCGCAATAGGGCAGCGCCACCTTCTGGCCAAGCGCGCCCTCGGTAGCGATCAGGTTGATGCCCCGCGCCCCGAAGGTCGCGCCCGGGCCGTAGGCGCCGGGAATGCGCAGGCTGATGATCTCCATCCCGTGCAGCCGGTTGTATTCCTTGGCCAGCTTCTCGCACAGGAGCTTGCCCATGCCGTAGGTCGTGGTCGGCATCGCGGGCGACTCCTCGTCGACCGTCTCCGGCCCGGTCCACGGCTCGTCGCCGGCGTGATACTGCACCGAGCTCGGATAGGCGACGCGGCGGATGCCCGCCCGCCTCGCCGCCTCGAAGACGTGGAAGGTGCCGGTGTTCATGATCAACTGCTGGCGGTAGAGCCCGTCGGCGTTCTCCGGCCGCAGCAGCACGCCGCGCTCCTCGGAGGAGTAAAAGACCATATGCGCGATGCGGTCGATGCGGCGGGTCTCCAGCACCTCGGCGATGCGGTCGTAGTCGGTGATGTCGCCGGCCTCGAGGGTGATGCGGTCGGCCACCGGGGCCAGCCTTCCCGGCGTGCCGCGCAGATCGAGCGCCACCACATCGTGGCCCCGGCGCACGAGCTCGCGCACGACCCGCGCGCCGATAAACCCCTTGCCGCCGGTGACAAGCACAGCCATCGCATCTCCTCCCTGTGAACGGCCACACCATAGGAAGGCGGTCCGGCCCACTCAACGGGACGGCCGTTATATGAACTATTCGCGCGGGCTATGCCGCGGCAGATGCCGGTATTGCATAACGGATATAACCATCGCCGCCTTGTATCGCGGCATGGGGTCGGCTCTAAACGGAGGCGAGCCTTTCCCGGGGAGGAGGAGCCGTGGCTGACGTGGGGCGACAGACGGATTGCGACGTGCCGACGGCGCCGCCGCTCGCCCGGCCGCGGTTCGGGCTTCCGCAGCGCCGCCAGCTTCCGGACGCCCCTCGAAGGACCGCGCCCGCCATCCCCGCGACGGGCATCGACCCTGAACCGCCAACCCGGGACACCGACTGACCATGTATTCCCATCTCGGCAATCTGCGCGTCGTGGAAGGCGCCTCGTTCATCGCGGCCCCGTCCTGCGGGCTCTACCTCTCCCAGCTCGGCGCCGAGGTCATCCGTTTCGACCAGATCGGCGGCGGCCCGGATTTCGGGCGCTGGCCGAAGGATGCGCGAGGGCACAGCCTCTACTGGGAAGGGCTGAACAAGGGCAAGAAGTCGATCGCGCTCGACCTGCGCAAGCCCGAGGGGCGCGAGCTGGCCATGCGGCTTGCCACTGCGCCGGGCAGGGGCGGCGGCATCTTCCTCACCAACTACCCGGCGGAAGGCTTCCTGTCGCATGACAATCTGGTGCGCCACCGCGCCGACCAGATCACGGTCAGGGTGATGGGCTGGGCCGACGGCAGCTCGGCGCTCGACTACACGATCAACGCCGCCGTCGGCCTGCCGGAGATGACCGGCCATCCCGACGACCCGAGGCCGGTGAACCACGTCCTGCCGGCCTGGGACCTGCTGACCGGCTCGCTCGCGGCGCTGTCGCTGCTCGCCGCCGAGCGGCGGCGGGCCGAGACCGGCCAGGGCGAGGAGGTGCGCGTGCCGCTGAGCGACGTCGCGATCTCCACGCTCGGCAATCTCGGCCAGATCGCCGAGGTGGTGACGAGCGGCGCCGACCGGCCGCGCGTCGGCAACGACCTGTTCGGCGCGTTCGGCCGCGATTTCACCACCGCCGACGGCCGGCGCATCATGCTGGTCGCGATCACCGCCCGCCAATGGGCCGGACTGGTGGAGGCGCTCGGCATCGCCGGCGAGATCGCGGCGGTGGAAGCGGCACGCGGGGTCTCCTTCGCGAAGGACGAGGGCGTGCGCTTCGAGCATCGCGACGCGATCAACCCCGTCGTCAGCAGGGCGGTCGGCGGCCGCACGCTGGCCGAGCTCGAGCGCGCCTTCGACGGCGACGGCGTCTGCTGGGCGCCCTACCGCACGCTGCGGCAGGCGGTCGCCGAGGACCGCCCGCTGGTGGCCGACAACCCGCTGTTCTCCGCCGTCGCGCATCCGAGCGGCCACAGCTATCCGACGCCGGGCTATGCCGCGACGATGACCGGCGCCGGGCGCGCGGCCGCCCGGCCCGCCCCGTCGCTCGGCGCGCACACCGAGGAGGTGCTGGCCGAGGTGCTCGGATGCAGCGCCGGCGAGATCGCCGCCCTCCACGACCGCGGCGTCGTGGCCTCGGCCTGATGCGGGGTGACGCGATGAGCACGATCCAGCCCGCGGACGTCGCCGCCTGGCGCGACTTTGTCGGCCGCACCGAAACGGTGACGCAATATCTCGATGCGGTGAGCCTGAAACGCTTCCTCGCCGTGCTCGGAGAGCGCGTCGATGCCGATCCCGAAACCGTGCCGGAAATGGCGCACTGGGCCTACTTCCTGCAGATGACGGCCAACGAGGACATCGGGCCGGACGGGCATGTCAAGCGCGGCGGCTTCATGCCGCCGGTGACGCTGCCGCGGCGCATGTTCGCGGGCGGCACCACGCGCTTCCTCCGCCCGCTTTCGGTCGGCCGCGACGCCGCCTGCCGGACCCGCATCGCCGACGTGACCCACAAGGCCGGCCGCACCGGCGACCTCGTCTTCGTCGAGCTGGAGCGCACGCTGTCGCAGGCGGACGAGACCTGCGTGGTCGAGACCCAGACCATCGTCTACCGCGAGGCGGGCGGCAGCGTGCCGCCCATCGAGCGCACCGACCCGGCGGCGCTGGAGGAACCGGTGTGGACGCCCGGCCCGGTGCACCTGTTCCGCTTCTCCGCCGTCACCTTCAACGCCCATCGCATCCACTATGACGAGCCCTATGCGAAAGTCGAGGAGGGCTATCCGGGTCTCGTGGTGCACGGTCCGCTGACCGCCTCGATGCTGTGCCGTCTGGCCGCCCGCACGGCAGGCGGACGGCGCATGCGCGCGTTCTCCTTCCGCGCGGCCGCGCCGCTGTTCGCCGGCCAGCCGATCCGGCTGCGGGCCGAAAGCGGGGGCGACACGATGAAGGCCGTCGCGCTCCGCCAGGACGGCCAGGTGGCGGTGACGGCGAGCGCGGCCTTCGACCCGACATGACAAACGATGGGAAGACCATGCCCGAGATTGCCGATACCCTGTCCGCCGACGCGCTGATCGACCGGGCCGATGCGGCGGTTGCCGCCGCGCGCGCGTTCTCGGCCGCCGCCCTTGCCGCGGTGCGCACCGGCGTGACGCGTGACGATGGCCGCATCGACGGCGCTGCCGCCAACGACCAGCAGCGCCGCCTGCACGGGCTCGCCTGGATCGCCACCTATGTCGAGACGCTGGCCCAGACCGCGCGCTGGGCGCGCGCGCTCGCCGCTGCCGGGCGCTTCGGCGACGGCGAGGCCGACGTGGTGCTGATCGGCTTCGGCGAATATCTCGCCGCGCTCGCCGACGGCATCGCCATGAGCCAGAACGAATATGTCCGCCCGCGCGAGCTCGGCATCCTCGATGCCGCGGCCGCGCTCGCGGCCGATCCCGCTGTCGCCTTCTTCCTCGACCGCGGCAACACCGCCGAACGCCGCCGAGCGCTGGTCGGGCGGCTTTCCGGCGGCGGCGCGATCGCCGACACGCTGGGCGACGACGACCTCGACATGGTGCGCGGCCAGTTCCGCCGCTTCGCGCAGGAGAGGATCGCGCCCCATGCCCATGAATGGCACCTCGCCAACGCGCTGGTGCCGATCGGGATCGTCGAGGAGATGGCGGAGCTCGGCGTGTTCGGCATCTGCGTCGATCCCGTCTATGGCGGGCTCGGCATGGGCAAGCTCGCCATGTGCGTGGTGACGGAGGAGCTGAGCCGGGCCTGGATCGCCGCCGGCTCGCTCGGCACCCGCGCCGAGATCGCCTGCGAGCTCATCGCCATCGCCGGCACGGAGGCGCAGAAGGCGGCGTGGCTGCCACGCATCGCCTCCGGCGAGGTGCTGGCGACGGCGGTGTTCACCGAGCCGGACACCGGCTCCGACCTCGCCAGCCTGCGCACGCGCGCCACGCGGCAGGACGACGGAAGCTGGCGCATCGACGGCAGCAAGACATGGATCACCCATGCCGCGCGCAGCGACGTGATGACGCTTCTCGCGCGCACCGATCCGGGCAAGCCCGGCCATGACGGCCTGTCGATGTTCATCGCCGCCAAGCCGCGCGGCACCGAGGCGGACCCGTTCCCGGCCGAGGGCATGTCCGGCGGCGAGATCGAGGTTCTGGGCTATCGCGGCATGCGCGAATACGAGCTCGCGTTCAGCGGCTTCCGGGTCGAGGCGGAGGGGCTGCTCGGCGGCGTCGAGGGGCAGGGCTTCCGGCAGCTGATGCAGACCTTCGAGGGCGCGCGCATCCAGACCGCGGCCCGCGCCGTCGGCGTCGCCTGGAACGCGTTCGATCTCGGCCTGCAATATGCCGGCGAGCGCAGGCAGTTCGGCACCGCGCTGTGGAACTTCCCGCGCGTCGCCGACAAGCTGGCGCTGATGGCGGTCGAGACGGTGATGGCGCGCGAGCTGACCTATTTCGCCGCCCGCGAGAAGGATCAGGGCCGGCGCTGCGACGTCGAGGCGGGCATGGCCAAGCTGCTGGCGGCGCGGGTCGCCTGGAGCAACGCCGACACCGCGTTGCAGGTGCACGGCGGCAACGGCTACGCGCTCGAATACCCGATCAGCCGCGTCCTGTGCGACGCCCGCATCCTCAACATCTTCGAGGGCGCGGCCGAGATACAGGCGCATGTGATCGCGCGCGGGCTCCTCGCCGCCGGCCGCAACGCCTGACCGGCCCGGCCGCCCGCGTCCCCCGGGGAAAACCTCCTCACCGCTCTCGCCTCGGGAGCCGCGGCCGGCTGGCACGACGCTTGCGTAGGCAGAGATCGGCAATGCCCTTGCCCCGCGGGAAGCCGTCGTCTCGTCTCTGCCCTGTCGGCGGCACGGGCATTGTGTTCGCCGGGGCGACGCATGCCGGGCCGGGGAACGGGATCATGATCCAGAGCGGAAAGCGGACGCTATGAACGGTTTGCGGAAGGATGCGCTCGTCGCGGTGATCGGCGCGGGTGCGATGGGGTCCGGCATCGCGCAGGTCGCGGCACAGGCCGGGCACGGCGTGCTGTTGTTCGACGCGCAGGACGGCGCGGCGGAGAAGGCGCGCACGGGCATCCTCGCCGGCCTCGACCGGCAGGTGGAGAAGGGCCGGCTCACCGCAGCCGAGCGCGAGGCGATCGCGGCGCGGCTGGCCGTGGCGGCCTCGCTTGCCGGGCTGCGGGATGCGCGCCTCGTCGTCGAGGCGATCGTCGAGAAGCTGGAGGTCAAGCGGCAGGTGTTCGCGGGCCTCGAGGAGATCGTCGCCGCCGACGCGATCCTCGCGACCAACACCTCGTCGCTGTCGGTGACGGCCATCGCGGCCGGCCTGAAGCATCCCGAGCGTGTCGCCGGGCTTCACTTCTTCAATCCCGCCCCGGTCATGAAGCTGGTCGAGGTCGTCGCCGGCCTCGCCTCGGACAAAGGCGTGCTCGACACGCTCGACGCGACCGCGCGCGCCTGGGGCAAGACGCCGGTGCGCGCCACCTCGACGCCGGGCTTCATCGTCAACCGGGTGGCGCGGCCCTTCTATGCCGAGGGGCTGCGGCTTCTGGAGGAGGGGGCGGCCGACGCCGCCACCATCGACGCGGTCATGCGCGAGGCGGGCGGCTTCCGCATGGGGCCGTTCGAGCTGATGGACCTGATCGGCCACGACGTGAATTCCGCGGTCACGCGCTCGGTGTTCGACGCCTTTTTCGGCGATCCGCGCTATCGCCCCTCGCTCGCCCAGCAGGAGCTGGTGGCGGCCGGCTGGCTCGGCCGCAAGGCCGGCCGCGGCTTCTACGACTATGGCCCAGACGCAGTAAAGCCGGAGCCCGCGACCGCGGCGCCCGGGCCCGCGCCGGAGCGCGTCGTCATCGAGGGCGACCTCGGCCCGGCCGAGCCGCTCGCGGCCGCGGCGCAGGCGGCGGCGCTGCCCGTCAGCCGGCAGGAGGGCACGGGGCTGATCCGGATCGCGGGCGCCACGCTCGCCCTGAGCGACGGGCGCACCGCCACGGCGCGGGTCGCCGGCGGCGGGCCGGCCGATCTCGTCCTGTTCGACCTCGCGCTCGACTACGGCGCCGCCTCGCGCATCGCCATCGCCGGGGCCGATCAGGCGTCGGCGCAAGCGCTCGCGGCCGCGGCCGGCTTCTTCCAGGCGCTGGGCAAACAGGTGTCGATCCTCGACGATACGCCGGGCCTCGCCGTTCTGCGCACGCTCGCCATGCTGGCCAACGAGGCGGCGGAAGCGGTCCATCAGCGCGTCGCCTCGCCCGCCGACATCGACCGGGCGATGACGCTCGGGGTCAACTATCCGCGCGGCCCGCTCGGCTGGGCCGATGCGGTGGGGCCGGCGCGCATCCTCGCGGTGCTGGAGGCGCTGCAGACGGCCTATGGCGACGACCGCTACCGCGCTTCGCAGTGGCTTCGCCGCCGCGTCGCCGCCGGGCGCGCGCTCCATGCCGAAGCGGATGCGGGCGTGTCCGTCCGGTCATGAACGACAACAAGACGCTGGCGCTTCTGTCGATGACGGTTCCCGTCGTCGTGATATGGGGCCTGAACTTCGCGGTCATTCGCGTCGGCGTCACCGGCACCGGCCCGTTCATGCTCGCCACGATGCGCTTCGCCGTCGCGTCGCTGCCGTTCCTGCTCTTCGTCCCGCCGCCGAAGGTCCCGTTCCTGTTTCTGGCGAGCTACGCCGCGTTCTTCGCCTTCATGCAGTTCACGTTCCTGTTCGTCGGCATGAAGATCGGGCTCCCGACGGGCATGGCCTCGCTTCTCCTCCAGCTTCAGGCGGTCTTCACCCCGGCGCTCGCCTTCGTGCTGCTGGGCGAGCGCGTCGGCCGCCATACCGTCGTCGGGATGGTGGCGAGCCTCGCGGGGCTGGCGGCCATCCTCTCCGCGGCCGGGGACGTCGGGGGCAGGCTCGTGCCGCTGCTCCTCGGCGTCGCGGCGGCCATGTCGTGGGCGGTGTCGAACGTGGTCGTCCGGATCGGCGTGCGCCGCGGCTACGCATACAGGCCGATCTCGCTCGTCGTCTGGGCGAGCCTGATCCCGGTGCTGCCGTTTTCCCTGCTGGCGTGGGCCACGGGCGAGGTGACGCCGGCGGCCTGGGACGGGCTCGCCGCGGGCATTCTTTCGGCGCTCTATCTCGGCCTGCTCGGAACCGTGCTCGCCTATGTGCTGTGGGTGCGGGCGCTTTCCCTCTTCGACGGGGCGACCGTGGCGCCGTTCTCGCTGATGATCCCGGTGATCGGCCTGTCGGCGGGCTACCTGCTGTTCGGCGAGGTCCTCGGGCCGGCCGAGCTCGCCGGCAGCATCCTGATCGTCGCCGGCGTGGTCGTCCACGTCTACGGCACCGTGCGCCGCGGGCGGCCGCTGCCGCCGGAAGGCTAGGTCGCCGCGATCGCGCGCAGGACAGTCCCGGTGGGAAATGTCCGTGGCGAAGACACGTCCGTGCCGTATCCGGGGCCATCGGCAGGCTCTCGCGTTGAAATCCGTGCGGTTTCCTATGTGGCACGCATCATGCTTCGCCGAGTGAGTTGCGAGGACAGCAACCAATCTTCTAGGGAGCCTGCCATGATGAATTGCACAAGAATACTGTCGCTGGCCGCCTGCGTCAGCGTGGCCGCTGTTGCTGCCGCGAGCGCACAGCAGATTTCCGGCGACGAGATCGCCATCGGCGCCATCGTCGACATGTCGGGCGTCTACTCGGCAAACGGCGGTCAGGGCGCGGTCGTCGGCGCGCAGATGGCCATCGAGGATTTCGGCGGCGAGGTGCTCGGCAAGCCGATCCGCCTGTTGTCGGCCAACTATCAGAACCGCGTCGACGTCACCAACACCATCGTCCGCGAGTGGATCGACAACGAGAACGTGGACATGGTCATCGAGTCGACCGACTCCGCCTCCGCGCTCGCCATCCAGACGCTGGGCAACGACAGCCAGCGGCTGACCATCGCCGCCGGCTCCGCCACCTCGGCCCTGACCAACGACGCCTGCACGCCCCTCGGCATCCACTACGTCTACGACACCTACGCGCTCGCCAACGGCACCGGCAATGCGGTCGTGCGCGGCGGCGGCGACACCTGGTACTTCGTCACCGCGGACTACGCCTTCGGCCACTCCCTCGAGCAGAATACGGCCGATACGGTCAAGGCGCTCGGCGGTCAGGTTCTGGGGCAGGTGCGCCACCCGCTCAGCACCAGCGACTTCTCGTCGTTCCTGCTGCAGGCCCAGGCGTCCGGCGCCAAGGTCGTCGGCTTCGCGAATGCCGGCGCCGACTTCTCCACCGCGCTGAAGCAGGCGGCGGAGTTCGGCATCGTCGAGGCGGGCCAGGCCATCGCGGGGCTGCTGGTGTTCGACACCGACCTCAAGGCGCTCGGCCTCGAGACCGCGCAGGGGCTGAACTTCACCACCGGCTTCTACTGGGACTACAACGACGAGACGCGTGAATTCGCCCACCGCTTCTACGAGCGGCACAAGGCGATGCCGACGATGATCCAGGCCGGCTTCTACTCCGCCGTCACCCATTACCTGAAGGCCATCGAGGCGACCGGCACCGACGACGCCGCCACGGTCCGCAAGTGGATGGGCGAGAACCGCATCAACGACTTCTTCGCCAAGGACGGCTACATCCGCGCCGACGGCCGCATGATCCACACCATGTATCTCGCCGAGGTCAAGTCGCCGGACGAATCCGAGGGCGAGTGGGATCTCGCCAAGGTTCTGGCCGAAATCCCCGGCGACGAGGCGTTCATGCCGGTGGAGAAGAGCACCTGCCCGCTGCTGAAGAACTGATTTTCAGCTGACATCGCAGCCGCGCGGATGGAGACATCCGCGCGGCTTTCTCTTTACTCGATGCCGTAGTCGCTGAGCTTCTTGTAGAGGTAGGATCGCGAGATGTTCAGCTCCTTCGCGACCTGCTTCTTGTTGCCCTTGAACCTCTTCATCGCCGCCTCGATCGACCGTCTCTCCACCTGCGCGATGCGGTCGCCGAGCGTCCCGGTGAGGCTGTCCGCCTCCGTCTCCGGCGAGGCCTGCATCGGCGGGAAATCGTCGCCGTCCCTGTGGTCGATGCGGATGTCGCCCGGCGCGATGTAGCCCGACGAGTTGAAGATCGCCGCGCGCTCCAGCTCGTGCTTCAACTGGCGGATGTTGCCCGGCCATTTCTGCGCCTGAAGATGGGCGACCGTCTCCGCCGGCAGCTCGCAGGGCTGGCGGTCGTGACGCCGGGCGAAATCGGCGAGGAAGCGTTCCGCCAGAAGCGGGATGTCGTCCAGCCGCTCGCGCAGCGGCGGCACCCGCAGCACGACCGGGCTGATGCGATAGAACAGGTCGAGCCGGAATTTGTTCTCGGCGATCATGTCCTCGAGGTCGCGGTTGGTCGCCGTGACCAGCCGGAAATCGACCTTGATCGGCTTGGTGCCGCCGAGCTTCTCCACCGAGCCGTCCTGCAACACGCGCAAGAGCTTCGCCTGCACGTCGAGCGGCATGTCGCCGATCTCGTCGAGGAAGAGCGTGCCGCCGTTCGCCTGCTCGAACTTGCCGGGCGGCGTTGATCATCACCATGGCGTGCGTCCGCCGCCCGCTCAGCCGGTGGATCGCCTGCGCGACCAGCTCCTTGCCGACGCCGCTCTCGCCCACGACCAGCACCGGCACGTCGAGCGGCGCCACCCGCACGATGTCCTTCTTCAGGTCGGCGATGCGGCGGCTTTCGCCGATGATGCTGTCGAGGCTGTAGTCCTGGCGGCGCATCGCCTCGGCCTCGCGCTTGTAGAAGGCGACCTCGTTCTCCAGCGAGTTGATGCGCTGGTTGAGCTCGTCGAGCTGGCGCGGCCCCTTGAACATGACGCGCCCGATGGCGCCCACCACCTTGCCGTCGCGGAAGATGGGCGTGCGGCTGACGACGCGGGCGTTGCCCTGCATCTTCTGGATGTGGCCGACCTCGGCCTTGCCGGTCTGGACGATGGTGTGCAGCCGCGTGTTCTCGATCACCTTCTGCACCGGCTGGCCGGTGGCCTCGCCGCGGCGGTGGTGGAAGAAGCGCTCGTGGATCGGCGAGATGAAGCGCACGATCGCGTCGCGGTCGACCACGGTCATCCCGTCATAGGGGTTGCTGAGCAGGTGCTCGAAGATGTCGTAGGCGAAGTCGACGGCCGCGACGAAGTCGAACACCGTGTCGCCCGCGCCCTCGCGGTAGGCGAGCAGCGCGCCCTCGTCGAGCCTGCACCACAGCACGTTCAGCTTGCGGCCGTTGAGGGCGAGCACGCCGAGCCGCTTGCGCTCCATCTCGGCGATCCATTCCCTGTCGGTGGCCAGCGCCCGCACCACGGGATCGTTGCCGATCCCCGTCGCCAGCGCGATCTTTCCCGCCGCGTCGAGGACGAGGATCGACATCGGCGCGGCGCTGCCGGCCTGCTCTGTATTCTGCGCGGACATGATGGTCTCCTCACTGACCGAGACGCATACACCAAATCCGGCGACGGTCAAATGCGGCGCGCCGGAAGCGGGAGTGACGCGGCCTCGCCGGCTTGGCACGGGGCTTGCTTCGTATCGGCTGGAAACAGCAACGCATCGGAACGCGCATGCCTTCAACCGAGAAACGAGCCGGCCGCGAGGACGACGATCTCCCCTTCCACGACCTTCCCGTCCTCAAGGGCGGGGGCGGGCTCGCCCTGCTGCGCGGCATCAGGGTGGTCGACCTGACCACCTCCGTCGCCGGGCCCTACGCCACGATGCTGCTGTCGGATTTCGGCGCCGAGGTCGTCAAGGTCGAGCGGCCGGAGGGCGACGACGCCCGCGGCTGGGGGCCGCCCTTCCTCGACGGCGAGTCGCTGTGGTTCGCCTCCGTCAACCGCAACAAGAAGAGCGTCGTCCTCGATCTCAACGGCGAGGACGGCCGCGCCGCGCTTCGCCGGCTGATCGCCACGGCCGACGTGTTCGTCACCAACCAGCCGCCCGCCGTCCAGAAGAAGCTCGGCCTCGACCACGAGACGGTGCGCGCGATCCGCGAGGACATCGTCTTCACCTCGATCACCGGCTTCGGCCTCGACGGCGAGCGTGCGAACCTCACCTGCTACGACCTGATCGCGGAAGGCTATTCCGGCATCATGGACCTGACCGGCGAGGCCGGCGGTCCGGCCCAGAAGGTCGGCGCGCCGGCGGCCGACATGCTGGCGGGGCAGGATGCGGCCATGGCCACCATCGCCGCGCTCTACGACCGCGCGCGAAGCGGCAAGGGCCGGCTCATCGACGTGTCGCTGGTCGAGAGCATGACGCGCTTCCTGTCGTGCCGCATCGTCGCCTATCTCGGCTCGGGCGAGGTCCCGACGCGCTCCGGCGGCACCGACAGCGTCATCGCCATCTACCAGACCTTCGAGACCGCGGACGAGCCGCTGACGCTCGGCCTCGGCAACGACGCCATCTGGAAGCGCTTCTGGGACGCCGTCGGCGACCCCGACTATGCGGCGCGGCCGGAATTTTCGAGCAACGCCCAGCGCCGCCTGCACCGCGCGACGATCGTGGAGCGGATTCAGGCGATCCTGAAGACCCGGTCCCGCGAACATTGGCTGGCGCTCTTCGCCAGGACGCGCGTGCCGGCCGGGCCGATCAACGGCGTCGATGCGGTCGCGGCCGATGCCGCTTTGCAGAAGCGCGGCCTGTTCTATGCGCTGGAGGACGGCGGCAGGCTCGTGCCGCAGGTGGGGCTCGGCATCCGCATCGATGGCGATCCCGGCACGGCGCGCTCGGCGCCCCCGGGTTTAGGCCAACATTCCGCGGAGCTTTTGCTGTAGGAATGGGCCGCCGCGAGGCGGGCCCGCGTCGGAATATGGAGGAAGACTGAGATCATGGCATACAGCGAGATCATCTACGAGGAGGACGGCCCGGTCGGCACGCTGACGCTCAACCGGCCGGAGAACGGCAACATGTTCACCGCGACCATGTGCCACGAGATCCGCGACTGCATCGAGAAGATGCGCCGTGAGACCCGCACGCGCGTTCTCGTCCTGACCGGCGCCGGCGACCGGTTCTTCTGCATCGGCGGCCAGAAGGACGGTATGGAGAAGACCAAGCTCTATGCCGGGACGCTGCCGACGCTGGAGATGTACGAGGCGATCGACCGCCTGCAGAAGCCGGTGATCGCCAGCGTCAACGGCTTCGCGGTCGGCGGCGGCAACGTGCTGCAGATGGTCTGCGACCTCACCATCGCCAAGGAAAGCGCGGTCTTCCGCCAGGTCGGGCCGATGATGGGCTCGTTCGACGCCGGCTACGGCACCTGGTATCTCGAGGACCTCGTCGGCAAGAAGCGCGCCAAGGAGATCTGGTACGCCAATCCGAAGATCTCGGCCGCCGAGGCCAAGGAGATGGGGTTGATCAACCGCGTCGTCCCGGATGCGGAGCTGAAGGAGCGCACGCGCGAATTCGCGCTCGAGGTCGCCGACCGCGGTGCCTTCGCGCTCGCCTCGATCAAGGGTGCCTTCAATGCGCGCCACGGCGGCGTCGGCGGCCTGTCGCGCGTCACCCACGACCTGCTCCTGTCGCAATATCTCGGCACCGAGGAAGCCGAGGAGCTGAAGGCGAGCTTCGCCGGGAAGCGCAAGCCCGACGCCGCGAAGTTCGGGCACTGACGGGCAGCGACATGAGGCCGTTCCTGACATTGCACGATCCCGCGCGCGCGGCCGCCTGGTACGAGGCCGGCCTGTGGCGGCGGGACACCTTCTACACGCTCATGGCCGGGCATGCCGCGGCGCGGCCCGACGCGCCGGCGCTGCGCGACGGCCGCGAGACCCTGAGCTGGGCCCAGCTCAAGGCGCGCGTCGATGCGCTCGCCGCCGAGTTCGAGGCGCTCGGGCTGGTGGCGGGCGACCGCGTGTCGCTGTGGCTGTCGAACCGGCTGCACGTCATGGTCGCCTTCCTCGCCTGCGCCCGCGAGGGCATCGCCTGCAACCCGTCGCTCCACCGCACCTATACCTGCGGCGAGATCGTCGAGCTCGTCGCCCGGCTGGGAAGTGCGGCCTTCGTCACCGAGCCCGGCTGGGGCGCGGACCGCGACCGCCACGACCTTCGCGCCATGCTGGGGAGCCTGCCCTGCATGAAGAAGGTCTACGACATCGCCGACCTGCCGCAGGCCGACCTGCCGAGGAAAGGCCGCGCGCCCTCCCGGCCGCCGCACGACAATCCGGACACGGTCGGCTATCTCGCCTTCACCTCCGGCACCACGGGCAAGCCGAAATGCGTGATGCACTCGGCCAACACGCTGCTCGCCAACGCCCGCGACCTCGCGCGCGACTGGTCGCTGGGGCCCGACGCGGTCCTGCTGTCGCTCAGCCCGCTCTCCCACCACATCGCCTGGGTCGGCGCCGGCCAGTGGCTGGTGAGCGGCTGCACGTTCGTGACCGACGATCCGCTGCCCGGCATGAGTCGCCTCGACTGGATCGCCGAGACGGGCGCGACCTATGTGATGGGCGTGCCGACCCACGCCATGGACATATTGCAGGAGCAGAAGAGGCGCGGCCTCGACAGGCTCGGCGTGGTCAAGGTCTTCTACATGGCGGGCGCGCCCATCCCCGCCGTCGTCGCCGAGGCCTTCGTCAGGCAGGGCATCACGCCGCAGAACATCTACGGCATGACCGAAAACTCCTCGCACCAGTATACCCATCCCGACGACAGCCCGGACATCTGGGTCTCGACCTGCGGCCGCGGCGGGCCGGCCTACGAGGTCGCCGTCTTCGACCCCGAGAACGACGAGCGCCGGCTCGGCCCCGGCGAGACCGGCCAGATCGGCGGCCGCGGCGCGGCGCTGATGCTCGGCTATTTCGACAACCAGGCCGCCACCGAGCAGAGCTTCAACCGGCAGGGCTGGTTCCTGTCCGGCGACCTCGGCTCGCTCGACGCGGACGGCAACCTCAGGATCGAGGGCCGGCTGAAGGATCTGATCATCCGCGGCGGCCACAACATCTATCCCTCGCGCATCGAGGCGCTGGCCGTGTCGCACGGCGCGATCGACAAGGCGGCCGCCTTCCCCGTCGCCGACGACCGGCTCGGCGAGAAGGTCTGCCTCGCCATTCTCGGCACCCCCGACGCCGACGAGGTGCTGGAGCATCTCGCCGCCGCCGGCCTGTCGAAATATGACATGCCCGAATGGTTCCTGCGCATGGACGCCTTCCCGCTGACGGCGAGCGGCAAGATCCTCAAGCGCGAGCTGATCGCCATGGTCGAGCGCGGCGAGGTCAAGCCCGAGCCGGTGCGCTACCGGACCCGCAAGGAGGATGCGTGATGGCCGTGACGCTTGCCCGCGACGGCGACCTCGCCGTCCTCACCCTCGACCGGCCGGAAGCGCTCAACGCGCTCTCCTTCGCCATCATCCGCGAGATCGGCGACGCCCTCGACCGGGTGGCCGAGGACAATAGCGTGCGTGCGCTCCTGATCACCGGGGCCGGCGACAAGGCGTTCTGCGCCGGGGCCGACATCAAGGAGTTGCGCAACCGCCCGCTGATCGAGCAGAAGCGCGGCGCCGAGCTCGGCCAGCGCGTCTTCGCCAAGCTGGACGAGCTGCCGGTGGCGTCGATCGCGCTTGTCAACGGCTATGCCTTCGGCGGCGGGCTGGAGCTGGCGCTCGCCTGCACCTTCCGGCTGGCCTCGCCCAATGCGAAGTTCGGCCTGCCGGAAGTCAAGCTCGGCCTCATCCCCGGCTATGGCGGCACCCAGCGCCTGCCGCGCCTCGTCGGCGAGGCGCGCGCGCTGGAGATCGTCCTGACGGGCCGCACGGTCGATGCCGGCGAGGCGGAGCGCATCGGCCTCGTCAACAGGCTGGCCGAGGGCGACCTGCTCGAGGCGGGCAAGGCCTTCGCCTCCGCCTTCACCCGCTACAGCCTGCCGGTGCTCGGCTTCGCCCGCCGCGCCGTGCAGCGCGCCCACGACCTGCCGCTGCACGAGGGGCTGCGCGTCGAGGCGGAGCTGTCCACGCTCGCCTACCGCACGGCCGACGCCGAGGAGGGCATGGCCGCGTTCGAGGAAAAGCGCAAACCGGAGTTCCGCGATGCCTGAGGGAACCGTCATCGTCACCGGCGCGAGCAAAGGCATCGGCGCGGCCATCGCGCTCGAACTGGCCGGGCGGGGCTATCGTCCGGCCTGCGTGTCGCGCTCGGGCGCGGCACCTGCCGGAACCGGCCATGCCTGCGATATGACCGACGAAGCCGCGGTCAGGGAGACCTTCGCGCGCATCGCGGCCGAAGGGCCGCTCGTCGGCCTCGTCAACAATGCCGGCGTCCATCTCGGCGGCGCTGCCGCAACGCTCGCCACGGCCGAGTTCGAGAAGGTGATGGCCCTCAACGCCACGGCCGTGATGGTCGCCGCGCGCGAGGCCTACCCGCACCTGAAGGAGAGCGGCGGCACCGTCGTCAATATCGGCTCGTTCTTCGACAAGCTGGGCGTGCCCGACAACCTCGCCTATTGCGCCTCCAAGGCCGCGGTCGCGGCGATGACGCGCTGCATGGCCGTCGAGTGGGCCGCCGACGGCATCGCCGTCGTCAACGTCGCGCCGGGCTACATCGAGACGGATCTCAACCGCGACTTCCTCGCCCGCGACAAGGTGCGTCGCTGGCTGGAGACGCGGGTGCCGGTCAAGCGGCCCGGCGAGCCGGCCGAGGTGGCGCGGCTCGTCGGTGCCATCTTCGTCGAGCGCATCGGCTTCCTGACCGGCGAGACCATCTACATCGACGGCGCACAGGGGATGAACCACTGATGAGGATCTTCGAGCAGATCGACCGCAGCAGGAACTGGAGCGACGACGACAGGCTCGTCCTCGACGCGGTCCGGCGCATGGTCGACACCGTCATCGCCCCCAACGCGGCGCGCTTCGACGAGAGCGGCGAATTCCCGTGGGAGAACGTCGAGGCGATCAACGCGCTGGGCCTCAACGGCATCTTCACGCCGGCCGAGTATGGCGGCACGCCGATGTCGTTCCGGCTCTATCTCGAGGTGGTGTCGCTCATCGCCGAGGCTTGTGCCGCGACCGGCATCATCTACGCCACCACCTATCACGGCATGAAGCCGCTGATCGACTTCGGCACCGACGAGCAGCGCGCCCGCCTCCTGCCGCTCATCGCCGAGGGCGGGCTCGGCGCGCTCGCCATCACCGAGCCGACGGCGGGCTCGGACGCCACCGGCATGAAGACCCGCTTCACCCCCGACGGCGACGACGTCGTGGTCGACGGCACCAAGGTCTTCATCACCAATGGCGACGTCGCCGACCGCATGCTGGTGTTCGGCAAATGGTCGGAAATCGACGACCCCAAGCGGTCGATCTCCGCGCTGATCGTGGAGAAGGGCACGCCCGGCTTCTCCGTCGTCGGCAAGGAGAAGAAGATGGGACACAACGCCTCGTCCACCTGCGCGCTCGCCTTCGAGGGCATGCGCGTGCCGCGCGCCAACCTGCTCGGCAATCCCGGCGACGGCCTGTCGATCCTGCTCGCCTCGCTCAACAAGTCGCGGCCCTCGGTCGCCGCGCACGCGCGCGGCATCGCGCGCGCGGCGCTGAAGGACATGGTGGCCTACGCCAATGAGCGCAGCCAGTCGGGCAGAAGGATCATCGAGTTCCAGGCCAACCAGTTCACGCTCGCCGACCTCGCCGGCGAGCTGGCGCTGGTCGAGCGCTGGATCGACCATGTCGGCGACCTCGTCGACGGCGGCGTCGCCGATTTCGGCCTCGAGGCCTCGCTCGCCAAGCTGCGCGCCTCCGACCTCGCCATGAGGATGACCACCGAATGCGTGCAGTTCCTCGGCGGCTACGGCTATTGCCGCGACTACCGCGCCGAGCGGCTGATGCGCGACGCCAAGATCACCCAGATCTGGGAAGGCACCAACCAGGTCCATCGCCAGCTCATCGGACGGAGCTTCAGAACCCAATGACGACACCGATCACGACAGTGGCCGTCTGCGGCGCAGGCGGCACCATGGGGGCGGGCATCGCGCTCGTCTGCGCCCGCGCCGGCTTCCGCACGCTCTGCTACGACACGCAGGAAGCCGGCCTCGCCGCCGCGCGCAAGCGGGCCGCGCGCTTCTTCGACAAGTCGGTCGAGCGCGGCAAGATGACGGCGGAGGAGCGCGACGCCGCCCTTGCCAATCTGGTGGACACGACCGACCTCGGCGCGCTCGCCGAGGCCGGCCTCGTCATCGAGGCGATCTTCGAGAACCTCGACGTCAAGCGCGCGCTGTTCGCGAAGCTCGATGCCGTTTGCGGGCCGCAGACGATCTTCGCATCCAACACCTCGACGCTGTCGATCACCGAGATCGCGTCGGGCTGCGGCCGCGAGGACCGCGTGGTGGGCATGCATTTCTGCCTGCCGGCCGAGCTGATGAAGCTGATCGAGATGTCGCGCGGCATCAACACCTCCGACGCCGCCTTCGCGGCGGCCTGGGCCTTCACGCTCGCCGCCGGCCAGAAGCCGGTCGAGACGCAGGACAAGCCGGGCTTCATCCTCAACGCGCTGCTGGTGCCGTTCAACAACGACGTCATCCGCGCCATCGAGGCGGGCGTGGCGACGCCGGCCGACATCGACAAGGCGATCAAGACCGGCCTCGGCTACAAGATGGGGCCGTGCGAGCTTCTCGACCTGATCGGCCTCGACACGCAGATCCGCCTGTGCGAGGCGTTCTATCCGGTCACGCTCGACCCGCGCGCCTCGGCGCCGCCGCTGCTCAGGCGCATGGTCGCTGCCGGCCGCCTCGGCAGGAAGTCCGGCCGCGGTTTCTACGACTACGAACAGCAATAGGGGAGGACAGCCATGCACGACTATTCGATCCGGCAGAACGGCCCCAGCCGATCCTTTCCCGAAGGCGACGCATTCCTGACCGGCGCCAGCGAGGATGCCGACATCGTCATCCACCTCGGCGGCTCGGGCGGGCGGGCGCCCGGCGACCCGGCGAAGACGGCGATCCTCGTCGAGCTCGACACCGAATGCCTCGGCGTCCACACCGGCGAGGACGGCGGCCGCGAAGGCTCGAACGTGCTCGGCTTCGCGCGCTATCGCAACGGCAACGATGCGCCCACCAACCTGATCGAGCTGGTGCGCCAGCCGGCGAGCGACCCGGCGGCCATCGAGACCGCCATTGCGCTGTTCGAGGCGGCGGGCTTCGCGGTCGTGGTCTGCGCCGACCAGCCGGGCCGCATCATCGACCGCCTCGTGCGCCCGAAATACAACGCGGCGCTGCGCTTCCTCGACGAGGGCCTGGCGAGCGCGGAGGCCATGGACATGACCTGCCGCATGGGTCTCGGCTATCCCGACGGGCCGATCGAGCGCGTGGAACGCGGCGGCCTCGCCCGCCATCACGACGTCTCGAAGGCCATCTTCGAGATGACGGGCCATCTCTCCTACATGCCGGCGCGCCGCGCCGTGGTCGCCAAGACGCGGGCCGGGGCGCGGGAGGACGGGCAATGACGACGGGCGCGCTTGCAGGCATCACCGTCCTCGACTTCAGCACTCTGTTGCCGGGGCCGATGGCGACGCTGTTCCTCGCCGAGGCCGGCGCGGAGGTGGTCAAGGTCGAGCGGCCGGGCACGGGCGAGGAGATGCGCGGCTACGTCCCGGCATGGGGCACGGACAGCGCCAATTTCGCCATGCTCAACCGCGGCAAGAAGAGCATCGCCGTCGACCTCAAGGACGAGGCGTCGCGCGCGCGGCTGAAGCCGCTGATCGAGCGCGCCGACATCCTGGTCGAGCAGTTCCGCCCCGGCGTCATGGCGCGGCTCGGCCTCGGCTACGACGACGTGCGCGCCATCCGGCCCGACATCATCTACTGCTCGATCACCGGCTACGGCCAGACCGGCCCGGCGAGCCAGCGCGCCGGCCACGACCTGAACTATATCGGCGACACCGGCCTCCTGGCGCTGAGCTGCGGCACGCCCGAGACGCCCGTCGTCCCGCCGGCGCTGATCGCCGACATCGCGGGCGGTACCTATCCGGCCGTGCTCAACATCCTGCTGGCCTTGCGTAAGCGGGATCTTACGGGGCAGGGGACCTATCTCGACATCGCCATGTCGGACAACCTCTTTCCCTTCCTCTACTGGGCGCTGGGCGAGGGGCAGGCGACCGGCCGCTGGCCGGGCAACGGCGATGCGCTGGTGTCGGGCGGCTCGTGCCGCTACCGCCTCTACCCCACGGCGGACGGCCGCTTCGTCGCCGTCGCCGCGCTGGAGCAGAAGTTCTGGCTCGCCTTCTGCGCCGCCATCGGCCTCGACCATCATCTGATCGACGATAGCGTCGCGCCGCAGGAGACCATGCGCCGCATCGCCGAAATCATCGCCGCCCGCACGGCGGACGAGCTCGAGCCGGTGCTGCGCGCCGCCGATTGCTGCTGCAGCATCGTGCGTTCGGCGCGCGAGGCGATGGCCGACCCGCATTTTTCCGCCCGCGGCGTGTTCGCGAACCGGCTGGCCAATGCCGGGGGCGACGAGATCGCGGCCCTGCCCACGCCGATCGCCGCCGGCATGCGGGCCGGGACGGGAGCCGTCAAGCGTGCCCCGGTTCTGGGCGAGCACACCGATGAACTTCTGGGCGAGCTTCCCGGGAGGGAGGACGGATGAAGGCCGTTCTGGTCAAGGAGTTCGCGCCGTTCGAGGAAGCCGCGCTCGCCGATGTCGCCGAGCCCGTCCCGGGCGAGGGCGAGGTGGTGATCGACGTCGTGGCGGCGGAGGCCAACTATCCCGACATCCTCGTCATCGAGGGCCGCTATCAGGTCAAGCCGCCGCTGCCGTTCTCGCCGGGCAAGGCCGCGGCCGGCACCGTGGCGCGGCTCGGGCCGGGCGTGAGCGGGCTCGCCGTCGGCGACCGCGTCGCGGTGCAGGTCGAATACGGGGCCTATGCCGAGAAGCTGGTGGCGCGCGCCGAAAGCTGCTTCCCCATGCCCGACGGCATGGGGTTCGCGACCGCGGCGGCGCTGGGGTTGGTCTACCAGACCGCCTGGTTCGCGCTGGTCGAGCGGGCGGGCTTCCGGCGGGGCGACACCGTGCTGGTGCTGGGCGCCTCGGGCGGCGTCGGCTCGGCCGGCGTGCAGCTCGCCAAGGCGCTCGGCGCGTCGGTCGTCGTCGCCTGCACGCGCGGCGCGGAGGGTGCTGCCGTGGCGAAGGCGCTCGGCGCCGACCACGTCGTCGATGCCGGCATGGACGATCTCCACGAGGGCCTGCGCGCCGCGGTCTTCGCGGCCACCGGCGGGCGCGGCGCCGACATCGTCATCGACCCGGTCGGGGGTGCCGCCAACGCCGCGGCGCTGCGCGCCATGGCGTGGCGCGGGCGCATGGTCGTCGTCGGCTTCGCCGCCGGCGACATCCCGGCGATACGGGCCAATTACCTGTTGGTCAAGAACATCGCGGTTGCGGGCCTGCAATGGTCCGACTACCGTGAGCGCGAGCCGGAAAAGGTGGCTGCGGCGCAGCGGACGATCTTCTCGCTGTGGCAGCAAGGCAAGCTCGACCCGCATGTCTCGCAGACCCTGCCGCTGGAGCGTTTTGCCGAGGCTCTGGCGGCGCTGAAGGCTGGCCGGGCCAGGGGCAAGATCGTCCTGACGACGGGCCGGGAGGGAGGATGACGACGATGGGAGGGAACGTGGACGACGATATTATCCTTTCGGCAGAAGATCTGACGAAGGAG
>JALHFU010000092.1:0-20800 GCA_022838525.1 Hyphomicrobiales bacterium | reverse complement strand
GCGGCCGTTCTCCATGACATGGGCGCGGTCGGCGATCTCGAGCGCCATCGCGGCGTTCTGCTCGATCAAGAGGATGGTGACGCCGCGCGCCTTCAGCTCGGCGATGACGTCGAAGATGGTCTCGATGACCTTGGGCGCGAGGCCGAGCGAGGGCTCGTCGAGCAGAAGCAGCTTCGGCGCGCCGAGGAGCGCGCGGCCCATCGCCACCATCATCTGCTCGCCGCCGGAGAGCGCGCCGGCCGGCAGCGAGGCGCGCTCGCGCAGGATGGGGAAGAGGTCGTGGACCTCCCGCGTGGTCTTGGCGATCCAGTCCCGGTCGGAGCGGGTGTAGGCGCCGAGCGCCAGATTCTCCTCGACGGTCAGCGACTGGAAGATCTGCCGGCCCTCGGGGCAGTGGATCAGCCCGGCGCGGACGATGGCCTCGGTCGAGGCGCGCGTCAGCTCCAGCGCGCCGGCGTCGGTCTTCATGCGGGCGCTGCCCGAGCGGACCGGAAGCAGGCCGGAGAGCGCCAGCAGCGTGGTCGACTTGCCGGCGCCGTTGGCGCCGATCAGCGCGACGAGCTCGCCCTTGCCGACCTCGAACGACACGTCCTTGAGCACGTGCGTGGCGCCGCGGAAGACGTTGAGGCCGCTGACCTCGAGCATGGTCGCGTCAGGCCCGCTGGAGTCAGGCATGGGCCTTCCCCTGACGCCGCGTGCCGAGATAGGCCTCGATGACCGCCGGGTCGGCCTGCACCTCGGCCGGCGTGCCCTCGCAGACGAGGCGGCCGCGATTGATGACCTGGATGCGCCGGCACAGATCCATGACGAGGCGCATGTCGTGCTCGACCACGAGGACGCCGATGCCGAACTCGCCGTTGATGCGGCGGATCAGCTCGACCAGCGCCTGCGTCTCGCTGGGGTTGAGGCCGGCCGCCGGCTCGTCGAGCAGCAGCGCCTTCGGCCCGGTGGCCAGCGCACGGGCGATCTCGACGCGACGCTGGTCGCCGTAGGAGAGGTCGCCGGCGCGCCGGTCGATCGCCGCCGACAGGCCCACCTGCGCGACGATGCGGGCGGCCTCTGCGGCGATCTGTGCCTCGCTGCGGCGGAACGAGGGCGACCAGGCGAGGGTGGAGAAAAGCGACGCGCCGTGGCGCACATGGCCGCCGCACATGACATTCTCCAGCACCGAGAGGTCGGCGAAGAGGCGGATGTTCTGGAAGGTGCGCGCGAGGCCGGCCTGCGCCAGCCTGTGCGGCCTCTGCCCGGTCATGTCGCGGCCGTTGACCGCGATCGAGCCGGTGGTGGGGCGCAATACGCCGGTGAGCAGGTTGAAGGCGGTGGTCTTGCCGGCGCCGTTGGGGCCGATCAGCCCGGTCAGGTCCTCCCGGCCGAGGGTCAGCGAGTAACCGTCCACCGCCACGACGCCGCCGAAGCGCATGGAAAGCTCTCTTGCCTCGATGATCGCCTGGCCCGTCATCCGCCGCCGTAGATTTCCCGATCTCGCTCGTGGAGCGCCTGACAGAACCGCGCGGGGCAGGGCTCGCCGGTCGCTTTCGCCTTCGGCCTCGTCGCCGTTCGCCGCCGATGCTGCCGGCACCGGCTGCGGCCGGCTTCCTGCCGGAGGACGAAAATTCCCCTGTCACCTTCTGCCCGGAGGTTCTGTCGGGCGCTCTCGTTCGATGATAGGTTCTCGGCGGATGCGGCGTCAACGAAAAGATACAAGTTGAATTCTCCGCGCGGATTTGTACCATTTCAGACAATTGCGCTCTGGAGATTCACATTGACCCGTTCCGTTCAGGCCCGTGCCTTCTCGATCCTGGAGGACGACGAGCCGCACCCGCTCGAGGTCCACAATGCCGGGGGGAAATCGGATTTCTTCCTGATCTGCGAGCATGCCGGCCGGCTGATCCCGCGCGCCTATGGCGACATGGGGCTCTCCGCCGTCGATCTCGAGCGTCACATCGCCTGGGACATCGGCGCGAAGCAGGTGGCGGTCGCGCTCTCCGCCCTGCTCGACGCGCCGCTGTTCACCCAGCGCTACTCGCGCCTCGTCTGCGACTGCAACCGGCGGCCGGACGTCGCCGATTTCGCGCCGGTGCGGAGCGAGGACACGACCATTCCCGCCAATGTCGGCATCTCCGACGAGGAGAGGCGGGCGCGCGCCGACGCCATCTTCTGGCCGTTCCACGACGCGGTGAGCGAGGCGCTCGACCGGCGCGCGGCCGCGGGCCGGCGCACCCTCCTCGTCACCGTCCACAGCTTCACGCCGGTGTTCCGCGGCAGGAGCCGGCCGTGGGAGATCGGCATCCTCTACAACCGCGACCGGCAGTTCTCGCCCGCCATCGCGGAGTGGCTGAAGGCCAACACGGATTTCTGCGTCGGGATCAACGAGCCCTACAGCGTCGGCGACGAGACCGACTACGCGATCCCCGTCCACGGCGAGCGGCGCGGCCTGCCCTGCGCCGAATTCGAGATCCGCAACGACCTGATCCGCACCGAGGAGACCGCCCGCACATGGGCCGGCGTGGTGGCGCGGGCGGTCCAGGCCGTCGCGCCGTCGCTGGACGGGTAGGGCGGGCTTGGCGGCCACGGATGACGGCGGCCGCCGGTTGCCGGAATGCGGACAGGGACACGCCTGCGCCCTGAAAACATTGAGAAATCCGGACTTTCTGGAAGAAAGTGGCTCCCCGGGACGGATTCGAACCATCGACCAACCGGTTAACAGCCGGTTGCTCTACCGCTGAGCTACCGGGGAACAGCCTGCTCGCGCGAACGTGGCTGCCTAATAGCAAAGAGCGTTCGGCTTTGCAAAGCATCAATCGCTGATTTTTCCCGCTTTTTATCGCTGCCGATATGGCGTTTCGGGCGGGTGCGCCTCATATGTGCCGCTGGACGCGCGGCGGAAACCGGCCGCGCGCGTTGGGCGGGCGAATGCCCCTGACGGACGAGGATATGGAGCCGACGGAGACGAAAGCCCACGCAGGGCCGCGCAAGATTTCGGTGATGGGACGCGAGTTCGCCATGCCGCGGTCGCGGCGGATGCGCATCGTCATCGGCGTGGCGCTCATCGTCCTCGGCATCTTCGGGTTCCTGCCGGTGCTGGGGTTCTGGATGATCCCCCTCGGCGTGCTCGTCCTGTCCTACGAATTCGCCATGGTGCGCCGCTGGCGCCGGCGGTTCGAGCTGTGGTGGGCCGAGCGCAGGGGCCGGCGGCGCGCGCGGCGGCGCTGAGGCGCCGGCTCCTTCTTCCATCCTTCCATCGAGGATGTCGGGGCGCCGGCCCGGCAGGAAAATCCGCCGGCGCGGTGCCGTCCGCATGGCGGCGGGGCTCCCAGAATGTCGCACGGGATTTCGCCCGGAATGAGCACTGACGGCTTGACGCCCTCAAGCCCCGAACCTATTGAGGCCGGTGGAATGGAGAGGCCTCGTGGCGGAGTGGTTACGCAGAGGACTGCAAATCCTTGCACGCCGGTTCGATTCCGGCCGAGGCCTCCAATTCTCCGCTGGCGCGGGGAGCGCGTCCCGGTAAAAAGCCGGGCGAGATCCACAGCGGCTTCCCGCCCGCGCAGCGAGACGGCATATCCAGGGCCCGCCGTTCACCGGGAACGGCGGTGGTTCAGGCGGTTGACGAGGGACGCCCGCTTTGCCGGGCTGGTGGTGACATGACGGTCGATTTCGAGGAACTGCGGGTGAAGATGGTCGACGGCCAGCTGCGCACGACCGATGTGACCGACACGAGAATCCTTGCCGCCATGCTCGAGGTTCCGCGCGAGGAGTTCGTGCCCGCCGCCCGCCGGCCGCTCGCCTATATCGACGAGGACATCGAGATCGCGGACGGTCGCCCCGGCCGCTTCCTGATGCGCGCCTCGCCCTTCGCCAAGCTGGTGCAGTTCGCCGACGTGCGCGCGGGCGACCTCGTCCTCGATGTCGGCGCGGGCACCGGCTATTCCAGCGCGGTGCTCGCCAGGATCGCCGGCTTCGTCGTGGCGCTGGAGAGCGATTCGACCCTCGCCGCCGAGGCCGCGCGCATCCTTTCGGCGCAGGGCTGCGAGAACGTCTCCGTGGTCGAGGGGGAGCTGCCCGCCGGCCACGCCGCGCAGGCGCCCTACGACGTGATTCTGATCGAAGGCGCTGTCGACGAGGTGTCGCCGGCGCTGTTCGACCAGCTCAAGGACGGCGGCCGCCTCGTCGCCGTCGTCGGCGAGGGGAATTCCGGGCGGGCGACGATCTGGATCAAGGAGGGCGGGCTGGTGTCGTCCCGCTCCGCGTTCAACGCCGCGGTCCCGCCGTTCGCCGCGTTCCGCCGGGCGCCGGAGTTCGTGTTCTAGGCCGGATTCCGGCCGGGCGTATTTAATCGGGGACGGGGCCAAAAAATTCTGAATTGTTACCAAAGTGTAACGCCCCCCTTCCGGAAATCGTGTAGCGTTCGCATTGCGAGGACAAGCGACCCGCGCCCTGCGGCGTCGCTGCGATGGCTCTCGCCTGCCGGTTCCCGGCTGGGATTTCATTGGATATGGTGCTGCAAGGCGGTGCCCGTCCCGTATGCATGAGGTGGGTCGTGTCGATGATTCGCAGAGGCTTCTACGCCGTAGTCGCAATGTCGGGAGTGCTCGCGCTCTCGCAGCCATCGATGGCGGAGACGATCCACGGCGCCCTGGCCCGCGCATATCAGAACAACGCCAGCATGAACTCGGCCCGCGCCGGCGTGCGCGTGACGGACGAGAACGTGGCCATCGCCAAGTCCGGCTGGCGGCCCTACATCGCCGGCACCGGCAGCTTCGGCTACACCTCCACCAACAACACCGCCCGCATCACCACGGGGTCGTTCGGCGTCGCCATCCAGCAGTCGCTGTTCGACGGGTTTCAGACGCTGAACAACGTGCGCGCCGCCGAATCGCAGGTGCGCGCGGCCAATGAGAGCCTGCGCAACACCGAGCAGAACATCCTCTTCAACGCCGCCGCGGCCTATGTCGACGTGCTGCGCGACCGCCAGATCGCGGTGCTGCACGGCCGCAACCTCGAATTCCTCGGCGAGCAGGTGCGCGCCGCCAGCTCGCGCTTCGAGGTCGGCGAGGGCACCCGCACCGATGTCGCGCAGGCGCAGGCGCAGCAGGCTGCCGCCGTCGCCCAGCTCAGCGCGGCGCGGGCCCAGGTCCTGGCGAGCGAGGCCGCCTATCTCCAGCTCGTCGGCGACAGGCCGGGCAGGCTGGAGCCGGCCGCGCCGGTCGCCAAGCTGCTGCCGGCCGGCATCGACGCGGCGCTCGGCGTGGCGCTCGCCGAGCACCCCGCCATCAAGGCCACGCTCCATCTGGTCGACGCCGCGTCCTTTCAGGTGAAGTCGGCCGAGGGCTCGCTGCTGCCGCAGGTCAGCGCGCAGGCCGGCGTGACCCATTCCTACCGCGACACGGTGAGCGGCCTGCCCGGCGTGGGCGCAAGCGACGGCCGCTCGGATTCCGCCTCCATCGGCCTCAACCTGACGATCCCGATCTATCAGGGCGGGCGCGCCTCGGCGCAGGTGCGCCAGTCCAAGGAATCGCTCGGCCAGGCGCGCATCGAGGTCGACGTGGCGCGCGATCAGGTGCGCGCGGCGGTCACGGCCGCATGGACGCAGTATGTCGCGGCGCGCGAGGTCGTGGCGGCCGGCCGCGAGCTGGTGTCCGCCGCGCAGCTCGCCCTCGACGGCGTCATCGAGGAGCGCAATGTCGGCCAGCGCACCACGCTCGACGTGCTCAACGCGCAGGCCGACGTGATCACCGCGCAGATCAACCTCGCCAGCGCCGAGCGCGACGTGGTGGCCGCGAGCTATGCGATCCTGTCGGCGATGGGCCGGCTCTCGCCGCAGCGCCTCGGCCTCAACGTCGCGGTCTACAATCCGCAGGAGCATTACGACGCCGTCAAGGACAAGTGGGTCGGGACGAAGACGCCCGACGGGCGCTGATCCGCACCGCTGATCCTACCGGCGGGCGGGGCGGTCCAATCTTGTGCGAAAGTTGCGACTTTGCCGGGCGGGGGCTTCGCTCCACCGGCGGCCTCGTCTAGCCTAGAATTCCTGATTCGGCGCCCGCGGTGGATTCGACCGGCGCCGGCAGGACGAATCGAAGCAGGCGATGGTTGCAATCATGGCTCAGACTGGCAGCGCCCAGCGCGAACCCTCGATGGAGGAAATTCTGGCGTCGATCCGCCGGATCATCGAGGACAGCGACACGGCGCGCCGTCCGCTGGAGGAGGAGAACGGGACGCCGGAGCTGTCCGCGGCGAGATTCAGCATGAAGTCGAGGCCTTCCGGGCGGAGCTGGACGATGCCGCGGCCGTGCAGCCGGCCGTCTCGCGCCGGCACGAGCCGGCCGCCGCCGAGCCTGTCCACTCGTCCTCGCCGGAGCCGGCCGTGAGCTCCGATCCGCACGAAAGCCTCGACCCGCGCGAGGACGAGGCGCCGCAGGCGCACGCGCCCGCCGTCCCGATTTTCGAGGAGCATCTGCGGGAGTCCGTCGCGCATCTGCGCCCGGTGACGCCCGCTTCCGTCGAAGCCGCCCCGGCCGAAGCTGCCTCGACCGAGATCAGGCCGTCGCTGATTTCCGACCATGCCGGCCGTCAGGTCGCGGCCGCCTTCGGCGAGCTTTCCGAGGCGTTCGCCGCCAGCCGCCGCCGCTCCTTCGACGAGGTGGCCGAGGAGATGCTGCGCCCGATGCTGCAGGAATGGCTCGACAACAACCTGCCGACGCTGGTCGAGAGGCTGGTGCGCGAGGAGATCGAGCGCGTCGCGCGCGGCGGCTGAGGTCGAGCGACCCGCGGGATTGGAGACGCCGCCTTCCGGGCGGCGTTTTCGTGCGGGAAGGTCCGGCCGGCGGGGGGCGCAGTTGACTTGGCCCCGCCCTTCCGGTTTACACCCGGCATAACTGCCCGGAAATTCGGATCTCTCCCCATGCTCGACAAGACCTACGACGCCAAGGCCGTCGAACCCAGGATCGCCAAGGCCTGGGAGGCGGCGGACGCATTCGCCGCCGGAGCCGGCTCGCAGCCGGGCGCCGAGACCTTCGCCATCGTCATCCCGCCGCCGAACGTCACCGGCTCGCTGCATATGGGCCATGCGCTCAACAACACGCTGCAGGACATCCTCGTCCGGTTCGAGCGCATGCGCGGCAAGAACGTGCTGTGGCAGCCGGGCATGGACCATGCCGGCATCGCCACCCAGATGGTGGTCGAGCGGCAGCTGACGGAGAAGCAGATCCACCGCCGCGACCTGACGCGCGAGGAATTCATCGACAAGGTCTGGGAGTGGAAGGCCGAATCCGGCGGCATGATCTTCAACCAGCTGAAGCGGCTCGGTGCCTCCTGCGACTGGTCGCGCGAGCGCTTCACCATGGACGAGGGCCTGTCGGCGGCGGTGCTCGAGGTCTTCGTCACGCTCTACAAGGAAGGGCTGATCTACAAGGACAAGCGGCTGGTCAACTGGGACCCGAAGCTCCTGACCGCGATCTCCGACCTCGAGGTCGAGCAGGTCGATCTCGACGGCAATCTCTGGCACTTCCGCTATCCCGTCGAGGGCGCGACCTACGATCCGCTCGATCCGTCGACCTACATCACGGTCGCCACGACGCGGCCGGAGACGATGCTGGGCGACACGGGCGTCGCCGTCCATCCCGACGACGCGCGCTACACCCGTCTCGTCGGCAAGCATGCGCTGCTGCCGATCGTCGGCCGCCGCATCAGAATCGTCGCGGACGAGTATTCCGACCCGGAGAAGGGCACCGGCGCGGTCAAGATCACCCCGGCGCACGACTTCAACGACTTCGAGGTCGGCAAGCGCCATGGCCTGCGCATGGTCAATGTGCTGAATGTCGATGCGACGATAAACATCAAGGATAACGACGATTTCCTTGAAGATATTGAAGTGACGCCTCAGCGCGAGGCGGTGTGGGACCAACTGCACGGCCTCGACCGGTTCGAGGCGCGCAAGCTCGTCGTCGCGATCATGGAGGAGGGCGGCTTCCTCGAGAAGGTCGAGCCGCACCGTCACATGGTGCCGCACGGCGACCGCGGCGGCGTGCCGATCGAGCCGTTCCTGACCGACCAGTGGTACGTCGACGCGAAGACGCTGGCGGAGCCGGCCATCGCCGCCGTGCGCGAGGGCCGCACCACCTTCGTGCCGAAGAACTGGGAGAAGACCTATTTCGAGTGGATGGAGAACATTCAGCCCTGGTGCGTGTCGCGCCAGCTGTGGTGGGGCCATCAGATCCCGGCCTGGTACGGGCCGGACGGCCACGTCTTCGTCGCCAAGACCGAGAAGGAGGCGCTGGACGAGGCGGTCGAATACTACCTCGCGCTCGAAGGGCCGTGGAAGGCGTGGGTCGAGGACAAGCTGGAGAACTTCGAGCCGGGCGACATCCTCACCCGCGACGAGGACGTGCTCGACACCTGGTTCTCCTCGGCGCTGTGGCCGTTCTCGACGCTCGGCTGGCCGGAGAAGACGAAGGAGCTCGACACCTACTACCAGACCGACGTCCTCGTCACCGGCTTCGACATCATCTTCTTCTGGGTCGCCCGCATGATGATGATGGGTCTCCATTTCATGAAGGAGGAGCCGTTCCACACCGTCTATGTGCATGCGCTGGTGCGCGACAAGCACGGCGCCAAGATGTCGAAGTCCAAGGGCAACGTCATCGACCCGCTGGAGCTGATCGACGAGTACGGCGCGGACGCGCTGCGCTTCACGCTCGCCATCATGGCGGCGCAGGGGCGCGACGTGAAGCTCGACCCGGCGCGCGTCGCCGGCTACCGCAATTTCATGAACGAATGCCGCCGCGTCGAGGGTTATGACCCCCGCGCCAATACGCTGCCGCTCAATCGCTGGATCGTCGGGGCGACCGCCCGCGGCGCCGCTGCCGTCACCAAGGGCATCGAGGACTACAAGTTCAACGAGGCCGCCAACGCTGCCTATGACTTCGTCTGGGGCACGTTCTGCGACTGGTATGTCGAGCTTCTGAAGCCGGTCTTCGCCGGCGAGGACGAGGCGGCCAAGGCCGAAAGCCGCGCGGCGATGGCCCATGTGCTCGACGAGATCTACAAGCTGCTCCACCCGATGATGCCGTTCATGACCGAGGAGCTGTGGGCGCAGACGGCGGACGAGGAGAGCCCGCGCGCCACGCTGCTGTGCCACGCGCCATGGCCGACGCCGGACTTCGAGGATGCGGAGGCCGCCGCCGAGATCAACTGGCTGGTCGACCTCGTCTCCGGCATCCGCTCGGTGCGCTCGGAGATGAACGTGCCGCCCGCGGCCGTGGCGCCGCTGGTCATGGTCGGCGCAAGTGCGGCGACGCGCGAGCGCGTGGCGCGCCACGACCCGGCGATCCGGCGGCTCGCCCGCATCAGCGAGGTCGGCTTCGCCGAGACCGCGCCCAAGGGCTCGGCCCAGATCGTCATCGGCGAGGCGACCGCCTGCCTGCCGCTCGGCGACCTGATCGACCTCAAGGCCGAGGCCGCCCGGCTCGACAAGGAGCTGGCGAAGAACGCCGACGAGATCGGCCGCGTCGAGAAGAAGCTCGCCAATCCGCAGTTCGTCGAGCGCGCCGCGGAGGAGGTCGTGGAGGCCGAACGCGAGAAGCTCGCCGGGCTCCGGGAGGCGCGCGCGCGGCTGGAGGCGGCGCGGTCGCGGCTCGCCGACGCCGGCTGACATCCGCCTGACCCAACGGGTGGGCGCTGACAGGCCCGCCCGTTGCCGCTATTAGCTATTTCAAACGCCGGAAAAGCCAAAAAGGTCTGGAAACGCCATGCCCCCCTATCGCTCCCGTACGACGACCCACGGCCGCAACATGGCGGGCGCGCGCGGCCTGTGGCGCGCCACAGGCATGAAGGACGGCGACTTCGGCAAGCCGATCATCGCCGTGGTCAACTCCTTCACCCAGTTCGTGCCGGGCCACGTGCACCTCAAGGACCTCGGCCAGCTCGTGGCGCGCGAGATCGAGGCGGCGGGCGGCGTCGCCAAGGAGTTCAACACCATCGCGGTGGACGACGGCATCGCCATGGGCCATGACGGCATGCTCTACTCGCTGCCGTCGCGCGAGCTGATCGCGGACGCGGTCGAATACATGGTCAACGCGCACTGCGCCGACGCCATGGTCTGCATCTCCAACTGCGACAAGATCACCCCCGGCATGCTGATGGCGTCGCTGCGCCTCAACATCCCGTCGGTCTTCGTCTCCGGCGGGCCGATGGAGGCCGGCAAGGTGGTGCTCGCCGGCAAGAGCCACGCGCTCGACCTGGTGGACGCCATGGTGGCGGCGGCCGACGACAAGGTCTCGGACGAGGACGTCAAGGCGATCGAGCGCTCGGCCTGCCCGACCTGCGGCTCGTGCTCGGGCATGTTCACCGCCAACTCGATGAACTGCCTGACCGAGGCGCTCGGCCTGTCGCTGCCGGGCAACGGCTCGACGCTCGCCACCCACGCCGACCGCAAGCGGCTCTTCGTCGAGGCAGGGCATCTGATCGTCGACCTCGCCCAGCGCTACTACGAGCAGGGCGACGAGAACGTGCTGCCGCGCAACATCGCCTCGCGCGGCGCGTTCGAGAACGCCATGACGCTCGACATCGCCATGGGCGGCTCGACCAACACGGTGCTGCACATCCTGGCCGCCGCGCACGAGGGCGGCATCGACTTCGACATGGACGACATCGACGCGCTGTCGCGCAAGGTGCCGGTGCTGTGCAAGGTCGTGCCGGCCAAGAGCGACGTCCACATGGAGGACGTGCACCGCGCCGGCGGCATCTTCGCCATCCTCGGCGAGCTCGACCGCGCCGGCCTCATCAACCGCGACCAGCCGACCGTCCATGCCGCCAGCCTCGGCGACGCCATCGACCGCTGGGACATCGCCCGCACCAACAGCGCCGCGGTGCGCGAGTTCTACATGGCCGCGCCCGGCGGCGTGCCGTCGCAGACCGCCTTCAGCCAGGACCGCCGCTGGGACGACCTCGACCTCGACCGCGAGACCGGCGTCATCCGCTCGGCCGAGCATCCGTTCTCCAGGGACGGCGGCCTCGCCGTGCTCAAGGGCAACATCGCGCTCGACGGCTGCGTGGTGAAGACGGCGGGCGTGGACGAATCCATCCTGAAATTCTCCGGCCCGGCCGTGGTCTTCGAAAGCCAGGACGCGGCGGTGAAGGGCATTCTCGGCAACGAGGTCAAGGCGGGCGACGTCGTCGTCATCCGCTACGAGGGGCCGAAGGGCGGACCGGGCATGCAGGAGATGCTCTACCCGACCAGCTACCTGAAATCGAAGGGGCTGGGCGCGGCCTGCGCGCTGCTGACCGACGGCCGCTTCTCCGGCGGCACCTCGGGCCTGTCCATCGGCCACGTCTCGCCGGAGGCCGCAGGCGGCGGGGCGATCGGGCTGGTGCGCAACGGCGACATCATCGACATCGACATTCCCGGCCGCACCATCAGCCTGCGCGTTCCGGACGAGGAGCTGGCCGCGCGCCGCGCCGAGCAGAACCGGCTCGGCTGGAAGCCGGCCGCCCCGCGCAAGCGCAACGTCACCACCGCGCTCAAGGCCTATGCGGCCTTCGCCGCCAGCGCCGACAAGGGCGCGGTGCGCGTCCTGCCCGAATAAGCGGCTTTCCTTCGCCGCCATCGACCTTCGGCCCGCTCCGATGCCTTCGGAGCGGGCATTTTCATGTGGCGATTCCGCAACACTCATACGACATCCTTCGAGTGTTGCTTCCGCGCTATGGCAGATCGCCCACTTCCCGCCATAAACCCGGAGCACCTCGATAGCCTTCCGTAGAGGACGCCCGCGAGAGGCGTTCGACGGGAGGCAGGCCGCACCGCCCGCGGCCAAGGATGACGATGATCGTGTACGACGTTTCGAGCACAAGACCGGCGAACCGCCTCGTGATGGCGGGCATGTTCTGCGCGGTCGCCGTCGGCGCCATGACCGCGGCGCCAGCGGCCCATGCGCTCGACCAGTCGGTGATCGGCACGCCGGACGAGCAGAAGAGCCACGAGCAGAAGAGCCCCTGGGCGGTGTTCCGCTTCGGCTTCTCCGCCTACAAGAGCGGCCACAAGGAGCAGGCCGTCGAAGCCTATCGCTACGCGGCCGACAACGGCCAGCTCGGCGCGCGCTGGAAGCTCGCGCGCATGTATGCCGAGGGCGACGGCGTGGCGCGCAACGACTACGAGGCGTTCAAGTTCTATCAGGAGATCGCCGCGCAGGAGGTCGAGCCCGGCTCGCCCGACGAGAGCTATGTCTCCGACGCGCTGGTGGCGCTCGGGGCCTATACGCGCAGCGGCATTCCCGGCTCGCCCGTGCAGGCGAACCCCGCCGCCGCGCAGGACTACTACATGCGCGCCGCCGCCACCTACCGCAATCCGAACGCCCAGTTCGAGGTCGGCAAGATGCTGATGACGGGCGAGGGCGGCATGAAGTCCAACATCCGCCAGGCTGGGCGCTGGTTCCAGCTCGCGGCGGAGAAGGGCCATGCCGGCGCGCAGGCGACGCTCGGCCACCTCCTGTTCCAGAGCGGCAAGGCCGTGCGCGGCCTCGCCATGATGACCGCCGCGCTCGAACGCGCGCCGGCCTCCGACAGGCCGTGGATACGCGGCATGCAGGAAGAAGCCTTTGCGCTGGCCGACGAGGCCGACCGCCGCACCGCCATCGCGTTGGCGCAGGACCTGCTGGCCAAGGGCGACTGAGGGCAACGCTTTCGGCGAGGAGAGCGTGCCCGGAGAGGCGGCTTTTCTTCGCTCTTCACCCGCCATTCCGTTCTGCAAGCCCACCCCACCATTCCGTTCTGCAAGCTGCCATCAGCCCTGAAGGTTGAGGCCGCTTCCGGCTCTCCGAGCGCGCGCAGCATCCCCACCGCGTCATCCCGGCCGAGCGGAGCGAGAGCCGGGACCCATTGAGTAGCACGGCCGTGGGGCGGGTTCGTGCGGCTTTCTTGTCACGCGCCAAGGTGAGAACCGGGCCGCGCCCGACGATGTTGCGGCCAATGGGTCCCGGCTCGGCGGCCGCTGCGCGGCCTTGGCCGGGATGACGGTGGGGAAGCCGAGCTGAGATAACGGTGGAGAGGTGGGCCGGGATGGCGGCGCTTCGGGGCCGCTTCGGCGTCAGTTCAGCCTGAGTTCCGCCACCGCCGGCACGTGATCGGAGGGCTTTTCCCAGACGCGAACATGCTTTTCGACCGAGGCGGCGGCGAGGAGGCCGGCGGCTTCGGGCGACAGCAGCAGGTGGTCGATGCGGATGCCGTTGTTCTTCTGCCAGGCGCCGCCCTGATAGTCCCAGAAAGTGAAGATCTGCCCGTCGCTCACGGCGCGGACGGCGTCGGTGAAGCCGAGATATTCGAGCCTGCGCAGCGCGCCGCGGCTTTCGGGCTGGTAGAGCGCGTCGTTGACCCATTCGGCGGGGTTCTTGGCGTCGATGGGCTGAGGAATGACGTTGTAGTCCCCGGCCAGCACCAGCGGCTCCTCCATCGCGAGCCGCGCCTGCGCCCACGCCTCCAGCCGCGCCATCCAGGCGAGCTTGTAGCCGAACTTGCGCTCCTCATGGATCGGGTTGCCGTTGGGCAAATAGAGCGAGACGACGCGCAGCGCGCCGCCTCCCGTCGAGAACACGCCCTCGATGAAGCGCGCCTGCTCGTCGCCGTCGTCGCCCGGCAGGCCGCGATTGACCTCGTCGAAGCGCAGCTTCGACAGGATGGCGACGCCGTTGAAGCCCTTCTGGCCGTGGGTCTCGACATGGTAGCCCAGCGCCTCGATCTCGAGGCGGGGGAAGCCGTCGTCCTGCGTCTTGATCTCCTGCAGGCAGACGATGTCCGGCCCGCTCTCCTTCAGCCAGTGCAGGAGATTGTCGATGCGCGCGCGAACGCCGTTGATGTTCCAGGTGGCGATCTTCATCGATCGCTCAGATCGAGAAGGAAGTGCCGCAGCCGCAGGAGGCGACCGCGTTGGGGTTTTTGATCTGGAACGACTGGCCCATCAGGTCGTCGACGAAGTCGATCACCGAGCCGCCCATATAGACCAGCGACAGGTCGTCGATCAGCACCCGGGCGCCGTCGCGCTCGATGACGATGTCGTCGTCGTTGCGGGTGTCGGTCAGGTCCATGATGTAGGAGAAGCCCGAGCAGCCGCCGCCCTCGACCGCGACGCGCAGGCCGATCTTGTCCGGCTCGGCGGCGAGCAGCGCGGCGATCTTCCTCGCTGCGGCCTCGCTCACCTCGACGCCCTTCATCTCCGTCTTCGCATCGACGCCCATGGCAGTCACCTTGCTTTCGCATCCGCTCAATAGGTATGAAGCGGGGAGGGGCAAGTCAACACGCCGCCGGCGCGGCAGGGGACGGGATTTGACGGCATCGTTCGAGCGCATAGGCTTCGGCTACCGGCCGCGCGCGCCCTATGCCTGCGATCCGGCGCGGTCGCGCGGCCGCCTCTTTCCCGAGCCGGAAAGCCGGACGCGCACGCCCTTCCAGCGCGACCGCGACCGCATCATCCATTCGACCGCCTTCCGGCGGCTGAAGCACAAGACGCAGGTGTTCATCGCCCACGAGGGCGACCACTACCGCACGCGACTCACCCACACCATCGAGGTGGCGCAGATCGCCCGCGCCATCGCCCGCGCGCTGCGCGCCGACGAGGACCTGGCCGAGGCCATCGCCCTCGTGCACGATTTCGGCCACACGCCGTTCGGCCACACCGGCGAGGAGACGCTCGACGCGCTGGTGCGGCCGTGGGGCGGGTTCGACCACAACGCCCAGTCGCTCCGGATCGTCACACGGCTCGAGCGGCGCTATGCCGAGTTCGACGGCCTGAACCTGACGTGGGAGACGCTGGAAGGGCTGGTCAAGCACAACGGCCCGCTGACCGACGCGGAAGGGAGGGGGCTGAAGGGCGAGGTGCCGCAGACGATCCTGAGCTTCAATGCCCGCTTCGATCTCGAACTGGACCGCTACGCCTCGGTCGAGGCGCAGGCGGCGGCGATCGCCGACGACATAGCCTACGACGCCCACGACATCGACGACGGCTTGCGCTCGGGACTGCTGACGCTCGACATGCTGGAGGCGGTGTCGCTGCCGGCGGGCATCCTCGCCGCGGTGCGCGAGCGCTATCCCGGCCTCGACGCGGTGCGCACCGGCCACGAGCTGGTGCGGCGGCAGATCACCGCCATGGTCGAGGACGCCATCGCCACGGCGCAGCGCACCGTCGAGGAGCTGGCGCCGCAGAGCACGGCCGACATCCACCATGCCGGCCGGCCCGTCGTCACCTTCTCGGCGGCGATGACGGCGGCGGAGAAGGAGCTCAAGACCTTCCTCTACGCGAACCTCTACCGCCATCCGAGCGTGATGGACGTGCGCGAGCGCGCCGACAGCATCGTCCGCGACCTCTTCCACCGCTATTTCGAGGCGCCCGCCGACATGCCGGAAGGCCACGGCCACGAGGCGGAGCTTGCCGACGAGGCGGTGCGGGCGCGCTACGTCGCCGATTTCATCGCCGGCATGACCGACACCTACGCCATCAAGGAACACCGGCGCCTGTTTGACCGGACTCCGGAATTGGGCTAGGCGGACCGCCTAATTCCGCGAGGCTTCCGACCTCGCTTTCCCCAATCCGGGCAGGTACGACATGAACATCTTCGCGCAGTTCGCATCGCGCATCGTCGGGGCGGTCGAAAGCCTCGGGCTTCAGCCGAAGGACGGCGGGGCGCTCGATTTCTCCCGCCTCACGGTCGAGCCGCCGCGCGACCCCAGCCACGGCGACCTCGCGACCAATGCCGCGATGGTGCTGGCCAAGGCCGTGGGCGAGAACCCGCGCGCGCTGGCCGAAAGAATCGCGACCGCGCTGCGCGCCGACCCGGACGTGGCGGCGGTCGAGGTCGCGGGGCCGGGCTTCGTCAACCTGAGGCTCGCCGACGGCTTCTGGCAGGCGCGCCTCGCCGGCATCCTCGACGAGGCCGAGGACTACGGCCGCTCCACCGTCGGCGCGGGGCGCAAGGTCAATGTCGAATACGTCTCGGCCAACCCGACCGGGCCGATGCATGTCGGCCACTGCCGCGGCGCGGTGGTGGGCGATGCGCTCGCCAACATCATGGGTTTCGCCGGCTACGACGTGACCAAGGAATACTACATCAACGACGCCGGCGCGCAGATCGACGTGCTCGCCCGCTCCGTCATGCTGCGCTATCGCGAGGCGCTGGGCGAGGAGATCGGCGAGATCCCGGCCGGGCTCTATCCCGGCGACTATCTGGTGCCGGTCGGCAGGGCGCTGGCCGACGAGTTCGGCCGCAGTCTCAACCAGATGCCCGAGGAGAAGGCGCTCGCCATCGTCAAGGACCGCACCATCGACGCGATGATGGTGATGATCCGCGAGGATCTGGCCGCGCTCAACGTCCATCACGAGGTGTTCTTTTCCGAGCGCACGCTGCACGCCGACAATGCGGCGGCGATCCGCGGCGCGATCGCGGACCTGACGATCAAGGGCCACGTCTACAAGGGCAAGCTGCCCCCGCCCAAGGGCGAGAAGAACGAGGACTGGGAGGACCGCGAGCAGACGCTGTTCCGCTCGACCGTGGTCGGCGACGACCAGGACCGGCCGCTGGTCAAGTCCGACGGCTCCTACACCTATTTCGCCGCCGACGTCGCCTACATGAAGGACAAGTACGCCCGCGGCTTCGAAGAGCTGATCTTCGTGCTCGGCGCCGACCATGGCGGCTATGTCAAGCGGCTGGAGGCGCTGGCCAACGCCGTGTCGGACAACAAGCTCAAGCTGACCGTGCTTTTGTGCAACCTCGTCAAGCTCTATCGCGACGGCGAGCCGGTGCGCATGTCGAAGCGGTCGGGCGAGTTCGTGACGCTGCGCGACGTGGTCGACGAGGTCGGGCGCGACCCGATCCGCTTCATGATGCTCTACCGCAAGAACACCGAGCCGCTCGACTTCGACTTCGCCAAGGTCACCGAGCAGTCGAAGGACAATCCGGTGTTCTACGTCCAGTATGCCTCGGCGCGCTGCCATTCCGTGTTCCGGCAGGCGGCCGAGCAGCTCGGCGCGCTGCCCGACCGCGCCGCGATGAAGGCGGCGGCGCATCTCCTGACCGAGGAAGGGGAGATCGGGCTCATCCGCAAGCTCGCCGAATATCCGCGGCTGATCGAGGCGGCGGCGCAGTCGCTGGAGCCGCACCGGCTCGCCTTCTACCTCTACGATCTCGCCCAGACGTTCCACGCGCACTGGAATCGAGGCACCGACAATCCCGACTTACGGTTTGTTAAGGTTAACGAACCACAATTGACCCGTGCCAGGCTGGGTCTGGTGCGGGCCGTCGCGGATGTCCTGACATCCGGCCTGGCGCTGGTCGGGGCAGCAGCTCCCGAGGAGATGCGCTAAGGTCTGCCGGGTTTCCCGTCACCTTTTACCCACAATGCCTTGGTACGGGCCAACCCCAAGTGACGTCGCCGGCGTCCGACCGAGTGTGAGTGCGGGAAAAAGCATGGCAGACACCAACCACATCAGGCGCGATGATTATGTCGAGTTCTCCGAGAACGATCCGTTCGCGGAACTGGCGCGCATCATGGGTCATGACCCGAGAGTGCAGGAGCCTGCCGCCGAGGCGCAGCCCGCACACGTAGAACCGGCCGCGACGTCCGCCGACGCCGCAGCCGACGAAGACGATTTCGGCATCGACCTCGAAAGGGAACTGGCCGGCGAGTTCGATTTCGCCGAGTTCGAGGAGCCGGCGCCCGTTGCCGACTGGCGCGACGAGACGACCGCGCCGGCCGCCGGGGCCGATGCGCCGGCGCATGACGAGCCGGTGTCGCTCGACGCCGGGTTCGACGAGTTCTTCCGCGAGAGCGAGGCCCCCGCCTCGCAGGACCATGCGCAGGCGTCTTCCCCCGCTGTGGCGCAGGACGAAGACGTCCCCGCGGCGATCGCGGAGGACGATCTCGAGGACGCGCTGGAGCGCGAGCTGTTCGCCGAGCCGGCTTCCTTCGAGCCCGAGGCCGCGCCGCAGGGCGAGGCCGCCTATGCAGCCTATGACGAGCCGGCCGCGGAACCGGTCTATGACTACGACGCCCCGGTGTATGACGCGCCTGCCTATGATCCGCCGGCCGCCCGGGCGGCCGATGCCGGCGAGCCGGAAGCGGATGCCGGCGACGAGGCGTGGACCGCCGACGCCGAATTCGATCTCGACTTTCTCGAAAGGGAGCTTGCCGCATCCTCCGCGCCGGCCGTTGCGGCCTCTTCGGCGGCCGATGCGCCTGCGGCCTATGCCGCCGCGCAGCCCGACCCCGTGCCGGAAGCCGTCTCGCCCGAGGCGGACTACGCATTCGAGGAGCCCGCCGCCGAGCCTGCGCCGGCCGCGCTGAGCCTCGAGGAGGAGCTGAACCTTCTTCTGGCGGACGATGGGCCGCCCGTGGCTGCCGCCGCCGCATCCGTCGCTCCGTTCGCAGCCGCTGCCGCGCCGGCCGCTGTGAGCGCCGAGCGTCCGGCGATCAGCTATTTCGGCCGGGCCAATTTCGCCGCGCCGCAGCCCGCTGCCGCGCCGGCCGCCGCGGTCGCCTATCGGCCGGAGCCGGCCGAGAGCGCCGCAGCGGCTCCCGCGTTCGAGCCCGAGCCGGTCCAGGCCGCCGCCCCGGCCTATGCGCCGGCGGCGGAGCCGGCCTTCGAGCCGGCGCCGGCCGCCAACGCTCCGCGCGACGAGCTCGACGACATTTTCGGCGACGATTTCGCGTTCGATCTCGACGGCGACGGTGCGCCCGCCAAGGCGGACGCCTCGCTGCCGGAGGTCGAGACGGTCGAGGTGGCCGAGACGGTGCAGCCGGTCGTGGACGATCTCGACATTCCCGAGGTCGACTACGGCAAGCCGGACGAGACCGCGCCGCGCCTCTACGACGATCTCGACGCGGATTTCGCCAACGTGTTCGGCGATCTCGGCATGGAGCAGCCGACGCAGCCGCAGGCGGCGGCGTCCACAGCGACTGCCGCCGCACCCGCGCAGCAGCCGCAGGCGCAGCCCTATGTGCTCGACGAGACGCAGTGGCAGGCGGCGCAGGCGTTCCCCGAGGCCGATTTCGACTACGAGACCGATCTTGAGCAGGCCATCGCCATGTCGGCCTATGACGACGAGGAGGCGCAGCCCGCGCCGCGCCGTCGCGGTCTTCTCATCGCCGCCGTCCTGGCCGGCGTCGCGGTCGTCGGCGGTGCCGGCGTCCTCGGCATGTCGATGTTCGGCGGCGGCTCCGACACGCCCGCCCTCGTGCGCGCCGATCCGGAGCCGATGAAGGTCCGCCCGGAGAATCCCGGCGGGACGACCGTGCCCAACCAGGACAACGAGGTCTATCAACGCGTGACCGGCGGGGCGTCCGACGCCGCGCCCGAGCAGGAGCGCCTCATCACGACGGCCGAGGAGCCGGTGGACGTCGCGGCGCGCACGGCGCCGCAGGAGCCGCCTTCCGTGCTCGCGCCGGGCATCGACGACGAGGAGGCCCTGCTGCTGCCGAAGTCCGAGGACCGCATCGAGCCGGCGCCCGAGGCCGCGTCTCCCGTCACCGCCGGCGAGACCGCCGTGGTGACGCCGCGCCGGGTGCGCACGATGGTGGTGCGGCCCGACGGCACCATGGTCCCGCGCGAGGAGCCGGCCGCGGCCGAGCAGCCCGCCGCCGCTCCGCAGCTTCCCGCGGCCCCGGCCACCGCCGAGCTGCAGCCCGTCCTTCCGGCTCCGACCGTCGAGAACGCGCCGGCCCTTGAGGCCGACGAGGGCCCGACCCTCGACATGCCCGAGACCGTCGCCGTCGTGCCGACGCAGCGCAGCGAGCCGCAGGCCGCGCCTGCCCGCACGCCCGCGCCGCAGCCGGCCGTCCAGCAGCCGGCGGCCCAGGCGCCGGTCGCCGCCGCGCCGGTTTCGGCACCCGCGGCTGCCGCGCCCGCAGGCGCCGTCAGCGAGTGGTCGATGCAGATCGCCTCGCAGCCGACGGCCGAAGGGGCGCAATCCACCTATCAGGATCTCGCGCGCCGCTACGGCAGCGTGCTCGAAGGCCGCGGCGTCAACATCGTGCGTGCCGACATCGAGGGCAGGGGCACCTACTATCGCGTGCGCATTCCCGCCTCGAGCCGCGACGAGGCCATCCAGCTGTGCACCCGCTACAAGGCGGCCGGCGGCAGCTGCTTCGTCTCGCGCTGAGCGATCTTTCCAACCGCAAGGCCGCCGCGCGGGAGCGCGGCGGCCTTGCCCTTTTCGGCCGGGATGCGTGCGGCCGCGCTTGCGGCTATGATTCAACCCATGAGCGAATCACCCTCCAAAGCGATCATCCTCGGCGCGTCGGGCACGGCGCTGACGCCGGACGAGGAAGCCTTCTTCCGCGACGAGCGGCCGTGGGGCTTCATCGTCTTTGCCCGCAACGTCGAATCCGCGGGGCAGCTGCGCGACCTCGCCGCCGCGATGCGCGATTGCGTCGGGCGGGCGGACGCGCCGGTGTTCGTCGATCAGGAGGGCGGGCGCGTGCAACGGTTGCGGCCGCCGCTGGCGCCCAACTACCCGCCGGCCTCCGCGCTCGGCGCGCTCTATCGCCGCGATGCCGAAGCGGGCTTGCGCGCCGCCTGGCTGATGTCGCGGCTCCATGCCTTCGACCTTCTGCACTGCGGCCTCAACGCCGACTGCCTGCCGGTGCTCGACGTGCCGGTCGAGGGCGCGCACGACGTGATCGGCGACCGCGCCTACGGCAAGGACCCCGACACCGTCGCCGCCATGGGCCGCGCGGCGATGGCGGGCCTGCAGGCCGGCGGCGTGCTGCCGGTCGTCAAGCACATTCCGGGGCACGGGCGCGCCTTCGCCGACAGCCACCA
>JALHFU010000304.1:0-2344 GCA_022838525.1 Hyphomicrobiales bacterium | reverse complement strand
GGCGGGGTCCACGTCGGGCTTCCGGCCGGAGACGAGGTCGGCCAGCAGCCGGCCCGAGCCGCAGGCCATGGTCCAGCCGAGCGTGCCGTGGCCGGTGTTGAGGTAGAGCCCTTCGATGCCCGTCCGGCCGATCACCGGCGGGCCGTCCGGGGTCATCGGGCGCAGGCCGCACCAGAAGGTTGCCTCCTGCACCCTGCCGCCGCCCGGGAAAAGGTCGGTCACCGAATGTTCGAGCGGATCGCGGCGCGACGGGCGCAGCGACAGGTCGTAGCCGGCGATCTCCGCCGTGCCGCCGACGCGGATGCGCGAGCCGAGCCGGGTGATGGCGATCTTGTAGGTCTCGTCCATCACCGTCGAGATCGGGGCGGCCGCCTCGTCGGCGACGGGCACGGTGATCGAATAGCCCTTGACCGGATGGACGGGGATGCGGATGCCGAGCGGCTTCAGGAGGAAGGGCGAGTAGCTGCCCAATGCCACGACCACGGCGTCGGCCTCGAACGTGCCCTTGTCGGTGCGCGCGCCGGTGGCGCGGCGGCCGTCGCTCAGGATTTCCCGGATGGTGACGCCGTAGCGGAAATCGACGGGGTTGTCGCCCTGGGCGGCCATCTCCGCCAGCCTGTTGGTAAAGATGTGGCAGTCGCCGGTCTCGTCGCCGGGCAGGCGCAGGCCGCCGACATATTTCTCGCTCACGCGGGCGAGCGCCGGCTCGGCCGCGGCGCAGCCGGCGCGGTCGAGCACCTCGAAGGGCACGCCGAACTGCCGCAGCACCTCGACGTCGCCGCCGATGCCGTCGAGCTGCTTCTGGGTGCGGAAGAGCTGGAGCGTGCCCCTGGCGCGCTCGTCATAGGCGATGCCGGTCTCGGCGCGCAGCGCGCGCAGGCAGTCGCGGCTGTATTCGGCGATGGGCACCATGCGCGCCTTGTTGACGGCGTAGCGCGCCGAGGTGCAGTTGCGCAGCATCCTCAACACCCACATCCATACGGCGGGGTCGAGCTTCGGCCGGATCGCGAGCGGGCCGTGCTTCATCGTCAGCCACTTCACGGCCTTCAACGGCACGCCGGGGCCGGCCCATGGCGAGGAATAGCCGGGCGAGATCTCTCCGGCATTGGCGTAGCTGGTCTCGAGCGCCGGACCTTCCTGGCGGTCGATGAGCGTGACCTCGTGGCCGGCCCTGGCGAGGTAGTAGGCGGACGTGGTGCCGATCACGCCGCCTCCGAGGATGAGGACTTTCAATTCTGCGTTCCTTTTCGTGCGAAGTTCGTTCCGGCGCGGTCGCCGGCGGACGGGTCCTGCGCGGCGCGGGCCTGCCGCGCGCGGGCGAGGTCGAGGATGTCGGCGGGCGGGGCCTGTGGCGGAGAGGGCGGCGCATGGCCCCATCGCGCGGCCTCGGGCTGATAGAGCAGCCCGAGCACGGCGATGCGGTGCGGGACGCCGCCTTCCTCGAAGGCTGCCGTCTGCCCCCGCCGCAGGCCGAGCAGCGCCACGCCGCGCGGCGTGGCGACGGGAAGCGTCAGCCCGACGAGGCCGTTGCGGAAGGTGCTGCCGACGAGAATGCGCCGCTGCGGCGCCTCGCCGTCGACGCTGAAGTCGACGCGGCTATTGAGCGTCACGGTCAGGGGGTCGATCGCGTCGTCGGCGGCGACGGTCGCCCGGTCGAGCTTGTCGCGCAGGATAGCGGCGAGCGGCGGATTCCTGCCGCCGAGATCCGCCAAGAGCGCCCGGCAGACCGCGAAATCCCTCAATGTCATCCGACAGCCGATGAAGCCTATCGTCATCCCTGCATCTCCGCCGGGTCGTACGACTGGGGGACCCGGAAATCAGAACCGTTCGTGCGTCTGGTTTGGATTTCCGGCCCCCGGTCGACGGCCTTGCGGCCGCGCCAGGGCTAGATGCGTGTGATGAGGCTGCCCGCGTGGTTCAACAACCAGACGCGGCTCCCGGAACGACAGCGATGAAACCGATGCTTGCGCAACAAGGGAGCTTCCGAGGGGATTTCTTGTTTATCCAATTAGGATAGCGCAAAAATCCGTGCATGCAAGCGCAGATTGCGCAACAGGCCGCGCCGGCCCGCATGGCGGGCGGGCGCGGTGGCCCGGCGCTGCCGGAGCGTCAGGACAGGCGCACCTCGACATCGGGGAGCGAGGGAAGAATTGCGGCGATCCGCTCCGCGGTCATCAGGCAGAAGGCGGTGGCGAGCGCGTCGGCGGTGGCGGCCTCGGGGGCGAGCACGCTGACGGCGGCGTGGAGGGCAGGTGCTGCACCGCTGCGCGGGTCGAGGATATGGCCGGGGGAGCCGGCGCCGGCGAAGCGGAAGCCGCCGGGGGCGGAGGTGGCGATGGCGCGA
>JALHFU010000303.1:0-2361 GCA_022838525.1 Hyphomicrobiales bacterium | reverse complement strand
GCGGCTGGTCGAGCACAGCAGCCCTTGCCCGCGCTCCTCGGCGATGCACGTCACCCGCACCGCATGGGTGACCATCGCCCACGGATCGTCGGCCTTGCGCACCGAGGGGTTGCGCATCGCATCGAACGCCGCGGTGGCGGCCTCCCACGGGTCCAGCCCGTGCTTGCGTGCCAGGGCGGCGTACTTGTCGGCGGCGTGCCGCATCAGCGCGGCCGCCTCCGGGTCTTCCCGCCACGCTCCACGCCCTTGCGTGTGCAGGCGGGTCAGCAGGGCGCGCAGCCCTTCGGAGTCCTCGAACTCCTGGCGGGGTTTCCTCAGCCGCCGGGTCCCGGTGTTCTGCTCGCGCATGACGGCACCTCCTAGAAGACAGGTGCGCACGCGCTCCCCAGCAACCCACGACGGCGCAGTGCTGGGGCCGGACATCTCAACTCACCTCAGCCCGATTCCCGAACGGCTCGTCGCCGACGACGGCTGCCCGCTACGACCGAACGCCGACACCGGCGGCAGTCGGCGGGCTCGCCGGCTGAGTACCCGGGCGCTGTGCCGTGTCGCCCGGACTGTCTCTCCGGGTAGCCGGCGCGCTCGGCGGGCCAGTTCGGCGTGGAAGTCGATGCCCCGCCCGGCGACGCGGCCGCCGGCTTGGCTCATCAACTCCGATGGGCGGACCCACGCCACACCGCGGTCGGTCTTCGCGGCGTCCTTGTGGTCGACGGGCTTCTTGGTCTGCGATGGGTCGCCGTGCCGGGCCAGCTCGGAGACCTCCTCGGCCTCGGGCGTGGTCCTGATCGTGCGCGGTTCGGCCGCGGCATCCTCATCGGAACGAACCAGCGGCGTGGGCGGGTTGGCGTTGTTCATGCGGTCAGCTCCTTCGGGGTCTCCTGCCAGTCAGGTGCGCTCAGCGCGTCGTGTCTGGCGAACCAGCGGCCCACCGTGGACGGGGCGACGCCGAACTCGCGGGCGATGGCCTTGTTCGACCAGCCCTGCTCCCGCAGCCGCGCCGCGAGCTCCCGCCGGCTGCCCAGCTCCGGAGCGGCCTCCGTCGCCGGGACGAAGCCGGCGTCCTTCGTCTCCTCGACGCCCTCGGGTGCTGTGTGGACGGCGCGGTGCGAGCGGACGAGCACAACCGTCAGGTGCGTGCTGGCGAGCAGCACCAGCGGTGGAACGGCGGCGACGCACGCCGCCAAAGCCCCCGGCACGTCCGCATCCGCGGCGACGGTGGCGTGCAGCGCATTCGCCGTCACCGACACCAGCGTTCCGGCCATCAGCAGCAGCCACGGATACCAGGCGGCCCGCTGCCCGTCGAGAGCGACGACCGCGACCGTGGCAACCACGATCAGACCGTCCACAATCAGCGGCCACGCCCACGCCTGCCCTCCATCCACCCCGGACCGGCGGGACAGATCAGACAGGGCCGTGAAGCTCAGCCAGAACGCGAACGCGGCGATCAGCACCGTTCCGCAGACCGCTGTGCCGACTGCGAGCCGACCGTTGCCAACGGGTGCGGGGATCACGAGATCGCCTGGCTCTCGAACCGCGCAGCAGGACGGCGCGTCTGGTCGTGCCCTTCGGCAGAGGCCGGATTCGGCTGGACGTGGGCCGCTCGGAAGGCGGAGCGGATCGTTACCGCAACTTCTCGGGGCGGTAGACCCGCGCGTGTGGCCGCTGGCCCCAGGGCCTCGCGCGCCGCGTCGGGGGAGGCGCCAGCTTCGGCCATCCTGCACGCTGCCCAGAACAGGCCGCGGTTTCGCTCACCCTCCCCACGTTGGGCGACCCAGGCCGCGAGCCTCTCCGCGTCCTGCGGCGTGGCGACCGCCCGCGGGCGAGCGGCCGGCTCGGGGCGGGGATCGAGCAGGTTCCGCAACGCCAGCGCATCGACCGGCGACACCTGTGGCTGGCGTCCGCCGATCAGCGCATACGAGACACGCAGATCGCCCGTCGTCACGATCGACGGCGGCGCCACGACGTAGCCGCCCTCGCCACGGAAGTCCACTCGGGCTTGTGCGGCCTGCCAGGACGGTTGCGGCCGGCCGGGATCGGTCGGGTAGTAGGCGTGGACTCCTCCCGAGGGAGTACGCACCAGCGCCAGCCGGCCATCGGCCAGCCTTGCGCGGCGGGCACGCTCGAACGCGGCGAATCCGGAGCCTGCGGGCTTGCGGTCGACGTCGACGACCTCCACCCCAGACGCGGAGCCGGTTGGCAGGCCGATGTTCGCATCCGGCCACCGCTGCCACCACGACGTGACTTGTCGCGGGTCGGTGGTCGCGTCGTGGAAGCCATGCTCGGTCAGTGGGGGCTTGTGCTCGGGCACACACGGGAACACCGGCAGCCCCGCAGCCGCGAACCGCGCCGCAGCCTGCGGCA
>JALHFU010000302.1:0-2372 GCA_022838525.1 Hyphomicrobiales bacterium | reverse complement strand
CGCGCCGATGATCTCGGCGGTGCGGTCCTGCAGCAGGCTCTCGGCGTGGAACTCGTCGGGCCGGCGCGGCGCGCCGCGCTTGAGCGCCTGCGCATAGGCGGCGAGCAGCGGCGCGAGCTCGCGGGCATCCCTCAGCCGCAGCAGCGATATGTCGATCTGGTGATCGGAAGCCATGTTCTTCCTCTTCTCTCGATGGCGGCGCAGCCGCTTTAATCCATATGGCGGCGCAGCCGCCGGGCAGGCATCGGCGTTAACCATATTGCCGAAGCATGGGGCGGCCATGCATGTCTGGTCTTAACAAAGGTTAATATGGCGTTAAAGTCGTCCATCGGGGAGGCTTCGATTCCTCGCAAGCGACAGGAGCGAACGCCATGCGCATTTTTCCGGGTCTTGCCGCCGTGGCCGCAGCCGCCATGCTCGCCGCCTCGCCTGCGCTCGGTGCCGAGGACGGCCGGGACCGCGTCCATGCCGACAGCTTCGGCAATCTCGTGATCCACAGCCAGGCCGGCTACAAGCGCATCATCGTCGGCATGGGGCACGTGGCCGAAGCCTACCAGCTCACCGGCTCCTATTACGAGCCGGAGGTGGTGGAGCTCGACCGCGAGCGCCACGTCCGCCGCTGCTGGCGCCCGCCTTATGTCTGGCACGGGCGCAGCCACATGTACGGCCTCGACAGGGGCGAGGTGCCGCAGGCGCCCATGGTCTGCCGCTAGGCCAGTCTCGGACGATTCCGGGAAGACCGCTCCCCTCCGGGCGCGGACGTTCCTACGAGGCAAGCGTGCTGCGCGGCTCGCCGGCGCCGCCGATGCGCGGATGGCTGACGCGGACGCAGTCGCGCCCCGAGCGCTTGGCCTGGTAGAGCGCCATGTCCGCGCGGGCCATCAGCGTCGGGGCCGTCTCGCCCGGGGCGATCTCGGCGACGCCGAAGCTGGCCGTGAAGCATTTCTCCGGCGGGAAGCCGTCTATGGCGCGGCCGGCGAAGGCTGCGCGCACCGTCTCGGCGAACAGGCGGCCGGCCGCGAGATTGCTGCCCGGCAGCAGCACGGCGAATTCTTCGCCGCCGATGCGGCCGAGCACGTGGTGGCTCGAGGCGCCCTCGCGCAGCGTGGCGGCGAAGCCGGCGATGACCCGGTCGCCGGCGGCGTGGCCATAGGTGTCGTTGACCTTCTTGAAATGGTCGAGGTCGCAGATGACGAGCGAGATGGGCAGGCCGTTGGCCGGCAGCCGGTGGACGATGTCGTCGAGCCGCTCCTCGAAGCCGCGCCGGTTCAGAAGGCCGGAAAGCAGGTCGGTTTCCGAGCGGGTGGTGATGTCCCTGACCATGTCGAGGATCAGCATCGCGAGCAGCAGCAGCGCGGTCGCCACCACCAGCACGGTGCCCATCGACTGCGAGACCATGGCGTAGGTGGTCGACAGATAGTCCTCCGGCCGGGCGCCGGAGCCGCCGAGCATGGCGACGAAGAACGGCTTCGACAGGTAGTGCACCGCGCTCAGGCCGAGGAAGGCGGCGAGCAGCGTGTCGATCGGGCGGCAGCCGACGGCGCGTGTCGCCGAGGCGCGCAGGACGATGAGCAGGCCGACGGCCTGCATGAGGAAGAACGGCCCCTGATAGAGGAAATTGCGCAGGAACGAGCTGCGCGGCAGGTCCTGCAGCAGGGCGCTTCCGATCAGGGAGACCGCGATCACCACGACCAGGACCATGCGCGGCGGCTCGGTCTCGTAGCGGTGCGCAAGCCCGATATTGAGGAGAAGCAGCGTGCACAGGAACGCCAGATGGCCGAGGAAGACGCCGACCTTGATATCGGTGAAGGCGGGCAGCAGGAACTCGAGCGTGGCATAGACCATGCCCATGGCATAGGTGGCCGCGAACCAGCGTGCCGAGACATAGCGGCCGTCATAGGCCGCGATCAGCACGAAGCTCGCGCAGAACAGGCCTGCAATCGCCAGATTGATGAGAAGAATGAAGCCTGCGCCGCTCATGCCGGGAACCCTACCGCAAGCGCATGCTGCCGCAGACGGCCGAAAATCCGGTTAACGCCGCGACATTGCGCGCAAGAAAACCGCTGCCGCTTGCGGTCGTGCCTTGCGAATGGCCCGGCGCACGGCGACAGCTGGCGGCCCCTTTTTCCGAGGCATCAGGGGTAGCAATTCGACGCTGCGGTGCCATCGGCAGTTGCCACACGGCCCGACGGCAGCTGACTTGTCCACCTGGCGGCATTGCTGACGCCGAGTTGCATGAAGCATCGTCCGGCCGCCTGAGGAAGCACGTTCCTGGACGACGTCTCACTCCAAACCTCACCTGCTTGCTGCTGGGAGCCTAACCTTGCCCACGCCTCCATACCGGCAGGGCGCGGAAGGCGTCTCCCGGCATG
>JALHFU010000091.1:0-12275 GCA_022838525.1 Hyphomicrobiales bacterium | reverse complement strand
CCGCGGCGCGGCGGCCGCGCTCTCCAAGCTGCTCTCGGCCGTCGCCGTCTTCGCCAGCGGCGGCCTTGCCGCGCTCGAGGCGAGAGGCAAGCCCGAGGACCGCCTGATGATCGAGCATCTGAAGAAGGCGGGCGGTCGCGGATGACGGCGATGTTCTACGCGGTTGCTGCGCTTCTGGTTCTCGGTGCGCTCGGCATGGTCTTCCTGCGCGTCGATCCGGCCCGCCTTGCCGGCGGCGTGCGGCTGGCGGGGCCGCTTCTCGTGGGCCTGACGGGAGTGGGATTCATGCTCGCGGGCAGGGCCGGCCTCGGCGGCATGCTGATCTCGGGCGCGCTGGCGTGGCATCTCCAGTCGCGGCGGGCAGGGAGCGTGCACAGGACGCCCGGCAAGCGCTCGACGGTGCGGACGGCCGCGCTCGAGATGGAGCTCGACCACGACAGCGGCACGCTGGAGGGCATGGTGCTGGTCGGCAGCCGCGAGGGACGCGAGCTTCGCGACCTGTCGCTGGAGGAGCTGCTGGAGCTGGCGCGCGAGCTTGCCGCCGACCCCGAGAGCCTGCAGCTACTTGAAACCTATCTTGACAGCCGCTTTCCCGTCTGGCGCGAGAACGTGCAGGCGGATGGTGACCGGCGGCAGGGTGGCGCGCCAGGTTCTGGCCCCATGACCAAGCAGGAGGCCTACGAGATCCTTGGTCTTGAAGCGGGGGCGAGCGCTGCGGAAATCCGCAAGGCGCATCGCCGCCTGATGCAGCGCCTGCACCCCGATCTCGGAGGCTCCTCTTTCCTTGCGGCGCGGATCAATGAGGCCAAGGAAGTTCTGCTGGATGGTCACAAGTAGCTCCCCTTCGACGCGTGACGGGACCGGGCGCGGGCGCTAGAGCTGCGCCGCGAAACAATCGATCTTCTGCTTCTTGAGCGCGTTGCAGGCGCTCCATGCCTGGTTCTTCGAGGCAAAGCCCCCGAAGCGCGCGCGGTAGTAGATGGTGCCCTTGTTCTCGAACTCCTCGATGAAGGCGTTCGCGGAGCCGAGGATGCCGGATGCCTCCTTGCCGGTACGCACCAGCGCGGCGAAGGCCTCGCTCTGCGACGGCGACGAGGCGATCTGCACCGCCCAGCCGGACTGCGGTGTCGATGCCGTCTGCATCGGGTCGATGGCGGCGGAGAAGCGGTCGTCGGCGGCGGCCGGCACCGGGACGGGCGCGGAGGGAACCGGCGCGGCCGCGGCGGGCGCAGGCGTCGGGATCGCGGCGCGCGGCGTCGGCGCATAGGCGGTGACGGTCGCAGCCGCCTCGGCGCCTTCGGCGGCCGGGCGGAAGGCCGGCAGCGGAATGTTGGTGCGCGGTAGCGCCACGGCCGCGGCCGCCACGGCGGTCGTGCCGGGCGTGAGCTTGCGCGAGGCGACGAGCGGGCCGTTGTCCTTGCGCGAGGCGCGCGGCAGGTGCTCGCGGATCAGCGCCGCCATGTGGTCGTCGCGGCTCTTGCCCGACTGGCCGCCCATCACCACGGCGACGACGGAGCGGCCGTTGCTGCGCACGGAGGTGACGAGGTTGAAGCCGGAGGCACGGGTGTAGCCGGTCTTGATGCCGTCCACGCCCTCGATGCGGCCGAGCAGGCGGTTGTGGGTGGAGATGCGCTGCTTGCCGTAGGCGAAGGAGCGGGTCGCGAAATAGTCGTAGCGGCGCGGGAAGTGCTCGCGCAGCGCGACGCCGAGGATCGCCATGTCGCGGGCGGTCGTATACTGCTGAGCGTTCGGCAGGCCGTGGGCGTTGCGGAACTGCGTCGAGTTCATGCCGAGCTGCTTGGCCTTGGCCGTCATCATCCGCGCGAAATTGGCCTCCGAGCCGCCGAGTAGTTCGGCAATGGCCGTCGAGACGTCGTTGGCCGAGCGGGTTACCAGCGCGCGGATCGCCGTCTCGACGGTGATGGAGCCGCCGGCCTTGACCCCGAGCTTGGTCGGCGGCTCGGAGGCCGCGTTCCTGGAGAACGGCACCTGCGTCTTCTCGGAGATGCGCCCGGACTCGATCGCCTCGAAGATGAGGTAGATCGTCATCATCTTGGTGAGGGAGGCCGGATAGCGCCGGGCATCGGCATTGCGCGAGAACAGCACCTGGCCGGTGTTGGCGTCGATGACATAGGCCGCGTAGCGCGAGTTCGCCGCTGCCTGACCGGTCATGCCCGCGGCGATGAACGTCGCCGTCAGCAATACGATGAGAAGCCTTGCCTGTGTGGTGAATTGCGAAAGAAAGCTCGCCGACGCTTTACGCACACCCATACCCGTCACGCTTATTCGTTGCTGGAAACCGGAAGGCGCCTGTCCACGCCGTCGGGGGCAACGATAGCGGCGAGGCCGTTACCAATCCGTTTATGGTAACCGGCCCGTTCACCATTTCGATCAACTTCAAATTAACGGCCGGAGGGCTGCCGTTGCGGCATCGAATCGGCGGCCCTTGACATATTGTGCAGTGCAACATAAATAGGGTGCAACGCATTCAAGATGCGCCACCGCCCTCAATGAAAGGAACCCGACAATGGTTCAGTCGCTGGAAGACGCCGGCAAGGCCGGCAAGGAATTTTTCGATGCCGGCCTGAAGAACTTCGCCGCGCTGTCGAAGAACGTGCAGGCTCTCGCCGTCGAGGCCACCGAGTATTCGCGCAAGGCCTTCGAGGAAGGCGCGGCCACGCTGGAGAAGCTGGCTTCCGCCAAGTCGCTCGAGAAGGCCGTCGAGATTCAGACCGATTACGCCAAGCAGGCGTATGAGGGCTTCGTCGCCCAGACCTCGCGCGTCAGCGAGCTCTATGCCGAGATCGCGAAGGAGGCCTACAAGCCCTTCGAGTCCCTCGTCGCCAAGGCGAAGTGATCGCAAGCCGCGATTCGTCGTTCCGGGCCCTCGGGTCCGGCAGCAGACCCGGCCCGCTTCCGCGCGGCCGGGTTTTTTGCTTTCGCCGGGCGCCCGTAGCCGGCTGACGGCACGGTATTTCGGCGGCAAGGCCGGACGGCCATATTGTCAGCGCGAAAGAAGGGCTTAAAATTCACGCAGGAGTGCCTACATGTCGCACCCAGGCAGGGTGTGAAGGAAGGATGACGTGACGACCGGCGGGCAAACCATGTCTGGCATCGCGGCAAGGATGCAGGGTGACGAGGAACGCGGCGGCGGTCCGGGACGGGGCACGGCCGTCATCGCGCGGACGCGGCCGAAGACCAAGAAGCCGTCGCTCTACCGCGTCCTCATCCTGAACGACGACTACACGCCGATGGAGTTCGTGGTCCACGTGCTGGAGCGTTTCTTCCAGAAGGACCGCGAGGCGGCGACGCGCATCATGCTGCATGTCCACAACCACGGAGTGGGGGAATGCGGGGTCTATACATACGAGGTCGCCGAGACCAAGGTGGCCCAGGTGATGGACTTCGCCCGACAGCACCAGCATCCGCTTCAATGCGTGATGGAAAAGAAATGAGGTTCTGAATGCCGGCATTCTCCCAAGGCCTCGAGCGGGCGCTCCATCAAGCGCTCACCTTCGCCAACGAACGCCATCATGAATATGCGACGCTGGAGCATCTGCTTCTGGCGCTGCTCGACGACGCCGACGCGGCGGCCGTCATGCGGGCCTGCAATGTCAATCTCGAAGAGTTGAAGCAGACCGTCCTCACCTATATCGACACCGAGCTCGACAACCTCGTCACCGGCTACGACGAGGATTCCAAGCCCACGGCCGGCTTCCAGCGCGTCATCCAGCGCGCGGTGATCCACGTCCAGTCCTCGGGCCGCGAGGAGGTGTCGGGCGCCAACGTGCTCGTCGCCATCTTCGCCGAGCGGGAAAGCCACGCCGCCTACTTCCTGCAGGAACAGCAGATGACCCGCTACGACGCGGTCAACTACATCTCGCACGGCATCGCCAAGCGGCCGGGCGCCTCCGAGACCCGCGCCCCGCGCGGCGCCGAGGAGGAAAGCCACGGCCAGCAGGGCGGCGAGGGCGAGGAAGGTAGGAAGAAGCAGCAGCAGGACGCGCTGACGGCCTACTGCGTCGATCTCAACGCCAAGGCACGCGCCGGCAAGATCGACCCGCTGATCGGCCGCGACAGCGAGATCAACCGCACCATCCAGGTGCTGTGCCGCCGCTCCAAGAACAACCCGCTCTATGTCGGCGACCCCGGCGTCGGCAAGACGGCGATCGCCGAAGGGCTGGCCAAGCGCATCGTCGAGGGCGACGTGCCCGAGGTGCTGCTCGACGCCACCATCTTCGCGCTCGACATGGGCACGCTGCTCGCCGGCACCCGCTACCGCGGCGATTTCGAGGAGCGGCTGAAGCAGGTGGTAAAGGAGCTGGAGGATTTCCCCGGCGCCATCCTGTTCATCGACGAGATCCATACGGTGATCGGCGCGGGCGCGACCTCGGGCGGGGCTATGGACGCCTCGAACCTGCTCAAGCCGGCGCTCTCCTCCGGCGCGATCCGCTGCATCGGCTCCACGACCTACAAGGAGTTCCGCCAGTTCTTCGAGAAGGACAGGGCGCTGGTGCGCCGCTTCCAGAAGATCGACGTCAACGAGCCGACCGTCCCGGACACGATCGCGATCATGAAGGGGCTGAAGCCCTATTTCGAGGACTTCCACAAGGTCCGGTACACCAACGAGGCCATCAAGGCCGCGGTGGAGCTGTCGGCGCGCTACATCAACGACCGCAAGCTGCCGGACAAGGCCATCGACGTCATCGACGAGACCGGCGCCTCGCAGATGCTGCTGCCGGAGGGCAGGCGCAAGAAGACCATCGGCATCCGCGAGATCGAGGCGACCATCGCCACCATGGCGCGCATTCCGCCGAAGACCGTCTCGGCCGACGACGAGAAGGTGCTGGCCAATCTCGAGGCCGAGCTGAAGCGCGTCGTCTACGGCCAGGATACGGCGATCTCCGCGCTCGCCTCCTCGATCAAGCTGGCCCGCGCCGGCCTGCGCGAGCCGGAGAAGCCCATCGGCTGCTACCTGTTCTCCGGCCCGACCGGCGTCGGCAAGACGGAAGTCGCCAAGCAGCTCGCCGCCTCGCTCGGCGTCGAGCTCCTACGCTTCGACATGTCGGAATATATGGAGCGCCACACCGTCTCGCGGCTGATCGGCGCGCCTCCCGGCTATGTCGGCTTCGACCAGGGCGGCCTGCTGACCGACGGCGTCGACCAGCATCCGCATTGCGTGCTCCTGCTCGACGAGGTCGAGAAGGCGCATCCGGACCTGTTCAACATCCTGTTGCAGGTGATGGACCACGGCAAGCTGACCGACCACAACGGCAAGCAGATCGACTTCCGCAACGTCATCCTGATCATGACGACCAATGCGGGCGCGGCCGATCTCGCCAAGGCGGCCATCGGCTTCGGCTCGTCCAGGCGCGAAGGCGACGACATGGAGGCGATCAACCGGCTGTTCACGCCGGAGTTCCGCAACCGTCTCGACGCGATCATTCCCTTCGGCTCGCTGCCGGTGCCGGTCATCCATCAGGTGGTGCAGAAGTTCGTGCTCCAGCTCGAGGCGCAGCTCGCCGAGCGCCGCGTCACCTTCGAGCTGTCGCCCGAGGCGATCGCGTGGCTGGCCGACAAGGGCTATGACGAGCGCATGGGCGCGCGGCCGCTGGCCCGCGTCATCCAGGAGCACATCAAGAAGCCGCTGGCCGACGAGGTGCTGTTCGGCAAGCTCAGGAAGGGCGGCACCGTGCGCGTCACCGTCGGCAAGGGCGACACCGGCGACGAGGTGCTGAAGCTCGACGCCATCGCCGACGAGGTGCCGGTCAAGCCGAAGAAGGAAGAGCCGGAGCCCAAGCCCGTGCGGCGCAAGGCGGCGAAGAAGCCCGCCGCGAAGGCGAAGGAAAAGGCCGAGCCGAAGGCGAGGGACCCGAAGGGGCCGCCCAAGCGCAGTTCCGTGCCGCAGCTTCCGCGCAAATAGGCGCATGCCATGACCGCCGCGCGCGACGACGTCCTCCGGGCGTTGCGTGCGCGGCTTCTTTCCGGCGACCGCAGGGAGCTCGGCGAGGCGACCGCCGTCGCCCGCGAGGCGCTGGACGATCCGGGCCTGCTGTCGCTCTTGGTCGACTGCCTCGAAGACGGCGACGCCACCGTGGTGTCGCACGCAGCGCACGCGGCGATGCAGGTCTCCCGCGACCGGCCGGAGCTCTTCCAGCTTTTTGCCGGACGCCTGACCGGCATTCTCGCCGCCTCACCGGTATGGGAGATCGGCGAGCAGCTTCCGAAGATCCTCGCAAGGCTCGACCTCGATCCCGCGCAGGCGGCGCAATTGCAGGCCGTGCTGGAGCGGAAGGTCGAGGCCGAATCGGCGATCGCCGCCGCCTCGGCGCTGACCGCGCTGGTCGAGCTCGCCGGACGCGGCCTGATCGACCCCGGCGACGCGAGGCGGGCGGTCGAGAAAGCCCTGTCCTCGCCGCGCAAGGCGGTGGCGGCGCGGGCGAGGCGGCTTCTGGCCTCCTAGAGCCGGGCCGCCATCGGCAGCATCTCAGCCGGCACCCGGACCGCGGCGACCCGGGCTGACCGGCGCGACGTCGGTGCCGCCGGCGTCGGGCGGGTCGTCCGTCCGCCCCGCTTCCCGCTCGGCCTTCTCCTGCAAGGCGCGGATTTCCCGCAGCAGCGCCCTGAACTCGGCGATGGTCCTGCGGTCCTCGGCGGAGAGACCGCCGGCCGCGCCGCTTCCGTCCATGGCCTCCAGATAGGCCTTTTCGACGAAGCTCCTGCTCGGGGACGCGTCGTCCGGTGATTCCTCCACCTCTGCCTGCGGCTCCGCTTCGGCTTGCGCGGCGGGGTCGGCATCGGCGTCGCCCGCTTCCGCATTGCCTGCCGCCGACACGTATTGCTGCAAGGCCGCTCTCGTCTCGACTCCGAGCTTGGCCGCCTGCTGGGCGATGACGTCCGGCGGAAAGCCCCAGCGTTTCAGCATGTCGAGAAACTGCCTGGCGCGCTCCAGCCGCGCCTTGGCCAGCGCCTTGTCGTCGGTCGTGCTGCGGAGCGCGTCGACAGGCTGGTCCCGCCTTGCCGCGAGGTCGCCTTTCGCTCTTGCCTCGCCGGCACGCCCTGCCGCCGCCACCGCCTGAAAGCCGTTGATCTGCACGAGATGATGGTCTCCCTGTCGCTCTCGGCCATCCTAGGCCGGCAGGCTTGCGGCTGGCTTGCCCACAAGGACGGTCGCGCCGGCGCGAGCGCCGTGCTATGCGCAGGCAAATGGCCAACCTCGCTTCCAGTCCCGCCCCGACCTTTCCCGACTACCGCCGCTGGTTCCTGCGCGGCGTGCGGACCTCCTTTTCCGTGCCGCTGCTGATCCTGATGAGCGCCTTCGTCGGCTTTGCCGGGCTGGCGCGCGAGGCGGGCATCTCGCTCGAGCAGGCGGTGTTCATGACCGGCATGGTCTGGGCCCTGCCGGCCAAGGTCGTGCTTCTCGGCGCGATCATGACCGGGGCGAGCCTGCCGGCCGCCGCCTTCGCCGTCGCCCTGTCCTCAGTGCGGCTGACGCCGATGGTGGTGTCGCTGGTGCCCGAGCTCAGGACCGAGAGGACCCGCCCGCTGGTGCTCTATCTCCTGTCGCACTTCGTCGCCGTCACCTCGTGGGTGCTGGCGATGGAGCATCTGCGCGCCGTGCCGCGCCCGATGCGCACAGCCTGGTATTGCGGGCTGGGCAGCGCGCTGGTCATCGCCAACATGGTCGTCGTGGCGGTGGTCTATTCGCTGGCCGCCGGCCTGCCGCCGGCGCTGTCGGCGGCGCTGCTGATGCTGACGCCGCTCTACTTCCTGACCTCGCTGTGGGGGTCGGCCCGCGAGTCGGCCAGCCACTACGCCATGGCGTTCGGCCTCGTCCTCGGGCCGGTCTTCCATGTCTATCTTCCGGGATTCGACCTTCTGGCCGCGGGCGTGATCGGCGGCACGGCGGCCTATCTCGCCTACCGGGTCGGCAGGCCCGGGCCGGACGAAGGGGAGAGCGAGGCGTGACCTTCTCCGCCTTCGACACCTGGTGGTGGCCCTATCTCTTCATCCTCGCGGCGGGATGGCTGGCGACGGACGTCTTCCGCTTCCTCGGCGTCTATTTCGGCGGGCGGATCGCCGAGGATTCCGAGGCGCTCGTCGCCGTCAGGGCGCTGGCGACGGCGCTGGTCGCCGCCGTCATCGGCAACCTCGTCGTCTTCCCGTCGGGCGCGCTCGCCGCCGCGCCGCTCGAGCTGCGGCTGATCTCGGTCGCGGCGGGCTTCGTCGCCTATCTCCTCGTGCGCAGGAGCGTCTTGATCGGCATCCTCGTCGGAGAGGCCGTGCTGCTCGCCAGCCTCTCCTATATCGGCTTCTCGGGGTAGGGGGCCGGTCAGGACGCGGCGAGGGCGTCCCTGATCTTCTGCGCGTTGGCGGTGAGCACCGCCGGGTCCTCCATCTGGCCCGAATGCGGCTTGAGGGCGATGCCCTCGAAGCGCGGGATGACGTGGAAATGCAGGTGGAACACGACCTGCCCGCCGGCCTGCTCGTTGAACTGCTGCACGGTGACGCCGTCGGCCGAGAACGCCGCGACCACGGCCCGCGCCAGCTTCTGCGTCGTCGCGATGACCGCCGCGAGGCTCTGCGCATCGACGTCGAGGATGTTGCGGGACGGCTTCTTCGGGATGACGAGGCAGTGCCCGTCGCCGCGCGGCATGATGTCCATGAAGGCGAAGGTGTCGTCGTCCTCGTAGAGCTTGTGCGCCGGAAGCTCGCCGCGAAGGATTTTGGCGAAGACGTTGTCGGTGTCGTAGGCGGGCGAAGTCATGGGAACTCCGAGTGAGTAGGGAATAGCGAGTAGTGAGTAGCGAATAGGAACGGGAAGGTCTACGCCGTTGCCTGTTTCCTACTCACTACTCGCTATTCCCTACTCCCTTCCTTCCTGAACGGCGCGTGCTCCTCCAGATACTGCCCTACTGCCTCCACCTCGCGCCGCTCGCGCACCAGATAGTCGGCGACGGCGCGGCGCAGGCCGGGATGGGCGATGTAGTGGCCGGAATGGGTGATGACGGGGCGATAGCCGCGCGCCAGCTTGTGCTCGCCCTGCGCGCCTGCCTCGACCGTCTTCAGCCCGCGCTCGATCGCGAAGTCGATGGCCTGATGGTAGCAGACCTCGAAATGCAGGAAGGGGTGATCCTCGATGCAGCCCCAGTTGCGGCCGTAGAGCGTGTCGGCGCCGATGAAGTTGATCGCGCCTGCGATGTAGCGGCCGCCGCGCCGCGCCATCACCAGCAGCACGTCGTCGGCCATGCGCTCGCCGACGAGTGAGAAGAACCGGCGGTTGAGATAGGGGCGGCCCCATTTGCGGCTGCCCGTATCCATATAGAAGGCGAAGAAATCGTCCCACGCCGCTTCGGTCAGGTCGCGGCCGGTGAGCCGGTCGATCTCGATTCCCGCCGCAACCGCCTCGCGCCGCTCCCGCTTCAGCGCCTTGCGCTTGCGCGAGGCGAGCGTGGCGAGGAAGTCGTCGTAGCTGCCGTAGCCCTCGTTGAGGAAATGGAACTGCGTGTCGGTGCGGTGAAGGAAGCCCGCCTCCTCGAGCGCGGCGATGTCCGGCGCCTCGGCGAAGGTGACATGGACGGACGAGGCCTCGAGCTGGCCGGCCAGCGCCTTCAGCCCCTGCGCCAGCGCGGCGCGGACGGCGCAGCCGTCCGCGCCCTGCCGCACGAGCAGGCGGGGGCCGGTCGCCGGCGTGAAGGGCACGGACACCTGCAGCTTGGGATAGTAGCGCCCGCCCGCGCGCTCGAAGGCGTCGGCCCAGCCGTGATCGAAGACGTATTCGCCCTGGCTGTGGCTCTTGAGGTAGCAGGGAACGGCCCCGAGAAGCGCGCCGTCCGTATCTTCGAGGCGAAGATGTACCGGTTGCCAGCCCGTGCGCGCCGCGACGCAGCCGCTTTCCTCGAGGATGGAAAGAAAATCGTACGAAATGAAGGGGTTATATGCCGTTCCGGAATCGAAAGGCGAGGCATTCGAATCGGACCGGCAGGCCCCGCCGAGCGTGTCCCACTCCTCGCGCGAGAAGGACGCCATGCCCTGAACGGCGTGCAGGACGAAGCCGTCTTCGCCCGCTCCCGTCCCGTCATGGCGCCTTTCGCTCATGGCTCTCCAGATATGTCGTCGCGGGCGCCGCGCAAGCCGCTCAGGCCTCGAAGCCTTCGAACGTCATCTGGTCGGCATGGGCGAACGTCGTCGCCCTGGCCTCCTCGTTGCGCACCGTCCAGGTGATGACCGGCATCGCCAGCTTCTCGCGCACGAACGACACGAACGGGTTCGGCAGGTCGGAGACGCCGAACGAGACAAAGGAGATCGGGTGCGCCAGCATCGAGAAATGCGCCTCGAGCGCGGGGATGGTGCGCTTCTCCGCCGTCAGCCCGGCGGGAATGCCGGGCGCGTCGTCGGCGAAGCGCCGTACCAGCCAGTGGTCGAACGACATGATCGCGGCCTCGCCCCGATAGCCTTCGAGCGTCTGCGCCACGGCGGCGACCAGCCCCGTGTCCTTGCCCTCCACGCCCTTCAGCTCGATGACGAGCGGCACCCGGCCGCGCACCCTGGCCAGCATCTCGGCGAGCGTCGGGATGTGGTCATCCGTGCCGCCGACCTTGACCTGGTTCAGCTCGGCCGCGGTCATCTCGTGGACGAAGCCGTCGCGTCCGGCGAGCCGGTTGAGCACCGAATCGTGGAACACGACCGGCACCCCGTCGGCGGAAAGATGCACGTCGCACTCGATGGCGTAGTCGCGCTCGATGGCCGCGTCGAAGGCCGACAGCGTGTTTTCCCAGCGGCTGCGGTTCAGGTCGTGATAGCCGCGATGGGCGATCGGCCTGCGGGTGAGCCACGAAATGTCGGTCATGGCCTAGTCGATCTCGACGATGGCTTCGATCTCGACCGGCGCGTTGAGCGGCAGCACGGCGACGCCCACGGCCGCACGCGCATGCTTGCCGCGCTCGCCCAGCACCTCCGCCAGGAAGTCGGACGCGCCGTTCCCCACCAGATGCTGCTCGGTGAAATCGGGCGTCGAGGCGACGAAGATGCCGATCTTCACCAGCCGGGTGATCCTTTCGAGGTCGCCGGTCGCGGCCTGGAGATGGGCAAGGATGTTGATGGCGCAGTGCCTCGCCATCTCCTTGCCGGCGGTCGTGTCGAGGTCGCGGCCGAGCAGGCCGGTCGCCGCCAGCTTGCCGTCCGAGAAGGGAAGCTGGCCCGAGACGAAGAGGATCTTGCCGGCCTGCACGAAGGGAACGTAGTTGGCGGCCGGGGCCGCTGCGGCCGGAAGCGTGACGCCGAGCGCGGCGAGGCGTTTTTGGATTGTATCGCCCATGATCTATTCCTTATGCTTGTGCGCGGGGGAAACGGAATGCGCGGATGCCACGCTTCTGCCACGAATGCTCCCTGTGGTGAATAGAGATTGCGGCCCCGCCGCACGGAGACCGATGCCGATGCGCCTTGCGCTGCCTGCCAGTTTTTTGTTTGTCGCCGCGTTCGCCTCGCCCTATGCGGCGACGTCCGCCGAGGCCGGGGCGGGAACGCTCGCGCCGCACCGCGCCGTCTATGACCTCGCGCTCGACAGGGCCTCGGACCGTTCCGGCATCACCGGCCTTTCCGGCCGCATGGTCTACGAGTTCGCGGGCTCGGCCTGCGACGGCTACACCGTGACTTTCCGCTTCGTGACCCGCATCGACACCGACGACGTCTCGCGCCTCACCGACCAGCAGACCACCACCTACGAGGACGGCGAGGGCAAGAGCTTCAGCTTCGTGACCCGCTCCTTCGTCGACGAGGAGCTGAACGGCGAATTGAAGGGCATGGCGCGTGCCGGCGAGGACGAGACCGTCGTTTCGATCGACAAGCCGGAGGCGAAGGAGCTGCGGCTGGAGACGACGCAGTTTCCCACCCATCACCTGAAGGACCTGATCGACCGGGCGAGGAAGGGCGAGACCTTCTACGAGACGACGCTGTTCGACGGCTCCGAGAACGCCGACAAGGTGATGACCACCACCGTCGTCATCGGCAAGGAGGCGAGCGCGAAGCCCAACGACCCTGAGCTGAAGGCGATGGCCGCGCTGGCCAGGACACCGTTCCGGCCGGTCGACATGGCCTATTTCGACCTTTCCGAGGCCGGCGCCGACGGCGAGGAGCTGCCGGACTACCGCATCAGCTTCAAGCTCTACGAGAACGGCGTCACCCGCGATCTCGTCATGGATTACGGCGACTTCACCATGACCGGCACGCTGGTCGATCTCGACCTGTTCGACATGCCGGAGAACTGCACGCAGTAG
>JALHFU010000301.1:0-2390 GCA_022838525.1 Hyphomicrobiales bacterium | reverse complement strand
GCGTCGGCCCGCTTCTCGAAAGATTCGGCGAACAGGCGGAAGGCGCGGTCGAACATCGCGCCCATCAGCGCGCCGAGGATGCGGCTCTTGAACTCGTAGTCGATGAAGAAGTGGATCTCACAGCCGCCGGCCGCCGACGGCATGAACGCCCAGCGGTTCGACAGGTACTTGAACGGCCCGTCGACATATTTCACATCGATGACGTTCTCGGCCGGCTTCAGCACCACCTGGCTGGTGAATGTCTCGCGGATCGCCTTGTAGCCCACGGTCATGTCGGCGACGAGCAGCGTCACGCCGTCGCGCTCGCGCCGCGAGCGCACCGTCAGCGCCTCGCACATCGGCAGGAACTCGGGATAGCGTTCGACATCCGCGACCAGCGCGAACATCTTTTCCGGCGGATGGCGAACGACTCGGACGGTCTCGTATTGCGGCATGAGGCGAAGCGCTACAACGGCCGTTCCAGCCGGGCAAGAAGGCTGCGGACCTCGGACGGCGAACGCAGCGTCAGCACGGGCATGTCCGGGCCGTGTTCCGCCAGCGCCGCGCCGATCTCCGGCGTTTCCGTGCGTTCGAAGTTCCAGATGTAGCTCAGGAACTCGCGGTCGATCTTCTCCGGGCAGCCGGGCGCCATTTCGGGGCGGCTCTCGCCGGAATGGCGGATGCGCCGCCTGAGCACGCGGGCGATGCACAAGAGCCGCGGCATGCGCAGCCAGATGACGCAATCGGCGCGCGGCAGGCGCAGGTCGAGCGTGCCGGGGCTGGTCCCGTCCATCACCCAGCGCTCGCCGGCGACCGCTTCCGCGATCAGCCGGCGGATTTCGCCGCGCTCGCGCAGGGTCCAGCCCGGCAGCCAGAAGAACTCGCGGTCCATGGAGATGTAAGGCAGGCCGAGCCGGCCGGCGAGCGCGCGCGACAGCGTGGACTTGCCCGAGCCCGAGCAGCCGATGACGAGGATGCGCCGCGCCCGCTTCAGAAGCGGCGCGGCGTCGGCGGCAGCGATCACGCCCCGGCCGCGAGCTTCGCGGCGCGGGCGGCGCGCAGCCGGGCGAAGTCCTCGCCGGCATGGTGCGACGAGCGCGTCAGCGGGCTCGACGACACCATCAGGAAGCCCTTCACGTAGGCCAGCTTCTCGTAGGACTTGAACTCGTCCGGCGTGACGAACTTCTTGACCGGATGGTGCTTGCGCGACGGCGCCAGATACTGGCCGATGGTGATGAAGTCGACGTCGGCAGAGCGCAGGTCGTCCATCAGCTGGAGCACCTCGTTGCGCTCCTCGCCCAGCCCGACCATGATGCCCGACTTGGTGAAGATCGTCGGATCGAGCTCCTTCACCCGCTGCAGCAGGCGGACGGAGTGGAAGTAGCGCGCGCCCGGCCGCACCGTCAGGTAGTTCGACGGCACGGTCTCCAGATTGTGGTTGAAGACGTCGGGCTTCGCCGCGACCACGATTTCCAGCGCGTTCGCGCCATCCTTGCGCAGGAAATCGGGCGTCAGGATCTCGATGGTGGTCGAGGGCGAGGCGCGGCGGATGGCGTGGATGGTGTCGGCGAAATGCTGCGCGCCGCCGTCGGCGAGATCGTCGCGGTCGACCGAGGTGACGACTACATGCGTCAGGCCCATCTGGACGACGGCCTTGGCGACGTTCTCCGGCTCGTTCGGATCGAGCGCGGTCGGGATGCCGGTGGCGACGTTGCAGAAGGCGCAGGCGCGGGTGCAGATCTCGCCCATGATCATGAAGGTGGCGTGCTTCTTGTCCCAGCACTCGCCGATGTTGGGGCAGCCCGCCTCCTCGCAGACCGTGACGAGCTTGTTCGACTTCACGATCTCGCGCGTCTCGGAATAGCCCTTGGAGACGGGCGCGCGGACGCGGATCCAGTCCGGCTTGCGCAGCACCTCCTGATCGGGCTTGTGGGCCTTCTCGGGATGGCGCGGCCGGGGCTTGTCGACGAGGTTGAGAACCGTGACCATCGAGAGACTTCCTTGGCGTGAGGCTGATATAGGCCTTGGCGGACGGAAAGGAAACCGCCGCGCCCCCTTACATGTTCAGGGCCCGGCCGAAGGCGTCGAGCGCGCTTTCCTTCATCGTCTCCGAAAGGGTCGGATGCGGGAAGATGGTGTGGAACAGCTCTTCCTCGGTCGTCTCGAGGTTCATCGCCACGACGAAGCCCTGGATCAGTTCCGTCACTTCCGGTCCGACGAGATGCGCGCCGAGAAGCTGGCCGGTCTTCCGGTCGAAGATCGTCTTGACCAGCCCCTGGTCGTCGCCGAGCGCCACGGCCTTGCCGTTGGCGACGAAGGGGAAGCGGCCGACGCGGATGTCGCGGCCCGCCTCCTTGGCCTTCGCCTCGGTCAGGCCGACCGACGCCACCTGCGGGTGGCAATAGGTGCAG
>JALHFU010000300.1:0-2397 GCA_022838525.1 Hyphomicrobiales bacterium | reverse complement strand
CCGTCCCGTCGCCGCGGGTGCCCAATCAACGAGGATGAAATCCAGACATGCTTTCCGATGTGGTCGGTGTCATTCAAACGGCGCTTGCGCCCGTCTTCCTGCTTGCCGGCACAGCGGCGTTCCTGAGCGTCTACACCGGGCGTCTGGCAAGGCTGGCCGACAGGGTCAACGAGGTGGCGAGCGAGCGTCTCGACCCGGCCCGGTCCGGCCATGAGCTGCCGCAGGACCCGCACCAGCTGCGATATCTGCGGCGGCGCACGCTCGCCCTCGAGATCGCGGTGATCCTGGCGACGTTTTCCGGGTTCTGCACCTGCCTGTCCATTCTCGCCCTTCTCGGCGGCGCGATCGGCCGGGAGTTGAGCGAGCCGGCGCTCTTCTGGTTCTTCGGCGCGGCGGTCGCCTCGCTGCTGGCCTCGTTCATCGCGTTCCTGTTCGAGATATCCTCGGCCTGCTTCAGCATGATCTCGCAGATCTACTCGGCCCGGTGCGCGGACAGGCGATGACCGCAAGCGGTTGAGCTTGCGTGCCGTATAATGTAAACGGAACTGTATCGTTTCATAAGCTGCGGTCGCGGCGGGCGGGGCTTCGGCGGGCGAGGTCGGGAACGAGGGCGAAGCCGCGCTCTTCCCGACCGACCCGTCCCCATCTTCATTCATGGCATCGAGGGCAGGCGATGGTGCGCATCTCCGGGGTTTTGAGGCGGTGCGGGGTCCTTGCCTGCTGCCTCGTGATTTCGGGCTGCGCCGCCCGCCCCGAGGGCGTGCTTCTTCCGACCGGGCACACGGCGCCCGGCGCGACGCAGGTCGACGTCCTGGTGGCGACCACGCGAAAACCCTCGCCCGATCCCCGCGTCCTGTTCTCCGGGGAGCGGGCCTACCAGCTCTCGATGACGGGAATCGCCGTCTCCATTCCGCCGGACGAAAACCGCCGGATCGGGCAGGTGCAATGGCCGCGGCGCCTGCCGGCCGATCCCTCCCGCGAGTTCTCCACGGTGGCCGTGAACCCCATGGCGACCGAAAGGGAGGCCGCCGCCTGGCTCAAGACGCATCTCCCGCGCAACCGCCGCGTCATGGTGTTCGTCCACGGCTACAACAGCAGGTTCGAGGACGCCGTCTATCGCTTCGCCCAGATCGTCCACGATTCCGGGGCGGACGTCGCGCCGATCATCTTCACCTGGCCGTCGCGGGCCAACGTGTTCGACTACAACTACGACAAGGAGAGCGCCAACTTCTCGCGCGACGCCCTGGAGGAGATACTGCGCCACGCGGCCTCCCATCCCGACGTCGGCGAGATCACGGTCATGGCCCACTCCATGGGTTCCTGGCTGACCGTCGAGGCCCTGCGGCAGATGGCCATTCGCGACGGCCGCATCGCGCCCGGGATCAGGAACGTCATCCTGGCGTCTCCCGATCTCGACGTCGACGTGTTCGGCCAGCAATGGCTCGCCATGGGCGACGGGCGGCCGAACATCACCCTGTTCGTGTCGCGCGACGACCGGGCGCTCAGCCTGTCGCGCCGCATCTCCGGCAACATCGACCGGCTGGGGCATATCGACCCGACGGTCGAGCCCTACCGGTCCGGGCTGGAGATGAGCGGCATCACCGTCATCGACCTGACGGCGCTGAGGAGCGGCGATTCCCTCAACCACGGCAAGTTCGCCGAGAGCCCGGAGGTCGTGCAACTGATCGGGCAGCGCCTCATCGCGGGGCAGACCGTCACCGATTCCGACATCGGGCTCGGCGACCGCATCGGCGCCGTGGCGATGGGCGCGGCGCAGACCGTCGGCGGGACTGCAAGCGTCGTCGTCAGCACGCCGATCGCCGTCTTCGACCCGAACACGCGGCGCGGCTACGGCCAGCAGATCGACCGGGTGGGCCGCGCCGCCGGCAACGTCATCGGCGCGGCGACCGGACGGTGATCCGTGTGCGGTGATCCATGTACGGCCGGCATGCGGGCGCGCACTTGCGGTCCGCCTTCCGTCAACATTCGTTGATTTTAATCAAAGATCGCCGCGGGCTCCCGCGCTAGTTTGGTTGTTTCATCAGCCGAAAGGGACACGATCATGTCGACTGACAAGGCCGATACGACGAGGAGCACGACGGGCGCGTCGCCAGCCTCTTTTCCGAACCCGATCGACCCGGACACGCTGAAGGCGTGGGCCGAAACGCCGGCGCAATCCTGCCGGGAGGCGCTGAGCTTCGCCGCGGGCAGGCTCCGCGCCCAGGCGGATTTCCTTCAGGCGCTCGCCGGCTGCGAAACCCCGGTCGATGTCTGGAAGCATCAGGCGGCGTATTTCCAGAGCCTGATGAGCGAGTATTCGCAGGAATCCGCCAAGGCGTTCAAGGCGATGCAGGAGAGCGTCACGGGCGCCGGCTCCCGGAAGTGATCGCCTGCCAG
>JALHFU010000090.1:0-37492 GCA_022838525.1 Hyphomicrobiales bacterium | reverse complement strand
GACGCCGCGATCTCCGTCACCAGACCGGTGATCTCGCCGACCTGGACCACGATCTTCTCCAGCGCCTCGCCCGTCTGCCCGACGAGGTCCACGCCCTGCTCCACCTGCTGCGTCGACGTCGAGATCAGCTCCTTGATCTCCTTCGCCGCCTCCGCAGACCGCTGCGCCAGCGCCCGAACCTCCGACGCCACCACCGCGAAGCCCTTGCCCGCCTCGCCGGCCCGCGCCGCCTCGACGCCGGCGTTGAGCGCCAGAAGGTTGGTCTGGAACGCGATCTCGTCGATCACCCCGATGATCTGCCCGATCTGCTGCGACGACTTCTCGATCTGCGCCATCGCCGCCACCGCCTGGCGAACCACCTCGCCCGACTTCTCCGCGCCGACCCGCGCCTGGCCCGTCACCTGCGAGGCCTGGTGCGCGCCCTCGGCCGTCTTCTTCACCGTGGCCGTGATCTGGTCGAGCGCCGCCGCCGTCTCCTCCAGGCTCGCCGCCTGCTGCTCGGTGCGCCGCGACAGGTCGTCCGCCGCCTGGCTGATCTCGCCGGTGCCGTTGCGCATGCCGACGATCGCCTCGGCGATCGTCACCATGGTCTCCTGCAGCTGCCCGGCCGTGCGGTTGAAGTCGTCCTTGAGCTGCTGCGCCTTGGCCGCGAACGGCTCGGTGATGCGGTAGGTCAGGTCGCCCGCCGCCAGCGCCGACAGGCCCGCCGCCAGAGCCGAGACCACGGCGTGGTCCTCGGCCGCCTCGCGCGCCTTCTGCTCCTCGTTGCGCGCGCGCTCGCCCTCGGCCGCCGCCCGCGCCTCGCTCGTCTCGGCCTCAAGCCGCAGCTTCTCGATCGCCGCTTCCTTGAACACCAGCACAGCCCGCGCCATCTCGCCGATCTCGTCGCCACGCTCCACCGCGGGAACCTCAACGCCGTTGTCACCCGAAGCAAGACGGCCCATAACGCCCGTCAATGCGTTCACGGGCGTCGCGATCATCCGCGACAGCAGGTAGCCGAGAATGCCGGAGAACAGGACCGCGAGGCCGACGCCGACATAGAGCGCCGTCTCGGTCATGCTCGTCGCCGCCTCGCGCAGCGCCGCCGCCGCCGCGGCCTCGGCGCGCTCGTTCTCCTCCATCGCGGTGAGGGCGTCCTCCACCGGCTCCATCAGCTTGTCGGCCTTGCCGTTCTGCCCGACCATCTCCACCGCCTTGAAGCGGTTGATCGGATCGGCGGCGAGGCGGGTGCCCTCCTCGACGATCTCGCGCTGCCAGGCGTTCATCTTCGCCGTCAGGTCCTCGATGCCGGCGACGATGGCCGCCTCGTTCTCGTGACCGGCCTGCGACGCGCGCAGCTCGGCGAGATAGCCGTCGAAGGCGGCGCGATGGCTCTTCAGGCGCTCGAGATAGTATTCGTTGTTGGTGAGCAGGAAGCCGCGATAGCTGTTCTCCTGCCGCGCCAGCCGGAACTCGGCCCGGCTGATGATGTCCACCGCCCGGTTGGCGCCGGCCTCCGCCTGGGTCGCCTCTTCGAGCCTCATGATGTTCCAGAAGATGACCGCGCTCATGGCGACGATAGTCGCCACCACGGCGGCGAACGCAAGTCCGAGCTTGCGCGAGATGCTGAGATTGCTGAACGACACTGTAGACCCCCAAGTCTCGTGCTGCTGGCCCGGGGCGGCAGGCGACCCGGCGTCCACACCCCCCAGGCGGGAATGGCATCCCACTCTTCCTGTGACTAAATTAACAACCCGCTAATGAAAGGCCGCCGAAAGCAGAAAAGTTAATTCGAATCCGCCTGAATCGGCCGATATCGTTTCGTTTCCGAATCGGACGTTGCGTAAGGCCGGCGGCAGAAGGCCGGCAGCGCCGCCGAGGTGACTCTGGGGAAGATTCGCCGCTTCGTCCTCTCTCCCCCGAGGCGAAGGGAACGGCAGGCGACCCGCCCGGACCGGCAACGCCTTCCCTCCGTCCGCCGACCTGCTCCCCACGCGCCCCTCCCCCGGCGGCAGCGGCGAAAGAGGCGCGAAAAATGCCGCTTTCGTCGCCCTTCCCCGGGCAAGACTTCCTTCACCACGCGACGAGCTATTCCCCCCGGCGCGGCGCATTCGTGCTAGGCACGGCGCACTCGGCTGGGGAGCGAGGGACAACATTGGTCGATCAGGCATCACTCTTCGTTGCCGCCGGCATCTGTGCCGCCGCGCTCGCGCTGACCATGCTCAGCGTATGGATTCACAACCGCGCGGAGCGGTTCCTCGTCGGCTGGACCATCGGCCTGCTCCTGCTCGGCGGCGGCGTCATCCTCTATTCCGTCATGCCGCCCGACCGCATGGACGTGGTGGCCACCGCCTTCACCATGGAGCTGATCGGCTTCTACGCCGTCCTCGTCGCAGCAAGGCTGTTCACCCGGCGGCCGACGACCGGCCTGCATGTCGCGCTCTTCGCCGCGCTCGCCGTGCCGGTGACGATCCCCATCGTGCTCGGCTATGACGGCCTCGGCATCATCGTCTACAATTTCGTCGTCGGCGCGCTGCTGGTCGCGACGGCCGCGCACTACTGGAGCGCGAGGGCGGAGGCGCCGACCTGCATCGCGCTCATGACGATCCTCTACAATCTCGCGGCCCTGTCCTTCTTCGCCTGCGGCACCATCCTGCTGCACGAGAAGCGCTGGGTGCTGCACATGCGCCCCGACAACTGGGCCGAGCAGTTCAACGCCATCATGTGCATCGCCGGCATCACCGGCATCGGCGCGCTGTCCTTCGGGCTCAACCATGCCCGCGCCGCGCGCAAGCACCGCGAGGACGCCGAGACCGACATGCTGACAGGCCTGCTCAACCGCCGCGCCCTGTTCGAGCGGCTGGGGCGCGGCGCGTTCGCGCCGGGCCACGCGGTCATCGCCTTCGACCTCGACCGCTTCAAGTCGATCAACGACCGCTACGGCCACGCGGCCGGCGACGAGGTGCTGCGCCGCTTCGCCGACGCGCTGCGCCTCAACACGCGCGAAGGCGACCTTGCCGCCCGCACCGGCGGCGAGGAGTTCGTGCTGGTGCTGCGCGGCGCCTCGCTGCCGATCGCCACCAGCACCGCCGAGCGCATCCGCGCCCTGTTCGCGGAAAGCCACGTCGAGACCGACAGGGGCCGCGTCGCGGCGACGGCGAGCGCCGGCGTCGCGCTGGCCGGCGACGGCGACGAGGGCTTCGAGCACGTGCTCAACCGCGCCGACGACGCGCTCTACCGCGCCAAGAACGGCGGCCGCAACCGCGTCACCGCCGAGCTCCACGTCGGCGGACTTGAAACCGGCGGCCGGAAGCCACATTTCACGCTCACCCACTCGACCTGCCGCCCGCCTCTGCTAAAAGCGGCGGAACGGTTTCGGCGCAGCAGGAGACGGCGATGAGCGCGCAGGACAATCCTTTCGGCGGCAGCTACTCTGTCCAGTACGGAAGCGACGGGGCATCCGCCCCGGCGAACGGGGCGGATGCGGGCGGCCTCGTCAAGGACACGACCACAGCGGCCTTCGCCGCCGACGTGATCCAGGAATCGCGGCGCCAGCCGGTGCTGGTCGATTTCTGGGCGCCGTGGTGCGGGCCGTGCAAACAGCTCGCGCCCGCGCTCGAAAAGGCGGTCCGGGAGGCCGGCGGCCGCGTCAGGCTGGTCAAGATGAACATCGACGACCGCCCGGCCATCGCCGGCCAGCTCGGCATCCAGTCGATCCCGGCGGTCATCGCCTTCGTCGACGGCCAGCCCGTCGACGGCTTCATGGGTGCGATCCCCGAAAGCCGGATTCGCGAGTTCATCGACAAGGTGTCCGGCCCGGGCGGCGCGGAAGAGGCAATCGCCGAGGCGCTGACGGCCGCGGCCGATCTGCGCGGCGAGGGCGACCTTCAGGGCGCGGCACAGGTCTATGCCGCCGTGCTCGGCGACCAGCCCGACAATCTCGACGCCATCGCCGGGCTGGCGGAGACGCTGCTCGACGCCGGCGACGCCGAGGCCGCCCGCGAGGTGCTGGCGCGCGCGCCCGAGGACAAGTGCGACGCGCAGCAGTTCGCCGGCATCAACGCCCGGCTCGCCCTTGCCGAGCAGGTCGCCTCGCTCGGCGATCCGGCCGAGCTCGAGCGCCGGCTCGCCGCCGACCCCAAGGACCATCAGGCCCGCTTCGACCTGGCGCTGATCCAGAACGCGCTCGGCGAGCGCGACAAGGCCGCCGACAACCTGCTCGCCATCATGAAGGCCGACCGGACCTGGCAGGACGACGGCGCGCGGCTGCAGCTGCTGAAATTCTTCGAGGCATGGGGCATGACGGACGAGGCGACGCTTGCGGCAAGGCGCAAGCTGTCGTCGCTTCTGTTTTCGTAGGCGCGTATTTTCAGGGAGCGGGCGGCAACCGGGAGGTCGAGATGCAGGTGGGCAACGCGCGATACCGGACGGCGGACGACCTGCCCGACATCGTGCCGGTGTTCCCGCTGACCGCGGCGCTGCTGCTGCCGGGCGGCCGCATGCCGCTCAACATCTTCGAGCCGCGCTATCTGGAGATGGTCGACCGGGCGCTGGCCCACGACCGGCTGATCGCCATGATCCAGCCGCGCCTCGACGGCGCGCTGCGATCCGACGGCGAGCCGGAGCTGTGCGAGGTCGGCTGCCTCGGCCGCCTCACCTCCTTCGCCGAGACCGGCGACGGCCGCTACCTGATCTCGCTCCAGGGCGTGTGCCGCTTCCGCGTCACCGAGGAGCTCGCCGTCCGCACGCCCTACCGCCAGTGCCGCATCGCCGCCTTCCTCGCCGATCTCGATCCGGAAGCGGGCGCGGCCGAGGTTGACCGCGCCGCGCTGCTGAGGGCGTTCCGCGCCTATCTCAAGGCCAACGACCTCGACGCCGACTGGGACAGCGTCAGCCGCGCCGAGAACGCGACGCTGGTCAACGCGCTCTCGATGATGGCGCCCTACGGCCCGGCCGAGAAGCAGGCCCTGCTCGAGGCGCCGGACCTGAAGACCCGCGCCGAGACGCTGATCGCCATGACCGAGATCGCGCTGGCGCGCGAGGACGACGATTTCGGATCGAGCCTGCAATGAGCGACGGCGACGCAGCAGGCGGAAAAGGCGCGGCCGGCCGGCAGGCCGCGCGGCAGGCGGTGGACCCGCGGCTGCTCGAAATGCTCGCCTGCCCGCTGACCAAGATGCCGCTTTCCTGGAACCCGTCGACCGGCGAGCTGATCTCGCGCGCGGCGAAGCTCGCCTATCCGGTGCGCGACGGCGTGCCGATCATGCTGCCCTCGGAGGCGCGGCCGCTCGAGGAGGGCGAGCTTTCGGGCTAGATCGTCATTTTCCGCAGTTCCGGGCGGAAAACCGCTTCGCACTTTTCCTGAATGGCTCTGGCGACCCGCGGCGCAAAACGCCCGCGGCTTTCACCATGCGCGGCGACGGGGGTCGAAACCGGCCGCGCAACGGTCTATATGGCGGCCAAAGGACGACACATGGCCCGCATCTACCAGACCCGCGACTGGAACGACCAGCTCTCCCCCTCGCTGCAGGAGTTCGAGCTGATGGCGCTCGAGGCCTATGCGCACCTGCCGGAGGAGTTCCGCCGGCTGACCGGCGAGATCGTCATCCAGGTGACGGAGTTCCCGACCGACGAGATCATGGACGATCTGGCGCTGGAGACCCCGTTCGACCTGCTCGGCCTGTTCGAGGGCCGCGGCATCGCCGAGCGCTGGAACCCCTCGACCGGCGAGGGGCCGAACCGCGTCACCCTCTACCGCCGCGCCATCCTCGACTACTGGGCCGAGAACGAGGAGACGCTGGGCGACATCATCACCCACGTGCTGATCCACGAGATCGGCCACCATTTCGGCCTGTCCGACGACGACATGGAGCGCATCGAGGCGAGCGCGGAATAGACATCCGCTTCCCCGCGCCTCTCCGTCACTGCTCGCCGAGCTTCATCTCCGGCTCGTATTCCTTGCCCTCGACCGCCTTCACCACGGCCTGGCCGCAGCGCATGGTGCCGCTTGCGGCGTCGAAGGCGTAGGTCGGCGAGCCGTGCAGCTCCCAGCCCTTGTTCAGCGCCGCCGTCACCTTGTGGCAGAAGCTGGAATCGTCGGGCCCGGTGAGGAAACGGTAGAGTTTCATCGCGTGACGTCCTTTCAGAGACCGGCTCCCTGGAGTCCGGCCTTGCCGAGCAGCCGCTCGGCCTGTTCGAGATGCAGCCGCTCGACCATGCGGCCGCCGAGCGAGATCACGCCCCTGGTCGCGTTCTCCGGCAGCGCGAAGGCGGCGCGGACGGCGAGCGCGGCGTCGATCTCCTCCTGCGACGGCGAGAAGGCGGCGTTGGCGGGCGCGATCTGCGCCGGATGGATCAGCGTCTTGCCGTCGAAGCCCATGTCGCGCCCCTGCGCGCATTCGGCCGCGAAGGCGTCGAGGTCGGAGAAATCGTTGGCGACGCCGTCGAGCGCGTCGAGGCCGCCGGCGCGGGCGGCGAGCACCAGCTGCATCAGCCACGGCACGAGGAGCTGGCGGCCGGGGCCGGGCCGGATGCCGGTGTCCTTGACCAGATCGTTGGTGCCGGCGACGAGGCAGGCGAGCCGCGCGCCGCGGTCGCGCCCGAGCGCGGCGATGGCGCCGATGTTGAGCAGCGCCCGCGGCGTCTCGACCATCGCCCACAAGGCCAGCGACGGGCGCGTGTCGGTCTCGTCGAGCGCGTCGTTGACGTCGAGCAGGTCGCGCGCCGTCTCCACCTTCGGGACGAGGATGGCGTCGGGCCGGCAGGCCTTCGCCGCCGCGAGGTCGCCCGCGCCCCATTCGCTGGCGAGCGCGTTGATGCGGATCACCATCTCCTTCCCGTCGCGCTCGCGGCCGGCGAAGAACGCCGCCATGCGCTCGCGTGCCTCGGCCTTCTGCGCCGGGGCGACGGCATCCTCGAGATCGACGATGACGCAGTCGCAGGAAAGCGAGCCGATCTTGGCCAGCGCCTTCTCGTTGGCGGCGGGAACGTAGAGCGCCGAGCGGCGCGGGCGGGAGGGTCTCATCTGCATGCGCCCTTTCTGGCGCAACCGATTTCCCGACGCAAGCGCCACGCCGCACGCCCGTGCCCCTTGCGGCGGGGCGGCGAAGCTGGTTCCTTCCGCACCGCACAAGAATGCGGAAGGAAAGGCATATGCCGGCCACGGACATCGTCATCATCGGCGGCGCGATCGTCGGCGCTTCGGTCGCCTGGTTCCTGCGCGAGGAAGGCTTTGCCGGCTCCATCGCCGTGATCGAGCGCGATCCGACCTTCGCCCATTCCTCGACGACGCTCTCGGCCGCCTCGATCCGGCAGCAGTTCTCGCTGGCCGAGAACATCCGCCTGTCGCAGTTCACGCTCGGCTTCTTCCGCAGGCTCGAGGATCACTTCGGTCCGGATGCGGACATCGCCTTCCGCGAGAAGGGCTACCTGCTGCTGGCAAGCCCGCACGGCCTGCCGGTGCTGCGGGACAGCCACGCCGTCCAGACCGCCGAGGGCGCCGACGTCGTCCTGGAGGACGCGGCCGCGCTGCAGAGGCGCTTCGCATGGCTGTCGACCGACGGCATCGCGGCTGGCAGCTACGGCCGCTCGGGCGAGGGCTGGTTCGACGCCCATGCGCTGCTCGGCCTGTTCCGCCGGTCTCTCAAGGAACGCGATGTCGAGCTGGTAACGGGCGAGGTCGCCGCCATCGGCCGCGACGGCAACCGCGTCGCCAGCGTCACGCTCGCCGACGGCCGGCGCTTCGACGCCGGCCTCGTGGTCAATGCCGCCGGGCCCGGCGGCGGCCGCATCGCGGCGCTGGCCGGCATCGCGCTGCCGGTCGAGCCGCGCAAGCGTTCGGTCTTCGTGTTCGAGGCGCGCGACCGCTTCGAGGACATGCCGCTTCTGGTCGACACCTCCGGCGTCTGGCTGAGGCCCGAAGGCGCGCTCTACATCACCGGCGGCGCCGAGACCGAGGAAGGCGAGGGTCCGGCCGCCCCGGACGACTTCGAGCCGGACTGGCCGCTGTTCGAGGACGTGATCTGGCCCGCACTCGCCGCGCGCATTCCGGCGTTCGAGGCGATCCGGCCCGGCCGCGCCTGGGCCGGCCACTACGACTACAACACGCTCGACCAGAATGCGGTGATCGGCCCGCACCCGGACGTGGCGAATTTCCTGTTCGCCAACGGCTTCTCCGGCCACGGGCTGCAGCAGGCGCCGGCCGTGGGCAAGGCGCTGGCGGAATGGATCGTCCACGGCGGCTGGCGCACGCTCGACTGCTCGGCCTTCGGCTACGAGCGGATCGCCGCGGGACGCCCGTTCCGGGAATTGAACGTCATCTAGCCTTTGAATTTGCGCCCCTTGCGTGTAAAGCGGGCGCAGGCATTCCCGCGTCAAAGACCGCAGGCACCGAAATGGACAAGTTCACCACGCTGACGGGCGTCGCCGCCCCCCTGCCGATCGTCAATGTCGACACCGACATGATCATCCCGAAGGACTACCTCAAGACCATCAAGCGCACCGGGCTGGGCACCGGGCTATTCGCGGAGATGCGCTATCTCGAGGACGGCTCGGAGAACCCCGACTTCGTGCTCAACAAGCCGGCCTACCGCAACGCCCAGATTCTCGTCGCCGGCGACAATTTCGGCTGCGGCTCCTCCCGCGAGCACGCGCCGTGGGCGCTGCTCGACTTCGGCATCCGCTGCGTCATCTCGACGTCCTTCGCCGACATCTTCTACAACAACTGCTTCAAGAACGGCATCCTGCCGATCAAGGTCAGCCCCGAGGATCTCGACAAGCTGATGGACGACGCCGAGCGCGGCGCCAACGCCGTCGTCACCGTCGATCTGGAGGCGATGGAGATCCGCGGCCCGGACGGCGGCGTCATCACCTTCGACCTCGACGCGTTCCGCCGCCACTGCCTGTTGAACGGGCTGGACGACATCGGCCTGACCATGGAGAAGGCCCCGTCCATCGACCGCTTCGAGCAGAAGAACGCCGAAAGCCGGCCCTGGGCCTGACATCCCGGCGCAGACGACAACGGGCGGGTCATCCGCCCGTTCGCTTTCCTGACCGGCCGCAGCCCAGCCGCCAGCCCGGCGCGGCCCTCACTTCCTGAAAGGCATCTCCCATGGCATCGCGCAAGCTCCTCCTCTTTCCCGGCGACGGCATCGGCCCCGAGGCGATGGCGGAAGTCCGCAAGCTGATCGCGGTGATGAACACCGATCTCGGCGCCGGCTTCGAGACCGAGGAAGGGCTGGTCGGCGGCGGCGCCTACGACGCACACGGCAAGTCGATCTCCGAGGAGGACGTGGCGCGGGCGCTCGCGGCCGACGCCGTGCTGTTCGGCGCGGTCGGCGGGCCGAAATGGGATGGCGTGCCCTACGACGTGCGCCCCGAGGCCGGCCTGCTGCGGCTGCGCAAGGACCTCGAGCTGTTCGCCAATCTGCGGCCCGCGATCTGCTACCCGGCGCTCGCCTCCTCCTCGTCGCTCAAGCCCGACGTGGTCGAGGGCCTCGACATCCTGATCCTGCGCGAGTTGACCGGCGGCGTCTATTTCGGCGAGCCGAAGGAGATCGTCGACCTCGGCAACGGCCAGAAGCGCGCCATCGACACGCAGGTCTACGACACCTACGAGATCGAGCGCATCGCCGGCGTCGCCTTCGAGCTGGCGCGCACGCGCAAGAACCACGTCACCTCGATGGAAAAGCGCAACGTCATGAAGTCGGGCGTGTTGTGGAACGAGGTGGTGACGGCGGTCCACAAGGCCAAATATTCCGACGTCACGCTCGACCACATGCTGGCCGATGCCGGCGGCATGCAGCTCGTGCGCTGGCCCAAGCAGTTCGACGTCATCGTCACCGACAACCTGTTCGGCGACATGCTGTCGGACGTCGCCGCCATGCTCACCGGCTCGCTCGGCATGCTGCCCTCGGCCTCGCTCGGCGCGCCCGACCCGAAGACCGGCAAGCGCAAGGCGCTCTACGAGCCGGTGCACGGCTCCGCGCCCGACATCGCCGGCAAGGGCATCGCCAACCCGATCGCCATGATCGCCTCCTTCGCCATGTGCCTGCGCTACTCCTTCAACATGGTGGCCGAGGCCGACCGGCTGGAAGGCGCGATCTCGGCCGTGCTCGACGACGGCTATCGCACGAAGGACATCATGTCCGACGGTATGACCGAGGTGAGCACCGCCACCATGGGCGACGCCATCGTCGAGAAGTTCCGCACGCTCTGAGCCCCACACACACGCCGGGCGGTCCTCATAGGAAGCCGATGAACCGGCCGGCGACGAGGACCGCCAGCCACAGCGCGATCGACAGCGCCGCCAGCGCCTTGGCGGCCGGCGGATAGGGCGCGCCGGCCGCCGCCCGCCCGGCGATCCGCCGGAACGCCCAGAAGTTCAGCCCGGCAAGGACGAGCAGCGCCAGCTTCGCCTGGAAGGCGGGGTTGGCCGCATAGTCCCGCGCCCGGACCGAGAACAGGGTGAGCCCGGTCAGCGCCGCGACCGGAAAGGCGAGCGCCGCCGTGACGCGCATCAGGTGCAGGAACGGCTCCCGCTCGACCCCGCGCGCGAGGCCGAGGATGCGCAGATCCATCAGCACCACCGCGCCGACCAGCATGCCGATCGACAGGATGTGCAGCGCGTTGACCAGCGGATAGGCGTAGAACGACGCCTTCAGCGCGCCGGCCACGGGCAGGCGCTCGACGGCAGCGAGGAGATCGGGCAGCATCCCGGTCAGTTCGTCGGCACCCGGTCGGGATAGACGTCGTAGGTGACGCCGTTGACGACGATGCGCGCGGCCTTCATCCAGCGTTCCGTCGCGTCGCGCGAGCGGTTGCCGATGGCGGTGACCTCGTCGCCGACCTTCGCCGTGTCCTCCATGAAGCCGGCGCGGGCCGTGGCCCGCGGCGTGGCGAGGTCGACGCGCCACACCTCGCCCTCCACGTCGACGTCCAGCGTCGGGTGCGGGTTGCCGTAATAGATCGCGGTGATGGTGCCGGTCAGCTCGAAGAACCCGTCCTCGGTCCAGGCCCAGCCGTGATGCGCGTGCGCTGCGGGCGCGCCGGAAACGGCGAGCGCCGCGGCGGCGAGGGCGGCGCGGAAGAAGGCGGAGACGGCCATGTGTTCCTCCTGCATCGGATCAGCCTCCCCGCCCGAAAGCCTATGGCGCGCCGGGCGGGCGTCAAATCACTTACGCCTGATCGCCCCGATGGCGCCGATTGACTCTTCGGCCGAACGGCGTAAAAGGCGGGCGCGAACCGGGATCAACGCGATGCGCGGCCTTGTGACTGCATTTCTGGCGATGTACGCCTCCGGCGGGGTCTTCTCCGCGGCGGGCGTCGAGCCCTCGCGTGCGCATTCCGGCAAAACCACGGCCAAGACTACGACCGCGAAAACGGTCTGATCCCCTTTGGCCTGCTCGCCCCTCTCCCCGGGCCCGGTCCGAGGGAGGCGGAACCCGCAGCGGCCGGCGGGGCTTCTCCTGAAAGAACAAGCGGAGAGATCGAGCATGATGCCGAACCGAAGGCCCGCATAAGCAAGCGCGCGGCAGCGGGTCTCCCGGAAGGGATCATGCTCCGAAAAGGAGCAACCGGAATGGGTTTCAAGATTGCAGTCGCCGGCGCCACGGGCAATGTCGGGCGCGAAATGCTCACCATCCTCGAGGAACGCGGCTTTCCCGCCGACGAGGTCGTGGCGCTCGCCTCGCGCCGCTCGGTCGGCACCGAGGTGTCCTACGGCGACCGCACGCTCAAAGTGAAGGACCTCGCCACCTACGACTTCTCCGACACGGACATCTGCCTGATGTCGGCCGGCGGCAGCGTCTCCAAGGAGTTCTCGCCGAAGATCGGCGCTCAAGGCTGCGTCGTCATCGACAACTCCTCGGCCTGGCGCTACGACGCCGACGTGCCGCTGATCGTGCCGGAGGTGAACCCCGACGCCGTCGAAGGCTTCTCGAAGCGCAACATCATCGCCAACCCCAACTGCTCGACGGCGCAGCTCGTCGTGGCGCTGAAGCCGCTGCACGACCGCGCCACCATCCGCCGCGTCGTGGTCGCCACCTACCAGTCGGTCTCCGGCGCCGGCAAGGAGGGCATGGACGAGCTGTTCACCCAGACGCGCGCCGTCTTCGTCAACGACCCCGTCGAGCGCAAGAAGTTCACCAAGCGCATCGCCTTCAACGTCATTCCCCACATCGACGTCTTCATGGAAGACGGCCAGACCAAGGAGGAATGGAAGGTGACGGCCGAGACCAAGAAGATGCTCGACCCGAAGATCAAGGTCACCTGCACCGCCGTGCGCGTGCCGGTGTTCATCGGCCATTCCGAGGCCGTCAACGTCGAGTTCGAGAAGCCGATCACCGCCGACGAGGCGCGCGAAATCCTGCGCGAGGCGCCCGGCTGCCTCGTCATCGACAAGCGCGAGGACGGCGGCTACATCACGCCGCACGAATCCGCCGGCGAGGACGCGACCTATATCAGCCGCATCCGCGAGGACCCGACCGTCGACAACGGCCTCAACATGTGGGTGGTCTCCGACAATCTGCGCAAGGGCGCGGCGCTGAACGCGGTGCAGATCGCCGAGCTGCTTGTCGCGCGCGGGCTGATCCGACCCCGGAAGCAGGCGGCCTGAGCCCCATCCGCAAGAAAGCCCGCCCCGCCCTGCCTCGACAGGAGGGCGGCGGGGCGGGCCTGCACAGTCACGCTGTCAAGGAGAGGGGAAAGCCTAGCCGGCTTTCTCCTTTTTCGTCGTGGCGTCGGCCGGGGTGGACATCGGCGCCGCCACGGGCGCCTTGATGCTCGCCACCGTCTCCTTGTCGACCGAGGCCGTCGTGTCGCGTTTCATCGGGCAGGCAGCCGCCACCGATACCGAAAGTCCAAGAGCGGCGGCTACGGCAAGAACTGTCTTCATGCGTGGTCTCCCTGGCTCACTTGGCAACGCGGACAGGCTAGCAACCGTTTTCCATCCCGCCAAATCACGTTTGCCGTGAGGCTGCAAAACGGCGGGCCGACTGGAACCTTTTTGCCTGCCGCGGCATTTCCGGCCATCTGGCAACGAACTTCGAGGAGAGGGATATGGACGACGCAGGCATCGGCTGGATCGCGGCCATCATCATCGGCGGTCTCGCCGGGTGGATCGCCTCCAACTTCATGAAGAGCGACACCGGCATTCTCACCAACATCATTCTCGGCATCGTGGGCGCTGCGATCGCGAGCTTCCTGCTCGGCCTGCTCGGCGTGTCGTTCGGCGGCTGGCTCGGCTATCTCGTCGCGGGCTTCATCGGCGCGTGCATCCTGATCGCCGGCGCGCGGGCCGTGCGGGGCTGACAACCCGGCGGATCGCTTCAGGGGCTATCGGATCGCCTCGATCCGGTAGCCCTTTTCGCGCAGGAGCGCGATCACGCCTTCCTCGCCCGGCAGGTGCAGCGCGCCGACCGCAATGAAGGCCGCGCCCGCGTCGATGAAGGGAACCGCGCGCTCGGCCATGGTGTGGTTGCGCGCCGTCACCATCGTCTCCTCGAAGGCGGAGAAGCCGGCGTCGCCCTCCTCTCCGGCGGGAAGGGCCGCGCGGAAGAACGGCCAGAACATGCCGGTCTCCTCCCCGAGATAGAGCACGATCATCGTCTCGATCACGTCGTCGATGGCGTCGCCCAGCTTCAGCGTGTCGACCAGCCCGCGGATGTGGAACTCCATCGGCAGCGACGCCATGGCGCCGAGCTGGTCGGCGATGGTCTCCAGCCCGCCCAGCGCCTTGCCGTCCGCCTCGCCGTCATGGGCGAGCCGCATGTCGAGCACCGGCGCGCCGGAGGCCACGCTCGCCGGCGGGATGCCGCGCTCGCTCAACGCCGCCTCGACCGTCGCGCGCTCCTCCTCCGGCACCAGCGACATCAGCGTCGTGCCGTCGGTGAACATGGTGAGTTCCGGATTGGCGAGCATCGCCGCCATCATCTTGGCCGGATCGAGCACCTCGGTCGTCTCGATGACGACGGTGGAGGAAGCCTCGAACGCCTCCTGCGCCCGCGGCCCGAGCGCCACCACGCGCGGGTCGGAAAGATGCATGGTGCCGAAGAGGTAGGAGGGTGCCGCGCCGTCCTTCTCGATCCTCCATAGGAGGCCCTTGCCGTTCGCCACTCCCGCGGCCTCGGCGCGGATTTCCGCGAGCTTCGCCGGATCATCGCGCTGAAGCTGCGCCAGCAGGTCCTCGCCCGTGCAGGCGACCGGTGCCCCTTGCGCCCGCGCCTGCGACACGCCGAAAAGCAGCGTCGCCGCGAAGGCGGCGAGGAACAGGAGGTTGAGCGCGGCCAGGATCTTGAGAGAGACGTCGGCGGCGCGCTCGACGGCGGCAAGCGTGTGAGCGTTCATGGCCGCACCCTAGCGGTGAAGTGCGGCGAAAAGGTTAAGCGCGCGGGTGGGCCGCGTCGTAGATGTCGAGGAGCCGCGCGGTGTCGACGCCGGTGTAGATCTGCGTCGTCGACAGGCTGGCATGGCCCAGAAGCTCCTGGATGGTGCGCAGGTCGCCGCCGCCGGCCAGCAGGTGCGTGGCGAAGGAATGGCGCAGCGCGTGCGGCGTCGCCGTGTCCGGCAGGCCGAGCGCCGAGCGCAGCCTCTGCATCTCGCGCTGGACGATGGCTGGCTGCAGCGGCCCGCCGCGCGCGCCGCGGAACAGCGGGTCCCCGGGGCCGAGATGATAGGGGCACAGGCGGCGATATTCGGCGACGGCGCGCGATGCCGCCGGCAGCACCGGCACCAGCCGCGTCTTGCCGCCCTTGCCGGTGACGCGCAGCATCGTCTCGCTATCGCCCGCAAGATCGCCGCCCGACAGACCCAGCGCCTCGGAGATGCGCAGGCCGCAGCCGTAGAGCAGTGTCAGCACCGCGGCGTTGCGCGCCGCGATCCACGGCTCCTCCGCAAGCTGCTCGCCGGCCGAGACGACCTTCTTCGCATCGCTGGCCGTCAGCGGCCGCGGCAGCGACTTCGGCTGCTTCGGCGCGCGCATCGCCGTGGCGCCGGCCGCATTGACCAGCCCGCGCCGTTCGAGGAAGCGCAGGAAGGAGCGGATGCCGGCGAGCCCGCGCCCCAGCGACCGTGCGCCCGCCCCGTCCTTGCGCCGCTGGGCGAGGAAGGCGCGCAGGTCGACGGGCTTGAGCGCGGCGATGTCGGCGATGCAAGGCGCGCCGCCATTGTAGCCGGTCATGAAATGCAGGAACTGGCGCGTATCGCGCTCATAGGCCTCGACCGTCAGCGGCGACAGCCGCCGCTCGCGCGCCAGCGCGGCCAGCCATTCGGCGCGCGCCTTCTGCAGATCGGGCCGGGCGGGAATGAGGAACTGTTCCATGCCCGCCACTGTGCCCTGTCACGGTTAGCGCCTGATGAATCCCGCCTGCTCCTATACGGCCGCAGGCCGAGCCCGCGACGGCGGGCCGCCGGTCGTCCGGCGCCCCCGCGGAGGGCCAGCCGCCGCAGGCGGCGGTGCGGCCCGTGAGCGACATCATTGAATCCTCCTCGCTCCACGACTGGATCGTTTCACGGAAACGATCTATCCCTTTGTTTTTCCGCAATTCCGGGCGGAAAACCGCTTCGCACTTCTCCTGAATTGCTCTAGAGACGGGCAATGAAGAAACTCCCGAATCCGGTCCAGATGGCCACCATCGGCGCGCCGCACGGCGTCAAGGGGGAGGTGCGGGTGAAGACCTTCACCGGCGATCCGATGGCGCTCGGCGACTATGGTCCGCTCAGCGACGCGGAGGGCCGGACCTATACGGTGGCCGCGCTGCGCCCGGCCAAGACCGTGCTCGTCGTGCGCTTCAAGGAGATCGCCAGCCGCGAGGCGGCCGAGGCCGCGACCGGCACGGCGCTTTACGTCGACCGCTCGGCCCTGCCCGACGACCTCGACGAGGACGAGTTCTACCATGCCGACCTGATCGGGCTCGCCGTGCGCGACGAGACGGGCGGCGAGATCGGCAGGATCGCGGCGGTGCAGAATTTCGGCGGCGGCGACATCGTCGAGATCGCGCTCGCCGGCAGGAAGACGGTCATGGTGCCGTTCACGCGCGCCGCCATCCCCGAAATTTCCCTCGCGGACGGCTTCGTCCGCATCGACAGCGTCGCGGCCGGGCTGGTCGAGGACGCGGAAGCAGACGGCGAGGAAGGAAAATGACCTTCCGCGCCACGGTGCTGACGCTCTACCCGGAGATGTTTCCGGGCGCGCTCGGCCTTTCGCTCGCCGGCCGGGCGCTCGAGGCCGGCACATGGGCGCTGGAGACGGTGCAGATCCGCGATTTCGCCGCCGACCGCCACCGCACCGTGGACGACACGCCGGCCGGCGGCGGCGCCGGCATGGTGATGCGCGCCGACGTGCTGGCGCGCGCCATCGACCACGCCGCGCCCGAAGGCGACCCACGCCCGAAGCTGCTGATGAGCCCGCGCGGCACGCCGCTGACGCAGGCCCGCGTGCGCGCGCTGGCGGCCGGGCCGGGCGCCGTCATCCTGTGCGGCCGCTTCGAGGGCGTCGACCAGCGGCTGATCGAGGCGCGGGCGCTGGAGGAAGTCTCCGTCGGCGACTACATCCTGTCGGGCGGCGAGCCGGCCGCGCTGGTGCTGCTCGACGCCGTGGTGCGGCTCCTGCCGGGCGTGATGGGCAACGAGGCCTCGGGCGAGGAGGAAAGCTTCGAGAGCGGCCTGCTCGAGCATCCGCACTACACGCGGCCGCAGCTCTTCGAGGGCCGCGCCATTCCCGAGGTGCTGACCTCCGGCAACCATGCGAGGATCGCGGCATGGCGGCGCGCCGAGGCCGAGAGGCTGACCAGGGAACGCCGGCCCGACCTGTGGCGTGCCCATGAAAGCGGCGAGGAGGACCGGGAATGATCCGCCTGCTCCGGCTGGAGAACGCCGCGCTCGCGGCGCTCGCCGTCGCCGCCTACTGGCAGAGCGGCGCGAGCTGGTGGCTGTTCGCGGCGCTGATCCTCGTGCCGGACGTCGCCTTCCTCGGCTACCTGCGCGGGCCGAAGGCCGGCGCGATCGCCTACAACGCCGCCCATAGCTGGATCGGCCCCGTCCTTGCAGGCGGCGCCGGCTGGCTCTGGCAGCAGCCGGTCGTCGTCTCCGTCGCGCTGATCTGGGCCGCCCATATCGGCATCGACCGCGCGCTGGGCTATGGCCTCAAGCACCGGAGCGGATTTTCCGACACCCATCTCGGCCGCATCGGCAGGCATTGACCGCCGGGAAGAGGCGCGGCAGTTGATTCTTTCGCGCAAATTGTGTATCGCCGCGCCAGTTCCGGGCAAAGCCGGGCATCCGCCAACCAAAGAATGGTGAAACCGTCCCTGCCTTCGAGGCATAGCTGCGCGGCCAGGAGCTGAAGCAGCAAGCGCCGGACGCTCTGACCGTTTGAGAACAACCAAGGATCAGAACGATGGTCGACATCATTCGCCAGCTTGAGGCCGAGCAGGCCGCCAAGATCGAAGAGAAGCGCAAGCTCCCCGAGTTCCAGCCCGGCGACACGGTGCGCGTCAACGTGCGCATCACCGAAGGCAACCGCACCCGCGTGCAGGCCTATGAGGGCGTCTGCATCGCGCGCTCGGGTTCCGGCTTCCAGGAGAATTTCACCGTCCGCAAGATTTCCTACGGCGAGGGCGTGGAGCGCGTGTTCCCGGTCTACTCGCCGCTGGTCGAGGGCGTCGAGGTGATCCGCCGCGGCAAGGTGCGCCGCGCCAAGCTCTACTACCTGCGCGACCGCCGCGGCAAGTCGGCCCGCATCTCCGAGAACACCGGCGTGCGCGCCCGCAAGCTGAACGACGAGGAGCGCGAGGCGCTGGCCGCCGAGAAGGCGCGCATCGAGGCCGAGAAGGTCGCAGCCGCCCAGGCGCTCGCCGCGGAGAAGGCTGCCGCCGAAGCCGCCGAGAAGGCAGCCGCCGAGGCTGCCGAGAAGGAAGCGGCCGCCGCCGAGTAGGCCGCGCCCCGCGACATGGACCTGGAGATGGCGGCTTCGGCCGCCATTTTCATGTGCGCATGCGGCCAAGGCCCTGCCGATTGTCGCGCGCCCGAAAGGCTGGTATGAGCAGGGTCATGGAAGAACTGTTCGGACATCCGGCCTACAGACGCTTCGTCCTTCAGGACGTGAAGCGGCTGCCGGCGCGTTTCTTCGCCCGCCTCTCTGGCGCGCGGCTCGCCCGCGCGGCGTAGGCGCGCGCCGCCGGCCCCGGCCGGCTCCTCTTCCAGCTTCCATATCGACGGATCGACGCAAAATGACCGCACCGCGCACCCTCTACGACAAGATTTTCGACGACCACGTCGTCGACCGGCAGGAGGACGGCACCTGCCTGCTCTATATCGACCGCCACCTCGTGCATGAGGTGACGAGCCCGCAGGCCTTCGAGGGCCTGCGCATGGCCGGCCGCAAGGTCCGCCAGCCGGAGAAGACGCTGGCCGTGGTCGATCACAACGTGCCGACCTCGCCCGACCGTCGCTTCGGCATCAAGAACGAGGAAAGCCGCATCCAGGTCGAGGCGCTGGCGAAGAACGCCGCCGACTTCGGCATCGAATATTACAACGAGGTCGACCGCCGGCAGGGCATCGTCCACATCGTCGGCCCCGAGCAGGGCTTCACGCTGCCCGGCATGACCATCGTGTGCGGCGACAGCCACACCTCGACCCATGGCGCCTTCGGCGCGCTCGCCCACGGCATCGGCACCTCGGAGGTCGAGCACGTGCTCGCCACCCAGACGCTGATCCAGAAGAAGGCCAGGAACATGCTGGTGCGCGTCGACGGCCAGCTTCCCGAGGGCGTCACCGCCAAGGACATCATCCTCGCCATCATCGGCGAGATCGGCACCGCCGGCGGCACCGGCTACGTCATCGAATATGCCGGCGAGGCGATCCGCTCGCTGTCGATGGAAGGCCGCATGACGATCTGCAACATGTCGATCGAAGGCGGCGCGCGCGCCGGCCTGATCGCGCCGGACGAGACGACCTTCGCCTATGTCAGGGACAAGCCGCGCGCGCCGAGGGGCGAGGCGTGGGACCGCGCGGTCGAATACTGGAAGACGCTGCGCTCCGACGAGGGTGCGCATTTCGACAAGGTCGTGGTGCTCGACGCCGCCAAGCTGCCGCCCATCGTCACCTGGGGCTCCTCGCCCGAGGACGTCGCCGCCGTCACCGGCGTCGTGCCGGACCCGGACGAGATCGAGGACGAGAACAAGCGCAACTCCAAGAAGCGCGCGCTGGACTATATGGGCCTGACCCCCGGCACCAGGATGACCGACATCGCGGTCGACCGCGTCTTCATCGGCTCGTGCACCAACGGCCGCATCGAGGACCTGCGCGCCGCCGCCAGGGTGATCGAAGGCAGGAAGGTCGCGCCGACCGTCAACGCCATGGTGGTGCCGGGTTCGGGTCTGGTGAAGGCGCAGGCCGAGGCCGAGGGGCTGGACCGCATCTTCATCGAGGCCGGCTTCGACTGGCGCGAGCCGGGCTGCTCGATGTGCCTCGCCATGAACGACGACCGCCTCAGCCCCTACGAGCGCTGCGCCTCGACCTCCAACCGCAACTTCGAGGGCCGGCAGGGCTTCAAGGGCCGCACCCATCTCGTCTCGCCGGCCATGGCCGCGGCGGCCGCCATCGCCGGCCACTTCGTCGACATCCGCGACTGGAACTGAGCCGGCCTGTCCGCAACGAAAGGGCTGCGCCTTGCCGGCGCGGCCCTTTTTTCATGGGCGATGCGGGACCGTGCTGCCCGGGGATTGATTTTCCGCGCCGGCCCGATCACGAAGGCAGGATGGAACAGCCTGTCGAACCCGGCAGCCGCCTTGCCGGCCGCCGGCACGGAGAACGCCGATGAAGCCCCAGCCCCTCACCCAGCCTCCCGCGGACGCGGCCGCCCGCAAGGCGGTCCGGCCGGTGATCTGCTATCCGGTCGAGACCCTGCCGCGGCCGGACCTCGCCGCCTATCGCGCGGTGCGGGACGGGCTCGAGCTGGTGGAGCGGGTCGTCGTTCCGCCGCGCGACGCGGCGTGCTGGTCGGTGCCGGCCGGGCATTTCTTCCGCATCCTGTGCAGCGAGGGGCCGCAGGTCGGCGACCTCAACCTGTTCAACGCCAACGACCTCGGCGAACGCCTCTACACCGGCAAGACCCGGGCGCTGAACGGCACCCATGTCGGCCTCGGCGACCAGCTGTTCTCGAACTTCCCTTCCATGCGGCCGATCGCCACCATCACCCACGACACGCTCGACTGGTACGGCTTCGACGAATTCGGCGGCGCCGTCCACGACGTCATCGGCACGCGCTGCGATCCCTACACCCACAACCTGCTCAGCCATGGCGGCCAGTATCACCACTGCTGCCACTCGAACCTGACCCGCGCCTTCGCCCGCCGGACCGGCAAGCCGCTCGCCGAGGCCGAGACCTACATCCACGACGTGCTCAACGTCTTCATGTGCACCGGCTTCACCCGCGACACCGGGCAGTATTTCATGAAGGCGAGCCCGGTGCGGCCCGGCGACTATCTGGAGTTCTTCGCCGAGATCGACCTTCTCGGCTGCATGTCGGCCTGCCCCGGCGGCGATTGCTCGTCCGAGCATTCCTCCGACACCGCCGCCTGCCATCCGCTGGTGGTCGAGGTCCTGAAGCCCGCCCGCCTGCCGCAAGGCTGGGTCGCGCCAGCCGTCAACGGCTATGACGGCACGCACGGCGTCGGGACGTCCGGCCCCGCCGCCTGACCGCCGCAGCGGACCGGGCTTGCGGCGCGGCGGTTTTGGACTATTGTCGCGCCGTCGTCGGTTCCCGGAAGGGACAAGAGGGAATACGGTCGGGACCCGGTCCGAAGCCGTAGCTGCCCCCGCAACTGTAGGCGGAGAGCCCGCCCCCGAAAGCCACTGGAGCGGCTGCTCCGGGAAGGTGGGGCAAGGCATCGACCCGCGAGCCAGGAGACCTGCCGCCGGCATCGAAGCAGCGCTTGCCCTCGGGTGGAGGGGGAGGAGCATCATGACCACGCTTTCCGACGCCTCCGTCGCGCCTTGCCGGACGACCCTCCATCCGGCGTCCCGTCGCAAGGATGACACGACATGAAGGACATCGAGCCGGCCGAGGCCGAGCGCCACAGGGCGAAGATGAAGCGGCGCAAGGCGGTGCAGGACGCCGAGGTCGCGCAGAAGACCATCGAGAAGGGCCTGCTCATCGTCAACACCGGGCCGGGCAAGGGCAAGTCCACCGCCGCCTTCGGGCTCGCCCTGCGCATGCTGGGCCACGGGCGGCGCGTCGGCGTCGTCCAGTTCATCAAGGGCGCGCGGCATACCGGCGAGAAGGACGCGCTGGAGACGTTCGGCGACCGGGTCGAATGGCACAGCATGGGCGAGGGCTTCACCTGGGACACCCAGGACCTCGCCCGCGACATCGCGGCCGCCGAACGCGCATGGCGGAAGGCCTGCGAGCTGATGGCCGATCCCTCCTTCGGCCTCGTCATCCTCGACGAGCTGAACATCGCGCTGCGCTACGGCTATCTCGACACCGACGCGGTGGTGGCGACGCTCGCGGCGCGCCGCGGCGACCTGCATGTGGCGGTCACCGGCCGCAACGCCAGGCCGGCGCTGGTCGAGGCCGCCGACCTCGTCACCGAGATGGGCGCGGTGAAGCACCATTTCGCGGCCGGCGTGAAGGCGCAGCCGGGCATCGAATTCTGAAACGATGGCCGCCCGCGCGCTCATGTTCCAGGGCACCGGCTCCGACGTCGGCAAGTCGCTGATCGTCGCCGGGCTGGCGCGCGCGCTCGCCAATCGCGGCCTCGCCGTGCGCCCGTTCAAGCCGCAGAACATGTCGAACAACGCCGCCGTCACCGACGACGGCGGCGAGATCGGCCGCGCCCAGGCCTTGCAGGCGCGCGCCGCGCGGGTTCCCCCGAGCGTGCACATGAACCCCGTCCTCCTGAAGCCGCAAAGCGACGTCGGCGCGCAGGTCGTGGTGCAGGGCAGGGTCTTCGCCAATGCCGACGCCGCGCGCTACCAGACCGTGAAGCCGGATCTGATGCCGCATGTGCTCGACAGCTTCGCCCGGCTGCAGCGCGAGGCCGACATCGTGCTGGTCGAGGGCGCGGGCAGCGCCTCGGAGATCAACCTGCGCCGCAACGACATCGCCAATATGGGCTTTGCGCGCGCCGCCGGCGTGCCGGTGGTGCTGATCGGCGACATCGACCGCGGCGGCGTCATCGCCAGCCTCGTCGGCACGTGCCACGTGATCGAGCCGGAGGATGCGGCGATGATCCGCGGCTTCGTCGTCAACCGCTTCCGCGGCGATCCCGCCCTGTTCGCCGACGGCATGGCCGACATCGCCCGGCTGACGGGCTGGGAGGCGCTCGGCCTGGTGCCGCATTTCCCCGACGCCCGCAGGCTGCCGGCCGAGGACGCGCTCGGCCTCACCGGAAAGGATGCGGCGCGCGCCTCGGGCGGCCGCGTCCGCATCGCCGTCCCCATCCTGCCGCATCTGTCGAACTTCGACGACCTCGACCCGCTGGAGGCCGAGCCCGACGTCGAGCTGGTGCGCGTGTGGCCGGGCGAGGCGCTGCCCGGCGACGCCCGGCTGGTGCTGCTCCTCGGCTCCAAGGCCACCGTCTCCGACCTCGGCGTGCTGCGGCACGCGGGCTTCGATATCGACATCGCCGCGCATCTGCGCCGCGGCGGCCATGTGCTCGGCCTGTGCGGCGGCTACCAGATGCTCGGCCGCGCGATCGCGGACCCCGACGGCATCGAGGGCGCGCCGGGCCGGGCCGAGGGGCTGGGCCTGCTCGACGTGGCGACGACGCTGTCGCCCGACAAGGCGCTGCGCGCAGCGGCAGGGCGCACGGCGGACGGCGTCCCGCTGCGCGGCTACGAGATGCATATGGGCGTGACGGACGGGCCGGACTGCGCCCGCCCCTTCGCCGTCCTCGACGGCGACGACGAGGGCAACGGGGGGCGGCGCGACGGCGCGGTCTCGCCCTGCGGCCGGGTGGCGGGCACCTATCTGCACGGCATCTTCGCCGACGACGCGCAGCGCGCCGCATGGCTGGAGCGTCTGGGCGGCGCGCCCGCCGGGCTCGACTACGAGCAAGGCGTGGAGGACACGCTCGATGCGCTCGCCGCGCATCTCGAAACCCACCTCGCGGTGGACCGGCTGCTTACGCTTGCAGCGTGAGAAGCGCCGCTGCGCCCAGCCCCATCAGGCCGATGAGCAGCGCGTCCGCCATGCGGTAGAGCGCGAGCGCGCGGCGGATGTCGGCGGGCGTCGCCGCGCGCCGGCCGCCCTCGCCCATGAACACGTCGTCGACCACGACGCCGCCATAGCTGCGCGGCCCCGCCAGCGCCAGGCCGAGCGCCCCGGCCATGGCCGCCTCCGGCCAGCCGGCATTGGGCGAGCGGTGATGCCGCGCATCGCGCCGCACCGCCCTCCAAGCGTTCCGCGCCGACGCGCCCCGCACCAGCGGGCAGGCGGCCACGATCAGCAGCGCCGTCAGCCGCGAGGCGGGCAGGTTGACGAGGTCGTCGAGCCGCGCCGCCGCCCAGCCGAACGCCCGATGGCGCGGCGTGCGATGGCCGATCATGCTGTCGGCGGTGTTGACCGCCTTGTAGACCGCTGCGCCCGGCAGGCCGGCCACCGCCAGCCAGAAGGCCGGCGCGACGACGCCGTCGGAAAAATTCTCCGACAGGCTCTCGATGGCGGCGCGGCAGACGGCGGCCTCGTCCAGCGTCTCCGGGTCGCGGCCGACGATCCGCGACACCGCCTTGCGGCCGGCGTCGAGGCCGCCCGTCTCCAGCGCCCCGGCTACCGCGCCGACATGCTGGCTAAGGCTGCGCTGCGCCAGGAGCGAGGAGGCGAGGAGAGCGGTCGTGGCCAGCCCCGCGCCGCTGCCGAGCAGCGTCGCGACCGCCCAGGCCGGCACCCCGCTCGCGGCGACGATGACGGCGAGCGCGACCACGCCGCCGGCCTTGCGCCGCGCGGGCGACTGCGCGGGATCGTTCAGCGCGCGGTCGAGAGCCGCGATCAGCCGCCCGATCCACGTCACCGGATGGCCGACGGCCCGGAACAGACGGTCGGGATAGCCGACCGCGGCTTCGGCCAGCAGCGCCAGGAATGCGAGCAGGACGGACATGGGCGGACGGCACCTCCCCGGCGAATCGACAGGCCGCGGCGGCGCGAGCCCGCGCGACGGAGTCGCAGGATTACCGCGCCCCGCGCGCAAATTGCACCCTTCCCGTCGTCGCCGGCGGACGAATTGCGCGGCTCGTGGAAGACCGGGCTGTGGACGACATGCCGGCACGCCGCAGCCCGGCCGGATCGCCGGGTTGGCGGAATTGACATTCCTTGTGGCGGGTGATTAGCGTCTTTTCCGGAACTGGTTCCGTCATGGATCAAAAGGGAACACGGTCGGCCTCGCGCCGAAACCGGGCTGCCCCCGCAACTGTGACCGCCGAGCCTTCTTCCACGATGCCACTGGCCGCGCGCGGCCGGGAAGGCGGAGGAAGGCGATGACGCGGAAGTCAGGAGACCTGCCAGCTCCGGTCACCCATGCCCGGCCACGGGGATTTGGCCAGGCGCGGTCGTCCGTCGTGGTGACACGGAAGTCGTGTTGCCGCGCGCCGGGAACGGCCGCAGGGTGGATCGCCTGCCATTCCTGCCCGTCGTTTCGCCCAACCCGCGGTTCGAGATGAACCATCGGGGCGAGGCTTCGCCCCGACATTGGGGGCGATATGAAGAAGACCATCCTTGCAACGGGCGCATGCGCGCTCGCCCTGACGGCCGCCGCGCAGGCCCAGACCCTGCCGGGCGCCGGCGACGGGGTGACGGTGCTCGACACCATCACCGTGACCACGCCGCTGCGGCGCGTCTCGTCGCTGCAGCGCTCGACCTCGTCGGTGACGATCATCGAGGCGGACGAGATCCGCAAGTCCGCCGCCGTCGACCTGCCGTCGCTGCTGAAGATCCACACCGGCGTGTCCGTGAGCATGAACGGCGGCATCGGCGCGTCGGGGGGCGCGGCCATCCGCGGCACCAAGCCGTCGCAGACGCTGGTGCTGCTGAACGGCGTGCGCATCGGCTCCGCCACCAACGGGTCGGTGTCGCTGTTCAACATCCCCCTCGATTCGATCGAGCGGATCGAGGTGGCCAAGGGCGCCCATTCCGCCCAGTACGGCGCCGACGCCATCGGCGGCATCATCAACGTCATCACCCGGTCGGGCGGCGTCTGCGCCAACGGCGGCAGCTCCTGCACCACGGCGACCGTGGGCGTCATGCATCCGTGGGGCGGACGGGCGGCGGTCGACACCGCCGGGCGGACGGAAAGCGGCTGGGACTACGCCTTCGGCGGCAGCCTGTTCGGCACGCGCGGCTACGACTTCACCACGCCCGCCTTCAGCGGCCACGAGCCCGACGACGACGGCTTCGGGCAGGCCTCCGGCCACTACTCGGTGTCGAAGGAGTTCGACTGGGGCCGCCTCTATTCCAGCGGGCTGGCCTCGCGGGCGCGCACCCAGTACGACAACCGGCCGCGCGCCGCCGACCCGGTCGGGCTGAACGAGACCGAGACCGACACGCTCGCCGGCAAGATCGGCGTCCGGCTCGACCACTCCGAAAGCTGGAACACGACGCTCGAACTGAGCGCCGGCGCCGACAAGGCGACCAATTTCCGCGACGGCGTGAGCGAGGAGAACGTCTTCGAGACCGCGCGCTTCGGCGTGCTGGCACTGACGGAGAAATCCTTCGCCACGGGCGCGCTCGACCACCTTCTCGGCGTCGGGGCCGAGGCCTATCGCGAGCAGATCGACTCGACCGGCAACTACACCGTGAAGCGGCGCGACCTCGCCGCCCTGTTCGGGCAGTATTCGCTGGAGTTCGGCGATCTCACCGTCGATTCCGGCCTGCGCTTCGACCACAACGAGCAGTTCGGCGACGCCACCACCTACAATATCGGCGCGAGCTACGCCCTCCTGCCGGAGCTGATCCTGCGTGCCTCCCATGGAACCGGCTTCCGCGCGCCGAGCTTCAACGACCTCTATTTCCAGCAGTCGTTCGGCGTGGGCAATCCCGATCTGCGGCCCGAGCGGTCGCGCTCGTGGGAGGCCGGGCTGAACTGGCACCCGACGGCGGCGACCAGCCTCGACCTCGCCTTCTACCGCAACAGGATCAAGGACCAGATCGAGTGGGATACCTCGATCGCGCCGATGCGGCCGTTCAACCTGCAGCGCGTCTCGGTGACCGGCTTCGAGGCGACGCTNNNNTCAACGCGCGTTGGGCCGCGCGCGCCTCGCTCGACCTGCGCCGGCCGATCAACGAGGAGACGGGCCGCTACGTCGCGGTGCAGGATCGTTTCCGGGCGTCGCTCGAGGTCGATTTCCAGGCCACGGAGAAGCTGTCGCTCAAGGCCGGCGTCTTCCATGTCGGCACCCGGTTCGCCAACGCGACCAACACCCAGCGCATGCCGGCCTACACGACGGTCGACGTCTCCGCCCTCTACCGGCTCGACGAGCGCTCCGAGCTCAAGCTGTCGGTGGAGAACCTGTTCGACCACGAATACGAGCGCATCCGCAACTATTACGCGATGGGGCGGCGGACGAAGTCGACCTTGCGCCTCGCCCTCCTTGCGGCGGTGGGGCTGGCGCTCGCCGCGCCGGCGGCGGCCGAGACCGCGCCCCGCCGCGTGGTGTCGATCAACGTCTGCACCGACCAGCTCGCCATGCTGATCGCCGGCGAGGGTCAGCTCCATGCCGTCTCGGCGCTGGCGCGCGACCCGAACTCGTCGGCGATGCCGGAGGAGGCGCAGGCCTTCGCGGTCACGCACGGGCTGGCGGAGGAAATCTTCCTGATGGAGCCGGATCTGGTGCTGGCGGGCACGTTCTCGGCGCGGCCGACGGTCGGCATCCTGCGCCGGCTCGGCATCCGCGTCGAGGAGTTCCGTCCGGCGCGCTCCTTCGACGACATCCGCGCCAACATCCTGCGCATCGGCGAGCTCCTGCACCGGCAGGAGCGGGCCGGCGCGCTCGTCGCCGAGCTCGACGCCGGCCTCGCCGCGCTGGCGGCACAGCCACCGTCCGGCCTCTCGATCGCGCTCTACGACGCCAACAGCTACACGACGGGAACCGGCACGCTCGCCGACGAGATCTTCCGCGCCGCCGGCCTCGTCAACATCGCCGGCAGGCTGGGGATCGCCGGCAGCACCCGCCTGCCGCTGGAGCTGCTGATCACGGCGCAGCCGGATGTGATCGCCAGCAGCTTCAGGACCTACGGCACGCCGGCGCTGGCGCAGGAGAATTTCTCCCATCCCGCCTTCCTCGCACTCGAGAACCGCAAGCAGGTCGTCGAGCTGCCGGTGCCGAAGATGATCTGCGGCGCGCCCTTCACGCTCGACGCCGCCTTCGTGCTGCAACGCGCGGCGCGCGGGCAGGAGCGGCCCTGACCCGGCGCGCCATCGGCCTGCCGCGACCCTGCCGCTACTCCGCGCCGCCCTCGGCCGTCTCCGGAACGTAGATCATGCGGCCGTCGTCGAGGCGGTAGGTGACGCCGGCGCGCACGCCCTGCCCCTCGCCGATGGCTCCGCTCGCCTCGTAGCGGGTGAGCTCCCTGCCGTCCTTGATGGTGATGCGCATGTCCGGCTCGCCCGGATTCTCGACCACCGTCACCCTGTCCGTCGAGAACGGATTGAGCGGATTGGTGACGATGACGATCATCAATATGCCGATCACGACGAGGAACACGTCGATCAGGTTGACGACCGACAGGATCGGATCGTCGGCGTCGTCATGGTCGAGGAAGCGCATCAGGCCGCTCCCCGCGCGCGCTCCAGCGCCCGCAGCTCCTCCAGCAGCCAGCGCCGGCGGATGGTGAGCACGAGGAAGGCGATGCTGGCGGCGACGAGCGCCAGGATGACGGCCGAGAAGGCGACGACGAGGTTCTCGCCCACCGCGGCCGCGTCGCCGCGGCTGAGCCCGAGCAGCGCCGGGCCCATCGGGATCATGGTCGCGACCAGCCCCAGCATCGGCGCGACGCGCGCGACGATGCGCAGCCATTCCAGCCGCCTCATGATGTCGAGCTCGAGATCGTCGCTGGCGGCGTCGCCGGCGAGCACGGCGCGATGGCCGCCCCGCCGCCGCTGGACGACCTCCGTCACGAACATGCCGAGCGCGACCAGCGCGAAGGCGAGCGCCGCGGCGATCAGCACGAGGATCGGGAAGAGGAAGAGACGGGACGCCTCGTAGAGGCCGAGTTCGAGACCGTTCATGGACCACCGTGATCAGGGTTTCGACGAGAGCAATTCCGGGAAAAGTGCGAAGCGCGGAACCATGAGACGATCTAGGCGCGCCGCGCACCGGCGCGCCATTGCAGGCCCGCGCCCAGCATGACCAGCCCGAGCATGGCGCCGAGGAGGCCCCACCGGTACAGGACGTCCGCCCTGTCGTGAGCCGGCTGCATTTCCTCCAGCACCGTCCCGGCGACGGGCTGTGCCGTGCCGGCGGGGATTGCCGCCTCCGCCGCCGCGCCCCCGCCTTCGCCCTGCGGCGTCTCCGCTGCGGCGGCGAGGCCGAAGCCGGCCATACGCGCGACGAAGGCTTTCGTCGGCTCCTCGCCGACATCGACGCCGTGGGCGGCGGCAAGCTCCTGCCAGCGTTCGGCAAGCCCGCGGCGCACCGCTTCCGGCGCGTCCCAGTAGCCCTTGCGGATCGCCTCGACCATGCGCTCCATCAGTTGCGCCTGCGCCGTCGGGTTGTGCGCCTCGAAATAGGCGTTCAGTCCGAGGCCCCGCGTGTCGGCGACATAGGTGTCGAACATGGCATGCCACTGGTCGGGCCGCACGGTCGAGGGATCGACCGCCTGCCAGCCGAACAGGTTGTTGGCGGCATTGAGCATTTCGAGCGTGCCGGCATAGCCCTCCGCCTTCATGCCCTCGATCCAGTGCGGGTTGAGGTATCGCACGCGCAGCTCGTCGGAGAGGAAGCGGGCGAGCGGCGTGGTCCGGGCGGCATCCGCGCTGCGCAGGTCCGAGACGTAGAGCGAGGGCGCCGCGCCGTCGAGATGGCGGATCGCCAGCGACAGGCCGCCGAGGAACTCGAAGGGGTGGTCGGTCGACAGCACTTGCACCTTGAGGGCCCCTACTTCGCGTACAATCAACGGGGGGCACAAGACCCAAAGTACCTCCGTAATCCCGAGCCGGAAGAGTACAACATGATCCTGAAGGAGGCATCCGACATTATCGTCCGATGGAGCTTGGCACCGGAGCTGCCCGGCGCGTTGGAGAAGATGCGGAGATTCGCCTGCGCGCGCGCCTCGTCCGGGGAAAGCCCCTTCTCCGCAAGCACGACCTCGACCCGCGCGCTGTTGGCGGCGACCGGATTGCCGGGCTCGTCCAGCGCCGCGAGACGCTCGATCGCCCCGGCCAGGAGCCGCATGAAGCCGTCGAACTGGTCGCGATAGACGCTCGTCACCTGCACCACGACATCGACGCGCGGCCGGCCCAGCTCCGCGGCCGGCACGATCTCCAGCGCCCGCACCCGCCCGCCCTCGTCCCATACCGGACGCAGGCCGAGCGCATGCAGCACCTGCGCCTCGGTGACGCCGAGATGGCGGATCGCCTCCGACGACCACAGGCTGAAGGCGAGCTTCTGCGGGAAGGCCCCGCCATTGTCGTCGCGGAAGGCGGCGACGAGCTGGTCGAAGGCTTCGGCCCCGGCCTCGAAGGCGGCCCTGGTCGGTATCCTGTCCGGCTCGAACGCGTAGAGGTTCCTGCCGCTCTTCACGTCGGGATTGCGGACCGGATCGCCGCCCGCGCCCGGCGCGACAAAGCGGCCTCCAAGGCCGGCCAGCAGCGCCTCGATCTCGCCCGGCGCGGCAAGGTCCGCCTCCAGCGCGTCGGCGCGTTCCAGAAGCTGCTGCAGCGGCTCGCCGAGGGACGCACGGTCCGCGCCCTCGCGCAGATATTTTTCGAGGGTCACGAACGGCGCGGTCTCCTTCAGCGATGGGAAATCGTCGACGAAAAGCTCCTCCCCGTCGGCGCCGACCGCGTCGTAGAAGGGCTGGCCGAGCTGCTGCATGACGGTCGCCAGCCGGTGGTCGGGCTCGGCCGGCTCGCCGAACGTGTGCAGGCCGAGCGGCATCGCCGTCCGGGCGAGCTCGTGCAGATGGTCGTGCAGCACGGGGAGGAAGGCGTCGAACTCCCGCCGCACCGCATCCTCGGTCCAGCCGAGATCGGCATGCATGTTCGCGGCGATGGCGGCGTCGGCGAGGGCATCCGCCGTCCTGTCGCGCACCGCCCCTTCGTCGAGCTGTCCGTGCTCGTGGACGAGGTGGTGGAGGTCGCGCAGCTCGTCATAGAGGCCGGAGGGCGCGAAGGGCGGCGTCTGGTGGCTGATCGTGACGGCGCGGCCGCGCCGCCGCGCCTGCAGCGCCTCGCCGACATTGTCCTGGATGTAGGGATAGAAGACCGGCACGTCGCCGACGGCGAGGAACGGGTCGTCCTCCGCCGCCAGCCCGCGGTCCTTGCCGGGCAGCCATTCCTGCGTGCCGTGGGTGCCGAGATGGATGATGGCGTCGGTGCCGGCCGTCTCGCGCAGGTAGAGATAGGCGGCCATGTAGAGATGGTCGGGCGGGGCCGCCGTGTCGTGATAGTGCGCGCCGGGCGCCTCGCCGCGCGGCATCTGCGGCAGGACGACCAGCCTGCCCGCCTGCAGGCGCGGGATGACGAAGCTCGGCACGCCGTCCACCTCGCGCACGGCCCAGTGGCGCGCAGGCGCGCCGGCATGGGAAAAGGCATGGCGCTTCGCCGGCGACAGCAAGGCGAGCCAGCGCTCGTAGTCGGCGACAGGCAGGGCCGCGGCAAGGTCGCGCGCCAGCAGCTCCTCCAGCGGGACCGTGCGGTAGAGGCCGCCGAGCATGGCCTGCCCGGCCTCGATCACCTCGCGTTCGGAAAGCGGCGGCACGTCGTAGCCGGCCGCCGCCAGCGCCGCCGTCATGCGCTCGACGCTCGCCGGCACGTTGAGGTTGGAGGCGGCGAGGTTCTTCTCGCCGGCCGGATAGTTCCAGAACATCAGCGCCAGCTTCTTCTGCGCCGCCGGCGTGCGGCGCAGCGCGACGAGGCGCTTCAGCTTGCCGACCAGCGCATCGACCTGCGCCGGCAAGGGAACCTCGGCCCCGTCCTCGACGGCCGTCAACACGATGGGGTCGATCATGCCCCAGCCCTCCGGCCCGGCGAGGAAGACGGCGGCCGTGCGCGCGGGAATGCCGGAGGCCGCCGCTGCCCATTCCTTGGCGCCGCCCTCGCGGAAGCCGAGCGTCTGGATGACGGGAATGTCGAGATCGAGAAATTCGGCGCTGCGCGCAGCGCCGTTCTGCATATGCGTCAGGTTCACCAGCGCGTCGAGCCGCGCCGGGCGCGCGACCTTCGTCAGGCCCTGCGGGTCGCCGCCCTCGAACCAGAAGACGACCGGCGCAAGCCCCTCGGCCTCGGCGCGGGCGACCAGCGCCTCCAGCAGCGCCGTCTGCATGTTGCCGATGGCGCCGGAATGGATGACGAAGCCCACGCGCCCGGCCGCCTCTCGCCAGCGGCCTTCGCCCCACGACAGATAGGCGTCGGGCGTGGCGAAGACCTGCGGCGCGGCCGGATGCCAGAAGCCCGTCGCCGGCAGCCGTACGGCCGGCGGCAGCGACGTCACGTCGCCGCCTTCCTTCCAGAGGCGCACGGCGGCGAAGAAGCTGCGGAAGTTCTCCGCCCCGCCGGCGGCATAGTAGCCGGCGAGCGCCGTCGCCTCGGCCGGCGCGAGCGCGGTCCACGACGGCGGCCCGCCGCCGATGGTGACGCTCGCCGCGCCCGACGCCGCCAGCCGGCCGCCGAGCGCTTCCTCCACCCGGGCGCGGTCGTTGGGGCGCGGCACGTCGAGGATCACGAGATCGGCGCCGGCGAGCCACGCGTCCGGCGCGGACGCCGCGGTCTCCACGTCGACGGAGTCGAGCGCGACGCCGGCTTCCGCCGCGACCGGCTCGAGCGCGCGGAACTTCTCCGGCAGCACGAAGCTGCTGGTCAGCACGCGCACGACGGGGCGGTCCGCCGCTTGCGGCGCCTGCGCCAGAGCCGGTGCCGCGACGAAGAGCAGCGCCAGCAGGATCGGGCCGAGGACACGCATCGGCTAGAAGCTCGCGCGCAGGCCGAGGAAGAAGCGCCGGCCCTCGTCGGCATAGGCGTAGTCGCCCGACTCGTCGGCCAGCCGCACGTCGGTGATGTTCTCGACGCCGAACTGGAGGCTGGCGTTCTCGTTGAAGGCGTAGTCGCCATAGACGGAGAACAGCGTGTAGGCGGACTGGCGCCCGGAGGCGGTCGTCGTCCGCTGCGCGCCGACATGGTTGACGCGCAGCGACGCGGTGAAGGTCTCCGACGGCGACCATGCCAGCGTCGCGTTGGCGGCGTGGCGGGAGCGGTCCGGCAGGCGCGCGCCGGTCGTCCGGTCGACGGGATCGAGATAGGTATAGTTGGCGTCGAGGCGCATGTTCCACGGCAGCTCCACGCCGCCGCCGAGCTCGAGGCCGCGGATGCGGGCCTTGTTGACGTTCTCGTAGGACCAGATCGCGCCGGGCGCCCCGGTGCAGCCGATGCGGCAGACCGCCTGGATGAGGTTCTCGACATCGTTCTGGAAGGCCATGGCGCGCGCCGACCAGATGCCCTGCCGGTATTCGAAGCCGGCTTCGAAGGACAGGTTGGTCTCCGGCTTCAGGTCGGGATTGCCGGTGATGGTGAAACGCCCGCCGCCGGCGATGGCCGAATATTCCGGCGAGAGCTGCTTCAGCGTCGGCGCCTTGAAGCCGGTGCCGATGCCGGCCTTGAGGGTCAGGGCATCGTTGAAATGGTGCAGCAGATAGGCGCGCGGGCTGGCATGCCAGCCGAATTCCTCGTGACGGTCGAAGCGGCTGCCGAGCACCAGCTCCCAGCGGTCGCCCAACGCGATCTCGTCCTGGACGAAGGCCGCGTAATGCATCTGCTCGGCGCGGCCGGCGGTGTTCACCGTCGGGTCCTTCAGCCGTTCCTGCCGCAGCTCGCCCCCGAGCGTGACCCTGTGGCCCGCGAAGGGCGAGAAGCTCACCTGACCGTCGCCGACCGTGTCGATGAACCTGTGCGGGCCGGAGGGCGGCGCGCCGTCGCTGCGCCGGTTCTCGCGGTCGAGCAGGGCGCTGTAGACGCGCACGCGGCTCGTGCCCCAGTCCCAGTCGCCCTCGTGCGACAGCGACAGGCGCTGCCGCCATATGTCGTCCTCGGAGCGATAGTAGGCCGGGAAGGGTCCCGTCCCCCGCGTGCCGCTCCAGCGCTCCTCGAAGCCGGCGCCGTAGGACAGGTCGATGCGCTGGCGCGCGTCCGGCGTCCAGGTCAGCGTCGCATTGCCGGTCTCGGTCCTGCCCCTGAACTGGCCCCAGACGTTGAGGCCGAGCACGCCGGGGACGATCGGCCCGCCGGCATAGCCGGAGACGTTGTAGCTTTGGCCGCCGAGGCCGTGCTCGGTCAGCAGGCCGGAGGTCGAGAACGAGCCGCGCCATTCGTCGGTCGCGCGCCGCGTGATGATGTTGACGACGCCGCCCAGCGCCTCCGAGCCGTAGAGCGAGGACATCGGCCCCCGCACCACCTCGATGCGCTCGATGGCCTCCGCCGGGACCCAGCCCAGCTCGTAGTCCGAATGGGCGATGGCCGAGGCCGAATTGCTGACGCGCATGCCGTCGACCAGCACGAGGCTGTGGTCGGTCTGCATGCCGCGGATCGAGATGCCGCGCCGGCCGAGGCCGATGCCGGTGAGCTGCACGCCGGGCGTGCCCTCGATGGCGCCGGCGAGATCCTGCACCGGCCGCTGGCGCAGCTCCTCGCCGGTCACGATCGTCACGCTGGCCGGCGCGTCCTGGAGAAAGCGCTCGCCCGACGTGGCGGTGATGACGATCGGCTCGAGGACGGTCGCCCCCGGCGCAGCCGTCTGCGCAAGCGCAGGCGGCGCTGCGACCGATGCCAGCAGCAGCACGGACACTCTCTGAAACACGCGGCTTTCGAGCACGGCGACCCCTTCCCGTAAATGGCTGAAGTGTTCTTAATGTTATACCGTTACTATGTAATAAGATAACGCTTTGCAAGCGGGAAAATGACAGGGTTCGCGGTGGCCGGATCGGACGGCGGGAGATGGTCGCCGCTATGCCGACGACGCCTCACGGGCTTATGAAGGGGCAACCGGAGCGATGCCGGCCCCGTGCCGTCGCCGGCCGGAGACGCTGTCTTGAGACGCGCCGCAAACACCGCCCCTCGCCGGGGGCTCGGCGACCGTCTGCCCTGCGGGGGCCGGCATCCGCGTCCGGGCGGCTATGCGCGAGGGCGAGGAGGCGCGCTTCCTGAAGATCGCGATCAACGGCATGGTCGGGGCCACCGCGGCCCTGCTCGCCGAAGCGCTGGCGCTCAGCCGCAAGGGCGGCATCGACACGGCGACCGCGCTCGACGTGATCGGGCAGAGCGCGGTCGCCTCGCCGGTGATCCGCTACAAGCGCGACATGATCGTCGAGGGACGCTACGAACCGAACTTCACGGTCGAGCAGATGATGAAGGATTTCGACATCCTGCTCTCGGTCGGCCGCGCGGTCCACGCGCCGCTGCCGCTGGCCGCGCAGATCCGCCAGCAATACGAGGCGGCGTGGCTCGCCGGCCACGCGGAGAAGGATTTCTTCGTTCTCGTCAGACAGCTCGCGGATCTGGCCGGCGCAAAGTGAGGCGGCGCGCCTGAGATCGTCAGCGCGGCTCCGCCGCCTCGACGGCGAAGCCGGAGGCGTGAAGATCGGCAAAGAGCACGGCCACGTCGCGCGCGACGATCCGCGGATCGACATCGGGAAACGCGATGGCGATCACGGCCGCCGCCTCATCCTCGTCGGTCGGATGCGCAAGCAGGTTCCAGATGCCGGCGCCGACCGGGTTGAGATGATGGATGGCGGCCGTCCCGCCGGTCCCCGCAAGGAAGGCCTCGCCGTCGACCGCATACAGCACGACGTCCGGGTGGCGGACGAGCCGCATGCCCGGCCGGTAGCCGGAGGGGCTTTCGGGTTCGTCGGCGTCGGCCTCGTCGCGCTCGAGCAGCCGCTGGGTCAGCGCCGCCTCGTCGGGAAGCGGCGCCGGCGCCACGCGCATCGGCCAGCGCGCGAACGTGGCTTCGAGCAGGACCACCGCCTCCTCCAGATCGGCATAAGAGAGCACGAGGCAGGGCAGGCGGCGCACGATGGCGCGCATGCGGGCGAGCAGCGGCCGGGTGTCGTCCGCGCCGAGAACGCTCTGCCGGGCGAGGAGCTTCAGCGCCAGCCTTTCGGGCGCCTCGTGCAGCGTCGCCGGGCCCGCCGGCCTGCGGTCGAGCAGCACGATCGCGCCGAGCGGCGCCGTGGCGCCGTGCCGCGCCAGCCGGCCCTCGGGCAGGGCGAGATAGTGGTAGCGGCCGTCGGCAGCGCCCGCATGATCGGCCACGAAGCCGCGGAAGGCCGCCGACGCGCAAGGCGGCAGCGGCAGGCGCAGCCGCGGGGCGACGCCCAGCGCCAGACCGTCCTCGGACTCGTCGAGCGGCAGGATGTCGTCGCCGAAGACGGTGTGCCCGCCTGCGGCGAGACGGGCGATCATCGTGCTCTTGCCGGCGTGCGACCGGCCGGGAAAGATCACCAGCCGGCCGCCGAACAGCGCCGCCCCGCCATGGAAGCAGAGGCGATCCGGGTTCTCCGCCACCAGCGCCTCGGCGAGGCTGACCATCAGGCTGCACGCCGCAGCCACCGGCGTGACGGGCAGCGGCTCCTCGTCCGGATAGTGGATCAGCAGCGACTGCCCCGATCTCGTGATGCGGGCGGCGGGCTCCGCGTCGGCCTCAACGCGGCGGAACGGCCAGTCGACCGCGCTCGCCCGCAGCGCGGAGGCGAATTCCGGGCAATCCGGCACCTCGACCGTCGCCGTCAGCCCTTCGAATGCAAGTCGCATGGTCGTCCCTCGGCGCGGCAGCGCGGATGCGGGGCACGCCCGCATCCGCGCTCCTCGTTTCGTCACGTGAAGCTGCGGCGGCGCCTGCCGCCGCGCCGGCGGCCGCTGAAGCTCCGGCGCGAGCCGCTGAACGACGACGCATGCGCCTCGCCGAGCCTGAGCAGGACGGGCGCGGCGTAGGCGGCGGTGGCCGCCAGCCCCAGCCGTGTCAGCATGGCCCGCCGCGACAGCCCCGCTTCCTTCGGCTTCTCGATCGACATCGCAAACTCCTTTTCCTGTCTCGAAGGCTCCTGCGCGAAGCCTCGGGAAGAGAACGCGGCGGGAGGCGGGCTTATTCCCGCCGCCGTGTCGAATTCTTTCAGGACCCGCCTGCCGGCAGCATCCTGCCGCCCGGCGCCGCGCAGGCCTCGGGCGCCTGCACGAGGCCCCAGCCGAATGCGTCGTCGCGTCCCGCAACGCCGAGATCGGCGGCGCCGGCCGCCAGCCGCTCGACCGCCTGCGGGCCGGTGGCCGACGGATCGGCGGCGCGGGCGGCCGCAAGCGCCGCCGCCACGAACGGCGCGGCATAGGAGGTGCCGGAGCGGAACCGCCCGCCGCGCACCGAGGCGGCGGTCCACAGCCGCACGCCGGGGGCGGCGAAGTCGATATGCTCGCCCGCGGCCGCCTGGCGCCAGGCGCGCAGCCGCCGGTCGACGGCGGTGACGGCGACGACGCCCTCATAGGCGGCGGGAAAGAGCGGATCGGCGTTCGGGCCGGCATTGCCGGCGGCCGCCACCAGCACCACGTCGCGGCCGAGCACCGCCTGCACCACGCGCTCCAGCACGAGATTGGCGGGGCCGGCGAAGCTGAGATTGACCACCCTGGCCTCGCGCGCCGCGAGCCTGTCGAGCGCGCGGGCAATGTCGAAGACGTCGGCGGCATCCTGCCCAGCCGCGTCGGCGTGAAAGGCATCGGCCGCGATCAGCCGCGCGCCGGGAAGCAGCCCCGGCGTGCGCGATTCCGCACGGCCGGCGATCAGCACCGCGATCGCGGTGCCGTGCACCTTCGCCGAGGGCCGCCGTTCGGGCCCGGCCACCGCGAAATGCTCGATCTCGACGCCGGCAAGCGCCTCGTGGCCGGTGTTCACCCCCGTGTCGATCATGCCGACCGTCGCGCCTGCGGGACAGGAGAGCGAGGCGGGCGACCAGCCGATCATCTCGAAGGCCGCGCACCCGTCCGCGCCGCAGGCGAGCTCGCTGGCGCGATAGATATGGTTGGGGTCGAACAGCGCCGAAGGCGCGAGCCGGAGGATTTCGGCGCGGGCCTCCTCGAGCGTGCGGCCCGGCGGCAGCGCGAAGCGGGCGATGTCGGCATCGAGCAGATCCAGCCGGTCGCGCGACAGGAGCCCGTAGCCCTGTGCCGCGATCAGGTCGATCGTCGCCGGATCGGACGCCGCCACCACGATCTCCGGCCGCGGCGCGGACCGGCGCCGGGCCTGCCGGCGCGAGCGCCGCACGCCCGAAAGGCTGGTGGAGCTGAGCGGCGAGGCGCGGACGGAGCTGAGCCCCGTCAGCACCGGCGCCGCA
>JALHFU010000299.1:0-4395 GCA_022838525.1 Hyphomicrobiales bacterium | reverse complement strand
GATCAGCCTGGCCGGCGAGGTCGTCGCGCCGGACGCCGGCGACCGCAGCGCGCAGGCCAAGCGCCGGCTGGGCATCGTCTTCCAGAACCCGAGCGGCAGCCTGAATCCGAGCCACAGCGTCCGCAAGATCATCGCGCGCTCGCTCGCCGGCGCCGCGGCGATGTCGGCGGCGGAGATCGACCGCCGGGTCGGCGAGCTCCTCGTCTCGGTGGAGCTCGACCCCTCCTTCGCGGCGCGGTTTCCCCACCAGCTCAGCGGCGGCCAGAAGCAGCGCGTCGCCATCGCGCGGGCATTCGCGAGCGAGCCGGAGCTCGTCATCCTCGACGAGGCGACCTCGTCGCTCGACATGACGGTGCAGGCCGCGATCCTCGACCTCCTCGAACGCCTGCAGAAGACGCGCGGAACCGCCTATCTCTTCATCTCCCACGACATGCACGTGGTGCGCCACATCGCCGACCACGTCGCGGTGATGCAGGCGGGCAGGATCGTAGAGAGCGGCCCGGTGGCGACCGTGTTCCGCGCGCCGCAGGCCCCCTACACCGTCTCTCTCATCGAGGCGTCGCAACTCAACGCTCCCGACAATCACCAGCCAAACTGAAGCCGAAAGGAAAGACCGTGTCGCAATCGCGCAAGAAGGGGTGGGCGAACATTCCGGTGCATGTGGAAAGCTATGTGCATCCGCACGTGCCGAGCTTCACCCCGGAGGTGAAACGGGTCTACGCCGTCTGTCGGGCGAGCGAGGCCGCGATCCGCGACCTCGTCTCCTATACGCCGTTCGACTATGTCGACAACCTGCTGATGGTCGAGGTGGCGAGCTATGGCGGCCGCGTCTACCGCGCCGACGAGAGCGACACGTGGCCGTTCCTCGATTGCGGCTTCACCATCCCCATCAGCTACAAGGGCAAGGCGAGCGTCTACTACCTCTACGAATACGAGACCGAGGACTACGCCATCTTCGCCGGCCGCGAGATGTGGGGCTATCCGAAGACCTTCGGCGAGGTCTCGCTGGAGATCGGCGACACGCGCATCGTCGGCTCCGTCGTCAAGCGCGGCAAGGAGATCGTCCGCCTCACCGGCCGGCGCGACCGCCCGATCGCCGGCATCGCGCGCACCTTCGGCGGGCCGGTGCTGAACCTGCACACCATCCCCAACGCCGACCGGCCCGGCATCTTCTCGCAGCGCATCATCCAGCGCGACACCGGCTCCGGCTTCGTGGTGGAGCATCAGGAATATTTCGAGGCCGAGCTGCGCCTCGACGACGTCAAGCAGAACAGGCTCACCGAGCTCGGCGTCAGCGAGGTCCTGGGCGGCTGCTTCCAGATCGGCCACTACACGATGGAAGGCGAGACGGGATGGGGCAGCGTGCTGGAGACGCTGGTTTGACCGGACGCCGGGACGCGTGAGCGGTGGCGGGCTTGCGGCCGAAGACCGGGCGCGCCATCCAATCGTGCCCGATGGATATGCAAGGAACGGCCGACCATTGCGGGCGGCCGCTCCTTCCCGGCAATGCCGGGATGCAGCTCAGTTCGCGGCGGCCCTGGCGGCCTCGATCCAGCCGTCGAACGTCGCCTGATTGGCCTTGATCCACTCGTCGGCCTGGCGCTCGAGATCGGCGGGCTTGCTCTCGCCCTTATACATCTGCGCGTTCTGGGCGAAGATGTCCTCGAGCGGGATGCTCATCTCCTCGAACAGCTTCTTCGCCGCCGGGTTCGCCTCGAGGAAGGCGTTGTTGGCCACGACCTGGATGTCGTTGGCCGGCCAGCCCATCTGGCAGGGATCGTCGGCGCAACCCTTGACGCCGGGAATGGCGGTGTGGGCCTCCATGTCCTTCTGGTCGGCGGGCAGGTTCGCCTCCTGGACCTGGAGCCAGACCACGTCCTCGTCGGGCTTGAGCAGGCCGACGGTCCAGTTCGGCGTCCAGGTGTAGAAGAAGATCGGCTTGCCCTGCTCGTAGCGGCTGATGGCGTCGGCCATCGACGCCGAATAGGCCGCCTGGATCTGCTGGACGGTGTCGTTCAGCCCGTAGGCCTCCATCTGGTGGGTGATGGTCAGCTCGCAGCCCCAGCCGGGCGGGCAGGCGACGAGGTCGGCCTTGCCGTCGCCATTGTCGTCGAACAGCTTGGCGACCTCGGGCTTCCTGAAGTCCTCGACATGTTTGATGCCGTTGGCCTCGGCCGTCTTCTTGTCGATCAGGTAGCCCTGCAGCGCGCCGCCCTTGGCGACGTAGCCGACGGTGCTCGCCTTGTCCTTGATGTCCTCCAGATAGGTATTGTGGAGCGGAAACCAGCCGCTCGCCCAGAAGTCCATGTCGCCCTGCGCCAGCGCCTGATAGAAGGGCGGGTTGTCCAGCGCCATCGGGCCGTGTCCCAGGTCGGCTGGCCGAGCTTCACGGTCTTGCCTTCCCCGGGCAGCGCCTGCGCGTAGAGCGGTGCCGCGCCCAGCATGAGCGCGGCGAATGCGAAGCCGGCGCCCGTCATCAATCTGCCAACAGCCATTTTCGGTACTCCCCTTTTATCGCCGCGCGCCGCGCGGCCCTGCCTCGTGTTCTCGTCTCGTGTTCCTGCCTCGAACTCATGCCTCCGAAAGGTTCCGCGCCGCAGCCGCCTCGGGCTTGCGGCGGGAAGGGCTGCGCTGCCGCGCGGCCGGGTCGGCGTTGCCCAGCGCCTGCGTGACGCGGTCGAGGATGATCGCCATCAGCACGATGCCGAGGCCGCCGATGCCGGCATAGCCGATGTCGAGCCGGCCGAGGCCGGTATAGACGGTCAGGCCCAGCCCGCCGGCGCCGATCAGCGCGCCGATCACCGCCATGGACAGCGCCAGCATCAGCGTCTGGTTGACGCCGGTCATGATGGTGCGCAGCGCCAGCGGAAGCTGGATCTCCCACAATATCTGCCGCCGGGTCGAGCCGAAGGCGTGGCCGGCCTCGACCAGCTCGCCCTGCACCTGGCGGATGCCGAGATCGGTCAGCCGCACCAGCGGCGGCAGCGCGAAGATGATGGTGGCGATGACCGCCGGCACCATGCCGACGCCGAACAGCATGACGATGGGCACCAGATAGACGAAGGAGGGAATGGTCTGCATCACGTCGAGCACCGGGCGGATCAGCGCCGCGGTGCGGTCGCTGCGCGCCGCCGCGATGCCGAGCGGGATGCCGACGACGATGCAGAACACCACCGCCGTGACGATCATGGCGAGCGTGACCATGGTCTCACGCCAGATGCCGATCCAGTCGAGCAGGATCAGCGAGGCGAGCGTGAAGAGCGCGACGCCGCGCCCGCCCCAGCGCCACGCCGCCGCCACGGCAAGCGCCACGATGACGGCGAAGGGCACGGCCAGAAGCAGCCCCTGCAGGCCGTCGAGCACCCGGGCGATCGGCCATTGCAGGGCGCGGAAGAAGGGCCGGAGCGTCGGCACCAGCCAGTCGCGCACCGCCGATTGAATCCAGTTGTCGAGCGGCAGGTTGCCCCAATGCGACGGCCGCAGGAGGTCGGCGGCGGCCTGGAGGCTGGTCAGCGTCTCGGATGCCATCCTCATGCCCTTTCCTGTTGCGGCGCGCCGACGAGCGCGGCCGTCACGTCGGCGGCCGAGACCACGCCTTCGGGCTCGCCGGCGGCGTCCAGCACCACGACCGGCCGCGACGCGCCGACGGTGGCGAACACCTCGTGCAGCAGCCGGCTGCCGTCGACCGCCTCCGCGCCCTCGGCCATGAGGGCCCTGAGCGCGTGGAGCCCGCCGACCTGCCGACCGGCAAAGATGAGCGGATTCTCGCGCTGCTGCAGTACTACGCGGGCTGCGGCTCTCTCGAAGGTCGCTGCGCGGTCGGTAGCATTGTGAAGGCCGGCGTGCGGCGCGAGATCATTGAGACAACGGTCGGACGTGTCATCTTCAACGGTTATCTGCCGCTGGACATGCAGTTCCTGAACCACGACATCGCTCGTGAGGAACTGGGACGGCTCGTGGACCGCTGCTACAACATCTACGGCCAGGTGCGGACCGCGCAGTTGCTGGATACGATCAAAGCGGCCGGGTTCAAGTTCGTCACCCGGTCGGGTCTCAGCATCTGCCTGAACGACACGAACGTGCCGACCGACAAGCACCAGATTATCAGTCGGACAGAGCGTGAGGTTCGGCGGATCAACGACGCGGCCGCCAAGGGTCACATCCTCGCCGACGAGCGCGAGCAGTTGGTCCTGGAACTGTGGCTGAAGGCTCGCGAGGAGATTGCGGACCAGATCCTGGCCAATATCGACCGGTTCAACTCGATCTGGATGATGACCAATTCCGGAGCGCGCGCCAATCGGAGCCATATCTCGCAGATCTCCGGCATGCGCGGCCTGATGAGCGACCCCTTCGGTCGCCTCATCGAGGACATGCCCGTGAAGAGCAACTTCAACG
>JALHFU010000089.1:0-32807 GCA_022838525.1 Hyphomicrobiales bacterium | reverse complement strand
CCGCGTCGGAAACCTGGATGACGGCGATCTCCTTGCCGGCGATGGCGGAAACCAGCGCGGCGATCTCGTCGGTGGTCAGCGCCTCGTCGCCGGTCAGCGTATAGGTGGCGCTGCCGGCGACGGGGGCGGCGAGCACGGCGGCGATGGCGCGGGCGATGTCGTCGCGCGCGACATAGGCGGTGCGGCCGTCGCCGGCCGAGGTGAACCACTGGCCGCTCGCGACCACCTGCGGCAGGCTCGGCAGCAGGTTCTCGAAGTACCACGCGTTGCGGAAGATGACGTAGGGAACGCCCGTCGCCTTCACCGCCTCCTCGCTGCCGAGATGGTCGGGCGCGAACAGGATCGGCGAGCCGGGGCCCGGCTCCGGCATCGAGGTGTAGAGGATCTGGCTGGCGCCGGCCGCCGCTGCGGCGGCGATCGCCGCCCTGTGCTGGGCAAGGTCGGTGGAGATGACGAGGATGCGGCCGCCGCCGGCGAAGGCGCCTTTCAGCGTCCCGGGATCGTCGAAATCGGCCTTGCGGGTTTCGACGCCCTTCGCGGCGAGCGCGGCGAGCTTCTCCGGGCTGCGGCTGGCGGCCGCGATGCGGGCGGGCGCGACGCCGTAGGTTTCCAGAAGATGATGGACGATGCGCTGCCCGAGATGGCCGGCCGCGCCGGTGACGATGATCCTGTCGCTCATTTTTCGCGAATTCTCCTGTTGACGGTGCGCTCTCTTTTTGAGACCAGGTCTTATCTAGAGATTGGATGCCCGCGGTAAAGAAGGCAGTTTCGCGGGACATGGTTACGCGCAGGGAACCGCCGATGGACGCAAAGCCCGCCTCGCTCAGGACCAGGCTCGAAGTCTACAGGGCCGCCGCCGGGCCGGGCGCCGGCATCGGCGACTGCCCGGTCCGCGAGGTCATCGCCAATGTCAGCGGCAAGTGGAGCTCGCTGCTGCTGATGGCGCTGGCCGAGCAGCCCTACCGCTTCGGCGCGCTGCGGCGGCTGGTGCCCGACATCTCGCAGCGCATGCTGACCCAGACGCTGCGCGACCTCGAACGCGACGGCTATGTTCGTCGCGAGGTGTTTCCGACCAAGCCGCCGAGCGTGGAATACAGCCTGACCGATCTCGGCCGCTCGCTCTACGCGTCGCTGGTCCATCTCCTGAGCTGGGCGGAAAACCACCATGCCGACGTCGTCGCGTCGCGGCGGCGCTTCGACACCGCGCAGGGGTGACGGGAGCGGCGGAGGCGGATTCTCCGCGCCGCGCCGGAAGCGGGGCGATCGTTCCGCGTCCGGCCGTTGCAACGGCGGTTTTCTTTTTCGCGAGGCCCCTTGCGCGCAAACGCGCGCCGCGATAAGCCGAACCGTAACGTACGGTACGGTTGTGAATGCGCGGCTGGCGCGTGTTTCGCGAGCGATACCGGGAGAGGCGTGAAGCGCTGTTCCGTCGGGAAGGGCGCGGAGAACGGGATGGCGCTTTCCGCGGTCGGCAGAGACGCGGAAAGGCCGGGGAGCGGCACGGCGGTGAAGGCAGGGCAGGCGGCAGGATCGGAGGGACGCAGGGGCGCATTGCTTGCGGGCGCGGCCGGGCCGGACGATCCGCGCGCCGGCATCGGCGACGAAGCCGCTTCCGACGAGATGAGCCCGCGGCAGGGCGAGGTGCTCGACGCGGTGCTGGCGCTTCTGGTCGAGGGCCGCGAGGCGCTGACCATGGCGGCCGTGGCGCGGCGCGCCAAATGCTCCAAGGAAACCCTCTACAAGTGGTTCGGCGGCCGCGACGGCCTGCTGACCGCGACCGTGCAGTGGCAGGCCTCGCGCGTGCGCGCCGGCAGCTTCGACCGCCAGCGCCTCGACGCGGCGGCGCTGCGCGAGAGCCTGGAGCGCTTCGCAGCCAACTGGCTCACCGTCATCTCCTCGCGCACCTCGATCGCGCTCAACCGCGTGGCGGTGGCCCATGCCGGCTCGGGCAAAAGCAATCTCGGCGCCATCGTGCTCGCCAACGGCCGCTTCGCCATCGGCGAGCGGCTGAAGCCGCTGCTGGAGGCCGGCCGCGAGGTCGGGCTGCTCCACTTCGACGATACCGAAGCCGCTTTCCGCACCTTCTTCGGGCTGGTCGGCCGCGACGTGCAGATCAGGCTTCTGCTCGGCGACCGGCTGGAGATGACCAGGGAGCGCATCGCCCGCGACGCCGCGGAAGCGACGCGGCAGTTCTTCGCCCTTTACGGGGCAAGCCAGCCGCCGGCGCAAGCCGGCCGACCGGAGACGCCGGCACCCGCCGGCTGAGTTCACACCAAGGGAAGGCCAAAGGAAGGAAAGACCCATGCGTGTCTATTACGATCGCGACGCCGATCTCAATCTCATCAAGGGCAAGAAGGTCGCCATCATCGGCTACGGCTCGCAGGGACGGGCGCACGCGCTCAACCTGAAGGATTCGGGCGTCAAGGAAGTGGCGGTCGGCCTGAAGGCCGGCTCGGCGACCGGCAAGAAGGTCGAGGCCGACGGCCTCAAGCTCATGACCGTGGCCGAGGCCGCCAAGTGGGCCGACCTGATGATGATGGCCACCCCGGACGAGCTCCAGGCCGACATCTGGCGCGACGAGATCGCTCCGAATATCCGCGACGGCGCGGCCATCGCCTTCGCCCACGGCCTCAACGTCCATTTCGGCCTGATCGAGCCGAAGGCCACCGTCGACGTGCTGATGGTCGCGCCGAAGGGCCCCGGCCACACCGTGCGCGGCGAGTACCAGAAGGGCGGCGGCGTGCCGTGCCTCGTCGCCGTGCATCAGGACGCCTCCGGCAACGCGCTCGACCTCGGCCTTTCCTATGCCTGCGGCGTCGGCGGCGGCCGGTCGGGTATCATCGAGACCACCTTCAAGGAAGAGTGCGAGACCGACCTGTTCGGCGAGCAGGTCGTGCTGTGCGGCGGCCTGGTCGAGCTGATCCGCGCCGGCTTCGAGACGCTGGTCGAGGCCGGCTACGCGCCGGAGATGGCCTATTTCGAGTGCCTGCACGAGGTGAAGCTGATCGTGGACCTGATCTACGAGGGCGGCATCGCCAACATGAACTACTCGATCTCCAACACCGCCGAGTGGGGCGAGTACGTCTCGGGCCCGCGCATCATCACCGCCGAGACCAAGGCCGAGATGAAGCGCATCCTCGACGACATCCAGACCGGCAAGTTCACCTCGGAGTGGATGCAGGAGTACCGCTCCGGCATGGCCCGCTTCAAGGGCATCCGCCGCCGCAACGACGCCCACCAGATCGAGGAGGTCGGCGAGAAGCTGCGCGGCATGATGCCGTGGATCGCCAAGAACAAGCTGGTGGACAAGGCGCGGAACTGAGGGATCGCCAACCAAGCGAGCTGGTCCTGATCCTCGAATGCGAACCGGGCGGCAAATGCCGCCCGGTTTCATTTTTCAGGTTGTCTGCCGCTCACGAATAGGGCGACAGGCACTGGCGGCGCGGGCCGCGATAGGGCTGGAAGGTGTTGTCCGACGCGCGGTAGGAGCGGTAGCGGGCATAGCACCAGTCGTAATGCGCCTGCGACAGCCGGTAGCGGTAGATGCGGCGCGGCTCGACATAGCGCCGGTAGACCGGCGGCGTGCCGAAATGGAAGTAGATGCCGGCATCCGGCCGGTAGTGGCGGCGGTGATCCCAACGCCGGTCCCACCGGCGGTCCCAGCGCCGATCCCGGTCCCAGCGATGGTGCCGGTCGCCGCGCCAGCGGCGGTCGCCGTCGCGCCAGCGATGGTCGCCGCGGTGCCATCTGCGGCCGTCGCGGTCGTCCCAGCGCTGCTGCACCTGCTCCACGGGGTTGGCGGCGGCGGCGGGTTGGGCGTCGCGGGCCATTCCGGCCGGGGCGGCCGTCGCCGGGGCGGCGAGGCCGAATGCGAGCGCCGCGAACAGGGCGGCGGCTGAAAGTCTGTGTCTCATGTCGTTCTCCTCGGATCCGGACAGGTTCCCAAGCCCCGTATACGATCCCCGGATATGATCCTTGCGCGGATCATCCTCCCGCATGCATGAACCGGCGATGAACGGCACATGAACGCCGCGGGGCGCTTGCCTTTTGCCGGGGCGGCGGGTGAGATGCCGCCATGTCGCTGCGACTCGCCACATTCAATGTCGAGAACCTGATGAACAGGTTCGATTTCACCGGCTACCGCAACGAGCTCTACCAGGACCGGGTGTTGTCGCTCTACCGCATCCGCGACGAGGCCGAGTATCGCCAGCTCGAGGCGGCGCGTGCGGTCGCGCACACGGACGATGCCCGGCAGCTCACGGCGCTGGCCATCGCCGCCACCCGTGCCGACATCATCTGCATGCAGGAAGTGGACAATATCGAGGCGCTGCGCGCCTTCGAGTACGGCTATCTCTACAAGATGGTCGGCGCCGGCTATCGCGGCAAATACACCACGGGCGGCAATGACGGGCGCGGCATCGACGTCGCGGTGATGATGCGCGAGGAGACGCGCCACGGCCAGCCCATCGAGTTCGTGGAGATGCGCAGCCATGCCCACCAGACCTACGAGGCGCTCGGCCTGCACACGCCGGAGCTCGCCGCGCTCGGCGAGCTGCCGCACGAGCGCGTCTTCCGCCGCGACTGCCTCGAGATCGACCTGCGCGTCGGCGGCAAGGCGCTGACGCTCTACGTCGTCCACTTCAAGTCGATGGGCAGCCCGCGCAACGGCGTCGACGGGCGCATCGCGACCATGCCGATCCGCGAGGCGGAGGCCGCCGCCGTGCGCCGCATCATCGAGGAGCGCTTCGGCGCCGGGCACGCCGCGAACAAGCGCTGGGCGATCTGCGGCGACATGAACGACTATCGCGAGCGGGTGATCGTGTCGGGCGACGCGCATCAAGGCTTCGCCTTCGAGCCGGTGCGGGAGGAGCGTTCCTGCGTCTGCCCGAGATCGTGCGCGGCGGCCAGCCCTTCCGCACGCCGTTTCCGCCTGGACAGGAGGTCGAACGCTTCCCCCGCGTCGGCTGGGACCGCCCGAAGGCGTCGGACCACTGCCCGGTGGTGGTGGAGCTGGATATCGTGTGAGAGCGAGTAGGGAGTAGGGAATAGGGAAGAAGAGGAATTCCTCACTACTCCCTACTCACTACTCACTATTCCCTTCTTCACTCATGCCGCAGCGCATCGATCGGGTCGAGCCGTGCGCCGCGGAGCGCCGGGAAGAAGCCGAAGACCATGCCGATGGCGGCGGAGAAGCCGACGGCAAGCGCGATCACCGGCAGGCTCGGCACGAACGGGATCGACAGGACCGTCGTCGCGATCCCCGCAAGCGCGAGGCCGAGCGCGATGCCGACCAGCCCGCCGAGCAGCGACAGCACCGTCGCCTCGACGAGGAACTGGACGAGGATGTGCTTCTCGTGCGCGCCGATGGCCAGCCGGATGCCGATCTCGCGCGTCCGCTCGGTGACGGAGACCAGCATGATGTTCATGATGCCGATGCCGCCGACGAGCAGGCTGACGCCGGCCACCGCGCCGAGCATGCCGGTCATCACCGTGGTGGTCGAGGCCATGGCGTCGGCGACCTGCGTCATGTCGCGGATGTCGAAATTGTTCTCCTGCTCCGGGGCGATGCGCCGCGTCTGGCGCAGGATGGCCTCGACGTCGCCCATCACATCTGTGGTGGCGACGCCGTCCTGCGCGGCGACGTAGATCATGTCGATGTCGCGGTCGCCGGCGATGCGGCGCTGGAAGGTCGTCAGCGGCATGACGACGATGTTGTCCTGATCCTGGCCGAAGCCGGACGTGCCCTTGGATTCGAGGACGCCGATGATGCGGCAGCTCATGCGGCCGACGCGGATCGCCACGTCCTCGGGGTCGCCGTCGCCGAAGAACTGGTTGCGCACGGTCTGGCCGATCAGGCAGACATTGGTGCCGCCGCGCACCTCGGAGTCCGTGAAGATGCGGCCGAGCGCCGTCTGCCAGTCGCGGGCGATGAAATATTCGGCGTCCGCGCCCGTCACCTGCACGGAGAGGTTGTCGGAGCCGTAGACCACGCGCGCCGTGCTCTGGGCGGCGGCCGACACGGCCTTGACGTTCTCCAACCCCTCGGCCAGCCCCTCGAAGTCCCTGTGCTCCAGCCGGCGCGGCGTGAAGGTCGGCCCGCCGCCGCGCATCGGCCGCATCGCCTGCACGACGAGGAGGTTGCTGCCGAGCTTGGCGATGTCCTCGCGCACCTTCTCCGTGGTGCCGGAGCCGATGGTGATCATGGCGATGACGGCGGCGACGCCGATGACGATGCCGAGCAGCGTCAGGAACGAGCGCAGCGCGTTGCGCCGCACCGAGCGCAGGGCGAGCCTCACCGTTTCCCAAAGCATCAGGCCGCCTCCAGGTTCAGCGTGTCGGAGGCGATGCGGCCGTCGAGGAAGCCGATGGTGCGCCCGGCATAGGCGGCGATGTCGGCCTCGTGCGTCACCATGGCGATGCTCAGCCCCTGCTCGTCGTTGAGCTGGGCGAGGAGGTCCATGATCTCGTGGCTGCGGGCGGTGTCGAGGTTGCCGGTCGGCTCGTCGGCGACGAGCAGGGTCGGTCGCGTGACGATGGCGCGGGCGATGGCGACGCGCTGCTGCTGGCCGCCGGAAAGCTCGGCCGGGGTATGGCCCTCACGCCCCATGAGGCCGACCTGCGCCAGCGCCTCCAGCGCGAGCCGCCGCCGCTCGCGCGCCGGCACGCCGCGATAGACGAGAGGCAGCTCGACATTCTCGGCCGCCGTCGTGCGCGGCAGGAGGTTGTAGCCCTGGAAGACGAAGCCGATGTAGCGGTTGCGCAGCATGGCGCGGCGCGAGCGGTCGAGGCGGCCGGCATCGACGCCGAAGAAGCGGTAGGTGCCGCGTGTCGGCGTGTCGAGGCAGCCGATGATGTTCATGGCGGTGGACTTGCCAGAGCCGGACGGCCCCATGATCGCCACGAACTCGCCGCGCTCGATGGTGAGATCGACGCCGGCAAGCGCGTGCACCTCGGCTTCGCCTGTGCCGTAGGTCTTCCAGACGTCCTCGAAGGCGATCATCGGGGTCCCGGCCATGGTCTTCAGCGTCCGTTCGCGCCCGTCTGCGCCTGCCGGACGCCGAGGATGACCTCGTCGCCCTCCGACAGGCCGGACAGGATCTCGACCGAGGTGCCGTCGGTCGCGCCGGTGACGACGCGCACGGCCTCGGGCTGGCCGTTGCGCAGCACGTAGAGCGGCCGGCCTTCGCCGCGCCCGGACGCGGCGGGGCGGCGGCCCATGCCCATCGGCCCGCGCGGCATGAACAGCGACTGCAGCGACCAGCCGGAGCCGGTGGTGGCGGCCGGCGGGCTGAAGCGGAAGGCGGCGGCCGGCACCAGCAGCACGTCCTCGGCCTCGCGGGTGACGATGTCGACGGTGGCGGTCATGCCCGGCCGCAGCAGCAGCTCCTGGTTGTCGACGTTGAGCCGCGCCTCGTAGGTGACGACGCCCTCGGTGACGACGGAGGCATAGGAGATGTCGCGGATGGTGGCGTCGAACTGCCGGCCCGGAAACGCATCGACGGTGAAGCGCGCCTTCTGGCCGGCGGCGACCGTGCCGATGTCGGCCTCGTCGACGGCGGCCTTCAGCTCCATCGTCTCCAGATTCTCGGCGATGACGAAGAGGGTGGGCGCCTGCATCGAGGAGGCGACCGTCTGGCCCGGATTGACCGTGCGGCTGAGCACGATGCCGTCGATCGGCGCATGGATGGTGCTCTTGGCGAGGTCGGCCTGCTGGAGCGCCAGCTCGGCGCGCGCGACCGCGACGTTGGCGGCTGCGATGGCGACGGCGCTCCTCGCCCGGTCGGCGGCGGCCTCCGCCGTTTCCAGCGCCTGCGCCGTCGCCTGGCCGCGGCCGGACAGCATGCGCGTGCGTGCCAGCGTCTGCTCGGTTTCCTTCAGCGTCACCTCGGCGTCGGCGACGCGCGCCTCGGCCGCCGTCACGTTGGCCTCGGCGCGCTCGATCTGGGCGAGGACGCGGGTGGTGTCGAGCTGGGCGAGCACGTCGCCCAGTTCGACGCGCTGGTTCTCGTCGACGGAGACCGAGCGCACGACGCCCGACAGCTCGCTCGACACCTCGACCTGGGTCAGCGGCTGCAAGGTGCCGGTGGCGGAGACCTCCACGGTGAGGGAGCCGGGCTTGACCTCAACGGTGCGGTAGGAGGTCTGCGTCGGCGCCGCGGCGTTCCACTGCCACAGCGCGGCGCCGGCGCCGAGCGCGACGAGGAGGGCGACGAGCCACGGCCAGCGCCGGCGCTTCGCCTTGCCGGTGCTGTCGAGCGACAGCGCGGCCTCGATCGATTCCGGAGGAGGGGCAGATTTCGCCTTGGCCGGGCGCTCGACGATCTGGTCCATGCTTGCGACATCTTTGCTTGCGGAGTCCCTTGTCTGTGAAATCGTGGAAAGAGGCGGCAATTTCAAATTAAAGTTTGGCCATGTTTTCCTAAGCCGGACGATTTGCCGCGCCTTGCGGCCCGTTTCGGAGGAACTACGGAGCGACCCTAGGCGATCCTCGCGGGCGGCTGTCCAGCGTGCGGAAAGAATGTTCAGCCGGAGAAGGAACAAATGCAACGCAGCGAGCGCATTTGCGTCTGGACATGGCGGATCGGAGCCGCTATACGGCCACCACTTGCGGCGGCCGCCAGGTCCGCCCCCGGCGGGTGATTAGCTCAGTTGGTAGAGCAGCTGACTCTTAATCAGCGGGTCGTAGGTTCGATCCCTACATCACCCACCAATAATTTTTTCAGTGATTTATACCGGAAAGCTCAGAGTTCGCTGTAACTGTTTGCGAGCTGCTGGCAGTTGCTGTCGTGGGTACCGCGGAGCGTGATGTCTCGGGCACGGAGCGGGACGCCCACTCGCCAGCGATGGGTGAGCGTTCAGGGCGTCCCATCACCAGCGATGCCGAAAACGAAGACGGGCCGGAAATCCGGCCCGCCTTGCTGTCGCCCGGTCTCTGATGGAGAGCGGCGGCGGTTCAGTTCCCGCTCGACCAGCCGCTGACGGCCTTCACTTCCAGAAAGTCCTCAAGACCCCATTTGCCGCCTTCGCGGCCGTTGCCGGACTGCTTGTAGCCGCCGAACGGGCTGGCGGAGGGGCGGTTGGCGCCGTTGATCTGGACCATGCCGGCGCGGAGCCGGCGGGCGACGCGCTCGGCGCGCGCCTGGTCCTGCGACTGCACATAGGCGGCAAGGCCGTAGGGCGTGTCGTTGGCGATCTCGACCGCCTCCTCCTCGTTCGCGAACGGGATCATGACCAGAACCGGCCCGAAAATCTCCTCGCGGGCGATGGTCATGTCGTTGCCGACATCGGCGAACACGGTCGGCCGGACATAGTAGCCGCGATTGAAGCCTTCGGGGCGGCCGAGGCCGCCGGCGACCAGCCGCGCGCCTTCGGCGATGCCCCTGGCGATCAGGTCCTGCACCTTGTCGAATTGCGTCTGCGAGGCGAGCGGGCCGATGTGGCGGCCGGCCTCGGCCGGATCGCCGACCTTCGTGCCCGCCGCGACGTCGGCGGCGATCTCCACGGCGCGCTCGTAGGCGGGCCGCTCGACCAGCATGCGCGTCGGCGCGTTGCAGGACTGGCCGGTGTTGTTGAAGCAGTGGCGCACGCCGCGCTTGACGGCGTCGGCAAGCCCCTCGTCGGCGAAGACGATGTTGGGCGACTTGCCGCCGAGCTCCAGCGACACGCGCTTGACCGTGTCGGCCGCCGCCTTCTGGACGGCGATGCCGGCGCGCGCCGAGCCGGTGAAGGACATCATGTCGATGCCGGGGTGGCGCGACATCGCCTCGCCGACCGTCGGCCCGTCGCCGTTGACGAGGTTGAACACGCCGGCCGGGAAGCCGGCCTCGTGGATCATGTCGGCGAGGAGCATCGAGGACAGCGGGGCGATCTCCGACGGCTTCAGCACCACGGTGCAGCCGGCCAGCAGCGCTGGGATCACCTTCAGCGCCACCTGGTTCATCGGCCAATTCCACGGCGTGATCAGGCCGCAGACGCCGATCGGCTCGTGGATGATGCGCTCCTGCGGGTTGCGCTCGTCGAGCGCGTGCTCGAAGCCGTAGCCTTTCGCGACGCGGACGAACGCCTTGATGTGGCCGAGGCCGGCCGCGGCCTGCGCGTCCCTGGCGAGCGAGATCGGCGCGCCCATCTCCTTCGAGATCGCTTCGGCCATGTCGTCCATGCGCGCTTCGTAGATGGCCCGCAGCTTCTCGGTCAGGGCGATGCGCGCGTCGAGGCCGGCGGCCGCCCAGCCGGGGAAGGCGCGCCGCGCGGCGGCCACCGCCGCGTCGACATCCCCGGCCGAGCCGAGCGAGATGACGGCGAAGGGCTGCTCGTCAGCCGGGTTGACGACCTCCAGCGGGTTCCCGCGCACCGGCGCGCGCCATTGACCGTCGATGTAGAATTCGAGCCTGCGAAGCATGCTGCCACCTTTCCGTTTGTCGTTCCGCGCGTTCAGGCTGCGGCCCTGTCGAGCGCGGCGTCCTCGTCGCCGAACCACAGGACCAGCGCGAGAATGCGCTTGAAATAGCCGCCGAGCGGCGTCTCGGCGGCCATGCCGATGGCGCCGTGCATCTGGATCGCCTCCTGCGACACCTTCCAGCCGGCGCGCAGCACGACGTAGCGCGCGGAGGCGACCGTGCGCGCCCGCTCCGCCGCGTCGCTCTCGTCGACGGCGGCGGCCGCGACGGTCGCCATGGTCTCGGCCTTGGCCAGCGCGATCTCCATGTCGACGAAGCGATGGCGCAGCGCCTGGTTGGCCGAAAGCGGCTGGCCGAACTGCTTGCGCACGCCGAGATAGTCGCGGGTGGCGTCGATCATCGCGCGCATGGCGCCGACCGCCTCGCAGCACTGGGCGGCGGCGAGCGCGTCGGCCATCTCCGCGATCAGCGCTGCGGCTTCGTCGCCGAGGGCGACGACGGCATCGGCGGCGACGGGATGGTCCGCCAGCTCGAGATCCGCCGCCGGCGTGCCGTCGATGAGGATGTGGTGGCGCAGCGCATGCGCCACCGAGGACAGATCGAGGACGACGAGCGCCAGCTCGCCCGCCGCGGTCCTCGCCGGCAGGAGGAGCCAGTCCGCCTCGTCGGCGAAGGCGATCATCCGCTTCGAGGCGGTGAGCGTCCAGCCGCCGTCGCCGGCCGGGGCAAGCCGCGCCCTGGGAGCGAGGAGCGCGGGCAGGGCGTCGTGCTCGTGTAGGGCGAGCGTCGCGACCTTCTCGCCGCCGGCCAGCGGCCGGAGCAGCGCGTCGGCGCGGCCGCCGGTGCCGCTATGCCGGACCAGGGTGCGCGTGATCGCGGCGGCCGAGACGGCGAACGGCGTCACCAGCCCGGCCTCGGCCAGCCTGCGGCAGCCGAGCGCGGCGGTGCGGGCGCCGCCATAGCCGCCGTCGTCCTCGGCAAGCAGCGCGGTGAAGAGGCCGAGCTCCCGCAGGGCCGGCCACAATTCGTCGCGCCAGCCGGCGCTCGTGCGGCCGACCAGCGCACGCGTCAGCATTCCGTCGAGCATCTCCAGCGTCTCGTCGGGCTGGAACACCACGGGCAAGCCCGTATCCGTCTCGTGACCGCTCATTGCGTTACCCCAGAATGCCCTTGGCGGCGATGTTGCGCTGGACCTCGTTCGAGCCGGCGTAGATCGTCGTCTTGCGCATGTTGCAGTAGTTCTCGGCCGCGTAGTGGTGGCCGCGGTTGGAGGCGAGGCCCTGCGGGTCGAAGGGCAGCGCCGCCGCGCCCAGCGCGCGCACCTGAAGCTCGGAGATCGCCTGCTGCATCTCGGAGCTGATGACCTTGAGCACCGGCGCCTGCAGCGCGTTCTCGCGGCCGGCCGCCACCTCGCGCAGGAAGCGCAGGTTGGTCATGTCGATGGCCGCGAGCTCGGCTTCGAGCGCGGCGAGCCGGCTGCGGAACAGCGGGTCCTCCAGCACCGGGCGGCCGCCGCGCAGGGTGTTCGCGGCCATGTCGCGCAAGCGGGCGAGCTCGCGCTTGCAGAAGCCCATGCCGCCGAAGTTCAGCCGCTCGTGCTCGAGCAGGTACTTGGCGTAGGTCCAGCCTTCGCCTTCCTCGCCGACGCGGTTCTCGACCGGCACCTCGACGCCCTCGAACCACACCTCGTTGATCTCGTGCTTGCCGTCGAGGGTGATGATGGGGCGCACGGTGATGCCCGGCGACTTGAGGTCGATCAGCAGGAAGGTGATGCCGTTCTGGCGCTTGCCTTCGTTCGAGGTGCGCACGAGGCAGAAGATCCAGTCGGCCTCGTGAGCCGAGGTGGTCCATATCTTCTGGCCGTCGACCACATAGCGGTCGCCCTCGCGCACCGCGCGGGTCTTGAGCGAGGCGAGGTCGGAGCCGGAGCCCGGCTCCGAATAGCCCTGGCACCAGAAGTCGTCGAGCCGCGCGATGCGGGGCAGGAAGCGCTCCTTCTGCGCGCGGCTGCCGTATTTCATGATGACGGGCGCGACCATCTTGAGGCCGAACGGCACCAGCTCCGGCGCGCCGGCGACGGCGCATTCCTCCTCGAAGATGTAGCACTCGACGGGCGAGAAGCCCGGGCCGCCATATTCGACCGGCCAGCGATAGGCGCTCCAGCCGCGTTCGTGCAGGATACGCGTCCAGCGCTCGACATCCTCGCGCACGGGGTGGATGCCGCCCTTGAGCCGCGCGGCGATGTCCGCTGGCAGGTTGGCCTCGACGAAGGCGCGCACCTCGGCGCGGAAGGCGTGCTCGCTCGGCGTGAACAGGCTGCGCATGGCTGTCGCCCCGCGGCTCACGGTCAGCGGCCGGTGAAGCGCGGCGCGCGCTTCTCGAGGAAGTGGGCGACGCCCTCCTTGAAATCCTCGCTCTGCACGCTCAGCGCCATCTCGCGGTTGGCGTCGATGGTGGCCTCGGCCAGCGTCTGGAACGGCACCTCGTAGAGCTGGCGCTTGATGACGGCCATGGCGCGGGGCGACACCATGTCGACCAGGTCGCGGACATAGGCCATGGTCTCTTCCTCGAGCCTGTCGGCCGGGTGGATCTGGTTGACGAGGCCCATGCGGAACGCCTCCGGCGCATAGAACTTGCGCGCCGAAAGCAGGAGGTCGAGCGCGTTGGCGTGGCCGACGATGCGCGGCAGCATCCAGCTCAGGCCATGCTCGGCGATCAGGCCGCGCCGCGCGAAGGAGGTGGTGAAGACGGCATTGTCGGCGGCGAAGCGGATGTCGCAGTAGAGCGCGTGGACGAGGCCGATGCCGGCCGTGGCGCCGTTGAGCATGCCGATGACCGGCTTGGCGATGTCGGGGTAGAACGAGTAGCGCGTCTGCCAGTCCGGCCGGCGGTTCATGTCGAACGGCCGCATCCAGCTCTCGGCGCGGATGTCGTTCGGGTCGAGGACGGCGAGCTCGTTCATGTCGGCGCCGGCGCAGAAGGCGCGGCCCTCGCCGGTGAGGACGATGGCGCGGACCTCGTCGTCCCTGGCCGCATCCTCCATGGCGAGGCGCACCTCGCGCTCCATGGTCGGCGTCCAGGCGTTCATGCGGTCGGGACGGTTGAGCGTGATGCGCGCGATCCGGTTCCCGACGGCGTATTTGATGTGCTCGTAGGACATCTTCTATCCCTCCACCTTCTCTTCGAGGATGGCGCGCGCGTGGGCGCCGCGCGGCCGCGCCATGTAGGCCTGCGTCTCGGGGCGGTCCTTCAGCCAGCCGATCCAGCGCTCGAAGACGCGCTTCATGCGCTCCGGCTCGACGCCGAGCTGGGTCATGGACAGGCCGCCATTGACGGATTCGCGGTATTCGACGATCAGACCGTCGCGCACGACGAAGCGCGACATGCCGTCGATGACGACGTGGCGTCCCTTGAACTGCTCGATCCGGGAAGTGAAGCTCGACAGCGACCAGGCATAGCCGACCTCGCCGTCGAACACGCCGTCGTACATCTCCCAGCGATAGTCGTCGCCGGCGTCGCGATGGAACAGGTTCTGCATCATGTGGGCGATCTCGGCCCGGCCGCGATGCGCGCCGTAGATGTAGTCGTAGTAGACGCCATCCGGCGTGAACAGGCGCGCGAACCGCTCGCCGTCGCCGCTCTCGGCGGCTTCGGTGAAGCGCGCGAGCAGCTTGTTGAATTCCCTGGTGTTCATCACTTCTTTCCGGTTTCCGAACTCATGGAGCGCAGGCGCATGCGATCGACCTTGCCGGTGGCGTTGCGCGGCAGGGCATCGACGACGCGCACGGCGCGGGGGACCTTGTAGCGGGCGAGGCAGGCGCTCCATTCGGCGATCAGCGCGTCGCCGTCGACCGCGGCGCCGGCCTCCGGCACGACGTAGGCGACGATGGTCTCGCCCAGCCGCTCGTCCGGCTCGCCGATGGCGGCGACCTCCAGCACGCCGGGCATGCGGTGCGCGACTTCCTCGATCTCTCGCGGGTAGACGTTGTAGCCGCCGGAGATGATCATCTCCTTCTTGCGGTCGACGACGAAGAGGAAGCCGTCCTCGTCGAGAAGGCCGATGTCGCCGGTGTGCAGCCAGCCGTCGCGGAAGGCTTCGGCCGTCAGCTCGGGCTGGCGGAAGTAGCCCTTGGCAAGCCCCGGCGAGGAGACGAGGATCTCGCCGCGCTCGCCCGGCGGCAGGTCGCGGCCCTGGCCGTCGACGATGCGCAGGCGCACGCCCCAGTAGGGCTGGCCGGCGGAGCCCGGCTTGCGCGGCGCGCCGAACAGCCGAGCGCCGCAGACCGAGGGGCTGGCCTCGGTCATGCCGTAGCCTTCGGAGATGAGGACGGAGAAGCGCTCCTCGAAGCGGGCGTGCACCTCCTGCGGCAGCGCCTGCCCGCCGGAGACGCAGGCGCGCCAGCCCGAAAGGTCGAGACCGCCGGGCAGGGGCGCCTTGGCGAGCGTCCAGTACATGGTCGGCACGCCCATGAACACGGTGACGCGGTGGCGTGCCATGGTGCGGAAGGTCTCCTCCGGGTCGAAGCGCGGGACGAGGCAGATCGAGGCGCCGACGAGGAGGAACGCCGTGTAGAGGCAGGTGTGGCCGAAGATGTGGCTGAAGGGCAGCACGCCGTAGGCGCGATCCTCAGGCGTCAGCCGCAGGAGATCGACGGCGAAGGCCTGCGCGTTCCAGAACAGGTTGTAGTGGGAGAGCTCCACGCCCTTCGGCCGGCCGGTGGAGCCGGACGAGTAGAGGATGAGCGCTGTGTCGTCGGGCCGGCAGGGCGGGCATTCGACGATGTCGCCCTCGGTCGAGACGATCGCGGCCGCATCGCCCGCGATGTCGAGCGCGATCCATGAGGCCGCGCCGGGGGAAAGGGCGCTGCCCCTCGTCACCACCGCCGCCGGCTCGCAATCGGCGACGATGGTCTCGATCTCGGCCGCCGCCAGCAGCGGGTTGAGCGGCACCGGGATCGCACCGACGCGGACCGCGCCCTGATAGGCGACGACCCATTCGATGCCGTTCGGCAGGACGATCACCACCCGGTCGCCCGCGCCGATGCCGCGCGCGGCGAACGCGCGGGCGCAGCCCGAGACCAGCCGGTCGAGCGCGGCGTAGGTGACGCTCCTGTCGCCCTCGATCAGCGCCACCGCGTCGGGGCGCAGCCGCGCATGGTGGCGGATGGAGTTGCCGATGCTGGCCATGTCAGCGGTTCTCCGCCCCGGCATCCTTGCGCCGGCCGGCGAAGCGGCCGACGAGGTCGGCCACCCACGGCACCAGGCCGCGCGGCAGGAAGATCACCACCAGCACGAGGCCGACGCCGTAGATGATGAGGCGGAAGGTCTCGGCGATGCGCAGCATCTCGGGCAGGGCGGTGGTCAGCGCCGCGCCGACCAGCGGGCCGGCGAGCGTGCCGCTGCCGCCGAGGATGACGGCGAGGATCGCGTTGAGCGAGTGGTCGACCGAGAACGGCGCCGGGCTGATGAAGCTGAGATAGTGGGCGTAGAGCGCGCCGGCGAAGCCCGCGAGCGAGGCGCTGAACACGAAGGAGAACAGCTTGTAGCGCCAGCAGGCGACGCCCGCCGCCTCGGCGAAGGTCTCGTTCTGGCGGATCGCCTGCAGGACGAGGCCGACGCGCGAGCGCACCACCGCCGTCACCAGCAGCATGACCAGCGCCAGCGCCGCGAGCACGAGATAGTAGTAGTTCACCCGGCGCTCGAAGCTGATCTCGAGGCCGCCGATGGAGATCGGCTCGGGGGCGGGGATGCCGGAGGTGCCCGCCTCGCCGCCGGTGACGGGAATCCAGTTCACCAGCACGATGAAGATCACCATGTTCATGGCCAGCGTGACGATGGCGAAGTAGTGGCCCCTGACGCGCAGCGACGGGTAGCCGGCGACGATCGCGGCGACCGCCGTGGCGAGCGGCGCGACGAGCATCGCGATCCAGACCGGGAAGCCGGCGTCGAGGCTGAGCAGCGCCGAGGAATAGGCGCCGATGCCCATGAAGCCGCCCTGGGCGATGGAGACGTAGCCCGTATAGCCCTGGATGACGTTGGTGCCCTGCGCGACGATCATCCAGATGATGGCGAGCACCGCGAGGTGGATGAAGTAGTTGGCGGTGACCAGATGCGGGAAGGCCAGCGCCGCCGCGGCCACGGCCGCGAGAAGAACGATGCGGCTCATCGGGCGGCACTCCGTCGCATGAGGCCCTCGGGCTTGACCAGCAGCACGCCGATCATCAGCAGGAAGGCGATGACGTCCTTGTAGGCGGAAGAGATGAAGGCGGAGGCGAACGTCTCGGAGACGCCGAGCACGAGGCCGCCGACGATGGCGCCGGGAATGGAGCCGAGGCCGCCGAGGATGAGCACGGCGAAGCCCTTGACCACGAGGCCGCCGCTGACGCCCGGAGCGATGGCGAACAGCGCGCCGACGAGCACGCCCGCCGCGACGCCCAGCGCCGAGCTCAGCGCGAAGACGAACATCGAGACGGCGTTGACGTTGATGCCCATGAGCACGGCGGCGGGGCGGTTCTGCGCCACGGCGCGCACCGCCATGCCCATCCACGTGCGCTGGATCAGGATCGTCAGGCCGATCACCAGCACCGCGGCGATGGCGAGGATGTAGACCCGCAGCTCCGGCAGCGTGACGCCGCCGACGTTGAACACGCGGGTGAAGCCGGTCGGGATGATGATCTGGTCGACGCCGAACAGGATCAGGTTCGACTTCTCGATGATGAGCGTGAGGCCGAGCGCGATGATGAAGGCGTTGATCGGCGGCGCGTTGCGCACCGGATAGTAGGCGATGCGCTCGAGCCCGACGCCGAGAAGCGCGCCCACCGCCATGGCCGCGGCCATCGACGGGAACAGGCCGAAGCCGAGCGAGGCGATGAAGAAATAGGTGATGTATCCGCCGAACATCGCCACGCTGCCATGGGCGAAATGCGCGATGCCGAGGATGCCGAAGATGATGGTCAGGCCGAGTGCGACAAGCGTGTAGATGCTGCCGATGACGAGGCCGTTGAAGAGCTGCTGGATCAGGTCCACTAGCATTGCGCGCTCCGCGGTTGGGTTGTGCGGCGCGCGCCGCACAACCCTTCTGTCGCCTTGGGAGGTGTTATGCCGGCCGCGTCAGTCGCGGACGGTCTGGAAGTAGGCCGAGTAGGCGGCCGCGTCGGACGGCAGCTCCTCGACGAAGGCCCACTTGTCGTCGCGGAACTGGAACGCGCCGTTCGAGATGTAGGCCTGGCCCTTGGGGTCGAACATCTTGCCGTCGACCGGCAGGTAGTTCAGCACCACGCCTTCCGGCACCTCGATGTTGCGCAGCGCCTCCTTGACGGCGTCGAGGTCGTCGACGGTGCCGGCGGCCTCGAGCGCGGCCTTGAGCACGTAGACCTGGTCGTAGGCAAAGGCGCTGTTCGGCGTCGGATACTCGTTCCACTTCGCCTGATATGCCTCGGCATAGGCCTTGGCCGTCTCGCCCAGCGCATCGGCGTTGAACTCGATGGCGAGAAGGTCCCACACGCCTTCCATGGCCTCGCTGCTGGCGACGCGCAGGAACTGCTCGGGGCTGCCGCCGGAGAAGCCGTAGCGCGGCGCGGCGATGCCGAGCTCGTGCGCCTGGCGGTGGGCGAAGGCGACCTGCTCGACATAGCCGGAGATGAAGTAGGCGTCCGGCTCCAGGCCGCGCACCTTGGTGAGCTGGGCGGTCATGTCGCGATCCTGGCCGCCGAAGGTCTCAACGGCGACGATCTCGCCGCCCTCGGCCTCGAAGGCCTCGATCAGCGCGTCGCGGTACTGGGTGAAGAGGGCGACGTCGCGCGCCGAGATGATGCCGAGCTTCTTGACGCCCTGGCTGGCGATGAAGCGGCCGGCGGCGGCGCCGGTGTAGTCGCCGGGCGGACGGGTGCGGAAGACGTTCTTGTGGCCGGCGGCCGTGATGGCGCGCGCGCCGGCCGTGCCGACCAGCATGATCGCGTCCTCGCGGCCGATGATCGAGGCGACCGCGCCGGTCGAGGCCGAGCAGCAGTAGCCCATCAGGTACTTGACGCCGTCGCGGTCGATCAGCTTGCGGGCGACGTTGGTGGCCTCGGTCGGGTCGGCCTTGTCGTCGTACTCGATGGTGGCAAGCTTGTAGGTGTCGTCGCCGACCTTGATGCCTCCGCCCGCGTTGATCTGCTCGATGGCGAGGTCGATCGCGCGCTTCTGCGGCATGCCGTAGACGGCGCCGCCGCCGGACAGGGCGTCGCTGACGCCGACCGTCAGGGTCTTCTCCTCCGCGCTCGCCGTCATCGGCGAGAGGGCGAACGCGCCCGCCATGGCGAGCAATGCAAGTCTTCTCATGTTTCTCTCCTCCTGGAACAGGGCCCTTGCCCTCTCAGGCGCCGAGATAGGCGCTCTGAACTCGTGGATCGTTTGACATTTCCTCGGACGTGCCGGCGGTGACGACCTCGCCGGCCTCCAGCACATAGGCGCGGTCGGCGACGCGCAGCGCCATGGACACGGCCTGCTCGACGAGCAGGATGGTCACGCCGAGCTGCTTGATCTTCATCAGCGTCTCCTCGATCTCGTCCACCACCTTGGGGGCGATGCCGAGGGAGGGCTCGTCGAGGATGCACAGGCGGGGCCTTGCCATCAGGGCGCGGCCGATCGCCACCATCTCCTGCTCGCCGCCCGACAGCGTGCCCGCCATCTGCGAGGCGCGCTCGCGCAGGCGCGGGAACAGCGCCAGCACCTCCTCGATCTCGGGCGCGATGTTCTCGCGGCGGCGGCGATAGGCGCCGAGCCGCAGGTTCTCCATCACCGTCATCTCGGGGAACATCTGCCGCCCTTCCGGGCACATGGCGATGCCGATGCGCGCGACCTCGTGGCCGGGCAGGCCGGCGATGGAGCGGCCCTCGAAGCGGATGTCGCCGCCGGTCGGCTGCATCAGTCCGCAGACCGCCTTGAGGATCGTGGATTTTCCCGCGCCGTTCGGGCCGATGAGGGCGACGCACTCGCCCGCGCCCACCTCGAAGGACACGCCGTGGACGACCTCGGCCTTGCCGTAGGCGATACGCAGATCAGTGACGGTCAGCATCGCGGCGTCCCAGATAGGCTTCGATGACGGCGGGATCGGAGCGGATCTCGGCCGGGGTGCCGTCGGCGATCTTCTGGCCGAAGTTCAGCACGACGATGCGGTCGCAGATCTCCATGATGAGGCCCATGTGGTGCTCGATGACGAGGACGCTGATGCCCTTGGCCGGCAGGCCGCGGATCACCTCGGCCAGCGCCTTGCGCTCGCTGGAGACCATGCCGGCGGCCGGCTCGTCGAGCAGGATCACCTTGGGGGCGGCCGCGATCATCACGGCGATCATCAGGAGGCGCTGGTCGGCCGCCGACAGCGTCGAGGCGAGCGCGGAGGCGCGGTGGCCGAGGCCGACCGTCTCCAGCGCGTCGCGGGCCGCGGCCTCCATCTTCGCCTCCTCCTCGCGCGCCGCACGGCTGCGCAGCACCGAGGCGATGGGCGAGACCTTGCGGCGCGAGTGGCAGCCGAGCAGCACGTTCTCCAGCGCGGTGTATTCCGGGAAGGTCTGGGTCGCCTGATAGGTGCGGATCATGCCGTGCGACACGATGGCGTCGATGGGCGCGCGCGACACGTCCACGCCTTCGAGCAGCACCTGGCCGGCGGTCGGGCGGACGGTGCCGGACAGGACGTTGACGCAGGTGGACTTGCCGGAGCCGTTCGGCCCGATCAGCCCGAGAATCTCGCCCTGGCGCAGCTCGAAGGAAACGCCCCTCAATGCCTGCACGCCGCCGTAGCGCTTGTCTATCGAAACGGCCTCCACAAGCGGCGGCGCCTTTGCGGCGCCCGCAGCCAGCGTTCGCTCCGCTGTCGCGGTTGTGACCAAGCCTGACCTCCCTCGTCTTCCCGCGTCCGTTCCGGGCCGTTGGCCGTCGACGCTTGGGATGCAAATTCATATGAAGATAATTGCATGTCAACCCGTCGATCTTTTTTTCGACCACAGAGTCGATAGAAATACCCAAAATTCGGGCTTGGCGGCGAGGGGTGCGATGTCCAAGGGAGCGAGTGCAGGTCCCGAAGGGGCGAACGCAGGCCGCGACGGCTGCGGAGCGGGCGCGGGGAAGTCTGAGCGGGGCGACGCCGACCTGCGTCCCGCCTCTGTCTGTTGGTTGTGGCTGCAGCGATGCACGTGCTTTTCAGGCGCCCCGCGCCGGAGGCCGGCGGGCCGGGTGCCGATGTTCGTTCAGGGGAGGGAGGATGATAAGCCGTCCACCTTCCGACCCGGGCTATCCGCGCTCCGCTCTGGCGAGCCCGCCGTCGCGAAAAACGCGGAGAGGACATCGCGCCGGCGCGGACCGTGCCCGGAAGGGAGCGTCAGGGCTGGAGCGGCATGCCGAACAGGCTGGTCCGGCCGGGGCCGGTCGCCTCGGTGGAAAGGCCGTTGCGGACGAAGTCGCTGATGCCGGTGGCGATGTCCTCGACCTGCCACGATCCGTGGCGGCGATACCATTTCGTCACCCAGTTCGCGGCGCCGAGCACGCAGAAGGCGCCGAATTTCGGCTCGCAGGGCACGATGCTGCCTTCCTCCACGCCCTGCCGGATCATGTCGATGATCTGCGCCTGGAACTTGTCCCGCCGGCGGATGACGTCGGCGAGCTGCTGCGGGTTCAGCGACTTCTCCTCGAGGATGATGACGCTGTAGCTCTCGTCCGAGATCATCGAGCGCACGTAGTTCGACATGGTCTGGCAGACGCGGTCGAGCGCGTTGAGCGAGCTGTCGGTGCACACCGATTCGAGCGCCTGCTCCGACGCCGCGAGGTGGCATTCGTAGAGCAGGTCCTGCTTGTTCTTCACGTAGTAGTAAAGGGTCGGCTTGCTGATGCCGAGCGATTCGGCGATGTCGGCGAGCGACGTGCCGTGGTAGCCGTTGGTCCGGAAGGCGTAGGCCGCCTGCCGCAGCAGGGCGTCCTTCTTCAGTTCGCGCTGCTCCGCCGCGGTCGGCACCGCCTTGTTCCAGGACGCCATGAAAACCCTCCGTCGTCGACCGGCCGCATGCTTGATATGATTTTTCGAACCGAAGGTCGAGAAGCTGGATGTTAGCGGTCCGCAGGCCGATGCGCCAGACAGGGCACAGCATCAATTTGCCGCATCGCGGGAATTCTTTTGCCTGCTGCGCACCCGGCGGCGGGTGGCGGATGGAATCCGGTGCAGGGAGGAAAAGCGCCGTCAGGGAAGCGCGTGACTGGAGTCCCGCGTCGGCGAGCGCCTGCCGCGGCGATGTAGGGAACCGACTAATCGGGAAAAGGGAAGGGCGGTTGGCTGCCCTCGCGGGCAGCCTCGGCCTTGCGCCGTTCGCCGGCCGCGTTCAGCGGAGCGCGGCGTGCCGGCCGGCGGCATGGCCGAGCGTCACCGCCATCAGCAGGCCGTTTCCGGAAAGATAGCCCGAGGCATCGTTGCCCGAGACGCCGCAGGCGGCCCCGCCCGCTGCATAGAGGTTGGGCAGCGGCCGGCCGTCCCCGCCGATGACCCGTCCGTCGGTGTCCGTGACCAGGCCGCCCTGCGTGTGGAAGAGGGCGCCCGCGACGCGCACCGCGCAATAGGGCGGCGCGAGCCGGCCCGCGCCTTCGAAGGAGCGCCCGAGCGGGTCGGTCGCCTTCCCCTCGACGAAGGAGGCGACGCTGTCGAACGTGTCGGCCAGCGCCTCGGGGTCCACCGCCATGCGGGCGGCGAGCCCGGCGACGTCGGGCGCGGTGAGGATCGCGCCCATGCCTTCGGCGCGGCGGAAATCCTCGAACTGGCGGGCGATGCCGGCGATGCGCGTGTCGAAGACGCTCCACGCGACGCCGCCCGGCTGCTTCAGCACCTCGGCCGCCTGCTCGGAATAGCCGCGCGCCTCGTTGCTGAAGCGCCTGCCTCCGGCATTGACCTGAAAGCCGCCCTCGGTGATCGTCGCCCACGAGATCAGGATGCCGACGGGATGCGCGACCGAGCCGTGGCCCTGATGGCCGCCGAGATGGCGGGTGCGGGCGCCGAGCGCCTCGCCCCACAGCAGCGCGTCGCCCTGGTTGCCGGGATGGCCGAAATAGAGCGCGTCGGCCATGGAGGCGATGTGCTTCGCCACGAGCTCCCTGTTGCCGCCATAGCCGTTGCAGGCGAGGATCAGGCGCCCGCAGCCCACCTCCTCGGCGGAGCCGTCCGGCCGCTCGAAGCGCAGGCCGAGGATGCGCCCCGCGCCGTCGGCGAACAGCTCGGTGACGTGCGCGTCGCATACCACGGGGATGCCCGCCTTCTCCACCGCCTGGCCCAGCGCGTCGATGAACGCCTCGCCGGAGCGAGACGGCAGCCCGTGCATGCGCCGCGCGGAATGGCCCGGATAGGTGAAGTCGTCCACTACGGAGAAGTCGAGGCCGTGCGCATCCGCCAGCCATTCAAGGACCGGGCCGACGCTCGCGGCCGCAAAGCTGACGATGTCGGGGTCGGGCTCGCCATGCGCCTTGCTCATGATGTCGCGCGCGAAGAGCTCCGGCGTGTCGGCGATGCCCGCGGCGGCCTGCCAGCGCGTCGCGGGGGCGGGGACGAGGCCGGCGGAGAGCGCCGTCGAGCCGCGCGGCAGCGGGTCGCGCTCGAGGACCAGCACCTCGGCGCCGTCCTCGTGCGCGGCAAGCGCGGCGATCATGCCGGCCGCGCCTGCGCCGATGACCACCACCGGCACGCCATAGTCGAAATGCCTGTGCCCGGCCTGCGTCACACGCGCCATGCGCACCACCCCGCTGTCATGGAGAAGATATGGATTCCTGTCTTGTCGAAAGACAATAAGCTGTATCATAAATAAAACAACATTTGATTTTTCGCCGCAGCCGTGCGTAGGTTGGCGGGACAGCGCAGCAGGGAGTCCGCCGTGCCCGAGGGTGGTGCAGAAAGCCGCAGAACGCTCTTCGACAAGGTGTTCGACGCGCATGTCGTCGTGCAGCGCGAGGACGGCCAGTGCCTGCTGTTCATCGACCGGCATTTCCTGCACGAGGGCTCGTTCCACGCCTTCAACAAGCTGAAGGAGCGCAAGGCGCAGGTGGCGCGGCCCGACCTTACCTTCGGCATCGAGGACCACTACGTGCCCACCCGCACGCGCAACCTCGATGAGATCGACCCCGCCATCCGCGGCATGATCCAGCAGCTGCGCGACAACACCGGCCGCCATGCGCTGCGCCTGTTCGATCTCGGCGATCCGGGGCAGGGCATCGTCCATGTGGTCGGGCCCGAGCAGGGGCTGACCCTTCCGGGCCTGACGATGGTGTGCGGCGACAGCCATACCGCTACCCACGGCGCGTTCGGGGCGCTCGCCTTCGGCATCGGCGCCTCCGAGGTCGCGCACGTGCTCATCACCCAGACGCTGTGGCAGAAGAAGCCGAAGCGCATGCGCATCGCCGTCGACGGCGCGCTGGCGCCGGGCGTGTCGGCCAAGGACGTGGCGCTGTCGATCATCGCGCGCATCGGCGCGGACGGCGCCGCCGGGCATGCGATCGAATATGTCGGCTCGACCATCCGCGGCCTGTCGATGGAGGGCCGGCTGACGCTGTGCAACCTGTCGATCGAGGCCGGCGGGCGCTGCGGCATGGTCGCGCCCGACGCCACGACGATCGACTATATCCGCGGCCGGCCCTATGCGCCGAAGGGCGACCTGTTCGAGAAGGCCGCGGAAGACTGGCTCGCGCTGGCCACCGACGCCGACGCCGTGTTCGACCGCGAGGTGACGCTCGACGCCTCGGAGATCGCGCCCGTCGTCACCTGGGGCACCAGCCCGGAGGATGCGGCACCCATCACCGCCTCCGTCCCCGACCCCGACAGGATCGCCGACCCCGCGCGCGCCGCGCAGGTGCGCGAGGCGCTCGACTATATGGGCATCCGCCCGGGGCAGAACCTCACCGACATCCGCATCGACCGCGTCTTCATCGGCTCCTGCACCAACAGCCGCATCGAGGACATCCGCGCCGCCGCCGCCATCCTCGCGGGCCGCAAGGCCAGGGTGCCGGGCCTCGTCTCGCCGGGCTCGCGGCAGGTGAAGCAGCAGGCCGAGCAGGAAGGGCTCGACCGCATCTTCCGCGAGGCGGGGCTCGAATGGGTGGATGCGGGCTGCTCGATGTGCGTCGGCATGAACGGCGACCTCGTGCCGCCGGGCGAGCGCTGCGCCTCGACCACGAACCGCAATTTCCGCGGGCGGCAGGGGCCGGGCTCGCGCACGCATCTGATGTCCCCGGCCATGGTCGCCGCGGCCGCCGTGACCGGCCATCTCACCGACATGCGGCTTCTGATGCGCGAAGCCGGGCAGACGGAAGGCTGAGGCTGCGACGATGAAACCGTTCAGGACGCTCGACGCCATCGCCTGTCCGCTGCCGCTGTCCAATGTCGACACCGACCAGCTGATCCCCGCCCGCTTCATGAAGCGCTCGCGCGCCGACGGCTATGGCGGCTTCCTGCTGCACGATCTGCGCTTCGACGAGGCCGGCGCCCCGAAGCCGGACTGCCCCCTGAACCGGCCGGAGCGGCAGGGCGCGCAGATCCTCGTCGCGCGGCGCAACTTCGGCAGCGGCTCCTCGCGCGAGGCGGCCGTCTATGCGCTGGTCGACTACGGCATCGCCTGCGTGATCGCGCCGTCCTTCGGCGACATCTTCGCGTCCAACGCGGTCAACAACGGCCTCTTGCCCGCCGTCGTCTCCGAGGACGACGGCGAAGCGCTGCTGTCGGTTCTGGAGGGCGGTACGCTGCGCGCCCGCGTCGATCTGGAGACGCTGACCATCGACGTCGGGGAGCTGTCGGTGCCGTTCTCGGTCGATCCGGTCTGGCACACCAGGCTGCTCAACGGCTGGGACGACATCGACATGACGCGCAGCCATCTCGACGCCATCGCCGCCTTCATGGAGGCCGACCGGATGCGGCGGCCGTGGATGCAGCCGGCGAAGCCGGGGGCGGGCGTGTCGTGACGATGGCGTTCTCGCCCGGCCGGATCGGCTCGCTGACGCTGGCGAACCGCATCGTCATGCCGCCGATGCAACGCTACGAAGGCACGCCGGACGGGTTCGCGACCGACTATCACGTCAATCACTATGCGAGACGCGCGCGTGGCGGCGTCGGGCTCATCATCCTCGAATCCACCGCCGTCTCGCCCGAGGGGCGGCTGATGGCCGACGACGTCGGCATCTACAGCGACGCCCACGCGGCAGCGCTTTCGCGGGTCGCCTCCGCGATCGGCGCGGAGGGCGTTCCCGCGCTCGTGCAGTTGAGCCACGGCGGGCGCAAGGCGCGGCCGCATGGCGGCCTGCCGCTCTTCGCGCCGAGCGCCGTCGCCTATGACGACCGCTACGGCCTGCCGCAGGCCATGACCCCGGACGACGTCGAGAAGGTGGTGCGCGATTTCGCCGCCGCGGCGGCGCGGGCGATGGCGGCGGGGTTTGCCGGCGTCGAGCTTCATGCCGCCCACGGCTATCTCCTGCACCAGTTCCTGTCGCCGCTGAGCAACCGCCGTAACGACGACTGGGGCGGCGACGAGGAGCGCCGCGCCGCGCTGCCGGCGCGCATCGTGCGCGCGGTGCGCCGGGCGGTGGGGCCGGCTGCCGCCGTCACCATGCGCATCAGCGCCAGCGACGACGCCGAAGGCGGGCTGACGCCGGAAGCCGCCGCCCGGATGCTGTCGCGCATCGCGGGCGAGGGGCTCGACGCCGTGCACGTGTCCTGCGGCGGGCTGGTGCCGCCGGAGCGGCAGTCGGCCGCGAGGCTGCGTTCCGTCGATTGCGCCGGCATCGTTCGCGCCGTGCTGTCGATCCCGGTGATCGCCGTCGGCGGCGTCCGCAGCCTGGAGACGGTCGAGGAGCTTCTGGCCTCGGGCAAGGCCGATTTCGTGGCCATCGGCCGCCCGCTGCTGATCTATCCCGACCTTCATCGCTCGCTGTGAGGAAAGCGGTTGACACCCGGGAGGATTGGTATTCTAAATGATACAGAGAGTTGTCTTTCATATAAGACAGATTGAGGTGCAACCATGACGTCGCCGATGGAGCCGCTCAAGGCGCACCGCCTTTACCTCCTCCTGCGGGAGCAGATCCTGAACGGCGAGGTCGAGGTCGATGCGCGCCTTCCCAGCGAGCCGGCGCTGGCGCAGGAGCACGGCGTGTCGCGCGTGACCGTGCGCCGCGCGCTCGACCGGCTGGCCGGCGACGGCATGATCGAGCGCAGGCCGGGCTCGGGCACCTTCGTCAGCGGCGGCAAGACGCTCATGCCGGTCGTCGCCGATTTCTCCAATGCGCTGACGCATCTGGTCGAGATGGGCCGCAAGACCGGGGTCAGGCTCATTTCCTTCGGCTATGTCCCGGCCACGACCGCGATGGCGCAGGAGCTGCATCTCGACCCGGGCGAGAAGCTGCAGCGCTCGGTGCGCGTGCGCCTGATCGACGGGCAGCCCTTCTCCTATCTCGTGACGCACGTGCCGGAGCGGATCGGCGTCTCCTATTCGGAGGCCGACCTTGCCTCCACGCCGCTGCTCGAGCTGCTGGAGCGCTCCGGGATCGTCGCGGAGAGGGCGCGCCAGACCATCGGCGCGACGCTCGCCAACCCGGACGTCGCCGCCGCGCTCGACCTCGACATAGGCGCCGCCGTGATCGCGATGACGCGCGTGGTGTTCGATCCGTCCGGCCGCGGCATCGAGCATCTGCAGGCGCTCTACAGGCCGGACCGGTACTCGTTCCATATGGAACTCGAGCGCACGGGCGACGACGGCGCCCGCCGCTGGACGCCGGCCGATGCCGTCCGGGTGTCCGGACAGAACAACGAAAAAAACAACGCCAACCGCGATTCCATCCAGAGGAGAACGAAGTCATGAAAATCCTGAATACGACACTCCATCGCAGAACGGTTCTCAAGGGCGGCGCGGCCGCGCTGGCGACCATCGCCGCGCCGGCGATCGTGCGCGGCGCGGAGCCCGCTCCGGTCAAGGTCGGCATCCTGCAGCCGGTGACCGGCGCGCTCGCCCAGGACGGCGGCTACGGCCGTCTCGGCGCCGAGTTCGCGATTGCCGACATCAACGAGGCGGGCGGCATCAAGGCGCTCGACGGCGCCAAGCTGGAGATGGTGTTCGGCGACGCGCGCTCCACGCCGGAGGCGGGCACCCAGGAAGTCGAGCGCATGCAGGAAGAGGGCGTCGTCGCCATCGTCGGCGGCTTCGCCAGCCCGATCTGCCTTGCCGCCTCGCAGGCTGCCGCCCGCTACGATCTGCCCTCGACGGCGGCGATCAACAACCTCATCAAGATCAACGAGGCCGCGGGCAATCCGGCGAAGACGGTCGCGCTGGTGCACGAGGACGGCCTGTTCGGCTCCGGCCTCGCCAAGCTGATGGCGGACGAATTGCCGAAGCACGGCTTCGAGATCCTCGAGATGCTGTCGGTGCCGACGCCCTCGCGCGACCTCTCCAACGTCACGCTGCGCCTGCGCTCGCTCAACCCGGACCTCGTCATCCCGAGCACCTATTACGGCGAGACCGTGCTGCTCGCCCGCACCATGCAGCAGCAGCGTGTGCGGCCGAAGGGCGTCTATGCGGTGCTGAACGGCGCGGCCTCCAACCGCCGCTTCGTCGCCGAGTTCCCGGAAGCGGCCGAGAACATCATGGACTGCAACCACTGGCACGATCCGCGCAACGAGAAGGCGATCGCGCTGCAGGAGCGGGTCGAGGCCGCCGGCAGCCCGTACAACTACAACACCCCGCTCAACTATTCCTGCGTCGGCCTGCTGGCGGACGCCATCGAGCGTGCGGGCGAGGCCGACCGCGGCGCCGTCATCGAGGCGCTGGCCGGCTCGACCTATGCCGACCACCTGATGCCCTACGGCCAGACCCGGTTCGAGAACGGCCAGAACATGGGCGCGGCCCCCGTCTCGACGCAGGTCCAGTCCGGCGACATCAAGGTGATCTTCCCGGAGGAGTTCGCCAACGCGAAGCCGAACTTCCCGTCGAACGGCTGATCGCCCCATGAAAACCGCCCGGGTTCCCTGATCGAGGGGACCCGGGCCGCTTTCGGCTTCGCGAAGCGGACGTATCCATGTATCCCCCGGTAATCATCATCGAGGCCATGCTCAACGGGCTTCTCACGGGCGCCATCTACGCGCTCGTCGCCCTCGGCCTGACGCTGGTCTACGGCGTTCTCCACATCATCAACTTCGCGCACGGAGCCACCCTTGCCGCCGCCATGTTCGCCGTGTGGGGGCTCAACGCCGCCTTCGGCGTCGACCCGTATCTGGCGATCCCGATCCTGACCCCGGTCTTCTTCGTCATCGGCTATGCGGTGCAGCGCTTCGTCATCGGCCCGGCGGCGCATGGCGACGACGGCAACATCCTCCTGATTACGCTCGGCCTGTCGATCCTCATCGAGAACGCGCTGCTCGCCTCCTTCGGCTCCGACACGCGCTCCGTCTCGACCGACATCTCCTTCTCCGTGGTCGAGGTCGGGCCGTTCCTTCTGTCCACCGCGCGGCTGGTCGGCTTCGCCGGCTCGGCCGTGGTGGCGCTGCTGTTCTGGCTGCTGATGAGCCGGACCGATACCGGCAAGGCGATCCGCGCCGTGGCGCGCGAGAAGCTGGGCGCGCGCCTCGTCGGCATCAATGTCGGGCACGTCTACGCCGTGACCTTCGGCCTCGGCTGCGCCGCGCTCGCCATTGCCGCGAGCTTCCTGATGCCGACCTTCTACGTCAATCCGCGCGTGGGCGGCGCCTTCGTCAGCATCGCCTTCACCGTGGTCGTGCTCGGCGGCATGGGCTCGGTGCCGGGCGCGATGATCGGCGGCCTCATCATCGGCATGGTCGAGAGCCTGAGCGGCCTCTATCTCGGCGAAAGCCTCGGCCAGATCGGCATCTTCATCATCTTCATCCTGGTGCTGCTCCTGCGGCCGACCGGCCTCTTCGGAGCGAAGGCATGACCGGGCGCAACTATATCTGGATCGTGGCGATCACCCTGCTTCTGGCGCTGTCGCCGTTGGTGATCGCGTCCAACACCTTCTTCAACTTCCTGATCCTGGTGCTCATCATCTCGCTCGCGGCGCAGGGGTGGAACGTGCTCGGCGGCATCGGCGGCCAGACCTCGTTCGGCCACGCCATGTTCTTCGGCATGGGCGCCTACACGACCTCGATCCTGCAGCTTCACCTCGGGGTGAACGCCTGGCTCGGTCTGGTCGTCGCGGTGGCGGCGGGCGCGCTGTTCGGGCTCGTCGTCGGCTTCCTGAGCTTCCGGGCCGGCCTGCGCGGCTCCTACTTCGCGCTGGTGACGCTCGCCTTCGCCGAGCTGATGCGCATTCTCGCCAACTCGCTGGAATTCACCGGCGGCGCGGCCGGCCTGCTGCTCAAGCTCGATCCCGGCTTCGCCAACATGCAGTTCTCGGACCGCACGAGCTTCATGTGGCTGGCGCTCGCCTTCGTCTTCGTCAGCCTCGTCGTCACCCAGCGCCTCGCGGATTCCCGCTTCGGCGCGCATCTGGTGGCCGTGCGCGAGAACGAGGATGCCGCCCGCGCCCTCGGCGTCGACGTGCTCGCCGTCAAGCTCAAGGCCATCACCCTGTCGGGCGCGATGACGGCGGCGGCCGGCGTGCTCTACGCACAGTATTTCCTCTACATCGACGCGGCGATCGGCTTCGGCATGTGGATTTCGGTGGAGGCGCTGCTTGCGCCGATGGTCGGCGGCCGCGGCCTCGTGCTCGGCCCGCTGGTCGGCGCCTTCACGCTCCACGGGCTCGGCGAAGTCACCAAGGGCTTCGCCGGCCGCATCCCCGGCATCGACCTGATCGTGTTCGCGCTCGTCCTGATTGCGGTGGTCGCCTTCGCGTCGGAAGGCATACTCGGCCTGCTGCGCAAGTTCCGGGCGCGTCTTTTCCGGAAGGGAGGCGCCTGATGCTCGAAGTCAGCAACGCCACCATGCGCTTCGGCGGGCTCGTCGCGGTCAGCAAGGCGAACCTGTCGGTGCGGCCGGGCTCGATTACCGGCCTGATCGGCCCGAACGGCGCCGGAAAGACCACGCTCTTCGCCATCATCGCCGGCTTCCTCAAGCCGACGGAGGGCACCGTCACCTGGCTGGGCGAGGACATCACGCGCATGCAGCCGCATCTGCGGGCCTCTTCCGGCATCGCCCGCACCTTCCAGATCGTGCAGCCGTTCAGCGGCCTGAACGTGCACGAGAACATCACGGTCGGCGCCTATCTGCGCCACTACAAGCCGGCCGACGCCGTCGAGAAGGCGCGCGACATCGCCCGTCAGGTCGGCCTCGAGAAGGACCTCGAGAAGTCGGCGGCGAGCCTCACGGTCGCCGGCCGCAAGCGTCTGGAGCTGGCGCGGGCGCTGGCCACGGAGCCGAAGATCCTGCTGCTGGACGAGGTTCTTGCCGGCCTCAACCCGTCGGAAATCCGCGACATCATCCCGGTCATCCGCGGCATACGCGACAGCGGCGTCACCATCCTGATGATCGAGCACGTGATGCAGGCGGTGATGAACCTGTGCGAGCACGTCTACGTGCTGGCGCAGGGCAAGATGATCGCCGAGGGCACGCCCGCCGCGGTCTGCAACGACCCTGCGGTGATCGAGGCCTATCTCGGCAAGGGCTCCGCCAAGCGTCTGGCGCAGCAGGGAGGCGCCCATGCTTGAGGTCAGCGGACTGCGCGCGGGCTACGGCCCCATCGAGGTGCTGCGCGGCATCGACCTGTCGGTCGGCAAGGGCGAGATCGTGGCGGTGCTGGGCGCGAACGGCGTCGGCAAGACCACGCTCAATATGGCGCTCTCCGGCGTGCTGCCGATCACGGCCGGCCGCATCGTCTTCGACGGCGTCGAGCTCGGACGGTCGTCCTCGGCGGCGGTGGACCAGGGACTGATCCACGTTCCCGAGGGCCGCAAGATCTTCCCGAACATGAGCGTTCTGGAAAACCTCGAGCTCGGCAGCTATCGCCGCGGCCGCGCCGGCCGCGCCCGCAATCTCGAGAACGTCTACGCCATCTTCCCGCGCCTCAAGGAGCGTGCGGCGCAGAATGCGGGCACGCTGTCGGGCGGCGAGCAGCAGATGCTCGCCATCGGCCGCGGCCTGATGGCGGAGCCGAAGCTGCTGATCCTCGACGAGCCGTCGCTCGGCCTGTCGCCGCTCTTGGTCGAGGAGATGTTCGAGCTGGTGAAGCGGCTCAACGGCGACGGCCTGCCGGTGATGCTGGTCGAGCAGAACGTGGTGCAGTCGCTGGAGATCGCCTCGCGCGCCTACATCGTCGAGAACGGCGAGATCATCATGTCTGGCTCGGCGGCCGAGATCGCCGAGAACCCCGAACTCAAGCGCGCCTATCTGGGGCTTTAGGAGAGTGTCGTGACCATCGTGACGCCGGGGATCGTGCCCGCTTCCGTCCTGCTCGCCGAGCCGCGGCCGGCGTGGCTCGGCGAGTGGGCCCGGTTCGGCTCCTCGCTCGCCTTCGAGGCGTTGTCGCCGCGGCTCGTGACGCAGGCGAAGCTCGTCATGCTCGACTGCGTCGGCGCGATCGCCGCCGGCATGCAGGAGCCGGAGATGCGGGCGCTCGTGCGGCGCCTTGCCCGGCGCGGGCAGGGCGGCGTCGCGGCCATCGGCGCGGGGCTTTCGCTGCGCGGCGACGATGCGGCCTTCGTCAACGGCGTCGCCGGCACGGCGCTGGAGCTCGACGAGGGCAACCAGTTCGCGCGCGGCCATCCCGGCATCCATGTGCTGCCTGCGGCGCTCGCGACGGCGCTCGCCGCCGGGCGCGGCGGCGCGGAGCTTCTGACCGCCTTCGTCCTCGGCTACGAGATCGGCGCCCGGGTGGGGGCGGCGTGCCGGCTGCGGCCGACGGTCCATCCGCACGGCACATGGGGCACGATCGGCGCCGCCTTCGCCGCCGCCCGGCTCGACGGCGCCGACGAGCGGGCGCTCGCCGAGACCATCAACGTCTCCGCGACGCTGAGCGTCGGCGCGAGCCTGCGCGCGATGCTCGAAGGCGCGACCGTGCGCAACGGCTTCTGCGGCTTCTCCAACCGCAACGGGCTTGCGGCGTGGGACCTCGTGGCGAGCGGCTTCGTCGGCGAGATCGACGCCGTGCGCAGCGTCTACGGCTCCATCCTCGCCGAGAGCTTCCGCCCTGAGGCGATGGCCGAGGAGCTCGGCAGCCGGTTCGAGATCGAGCGGAACTACTTCAAGCGTCACGCCGCCTGCCGCTTCACCCACGGCGCGCTCGACGTGGTGACGGCGCTGCTGGCCGAGCTGGGCAGCCTGCCGCCCCGGGACATCGCCGGCATCGAGGTCGAGACCTACGCCTATGCGGCGCAGCTCGACAGCGCCGAGCCCGCCAACATGCTGGCGGCCAGGTTCTCGCTGCCGTTCGCCGTCGCCACGACCGTCGTCAACGGCGAGGCGTCCGTCCCGGCCTTCC
>JALHFU010000088.1:0-12471 GCA_022838525.1 Hyphomicrobiales bacterium | reverse complement strand
CGCGACGGGCAGGTCGCCGGCCAGCAGCCGGTCCTTGGACAGCAGGCCCGCATCCTCCAGCGCCTCGTAGTCGGGCAGTTCGCGCAGCGTGTCGAGGCCGAAATGGCCGAGGAAGCCCTTGGTGGTGACGTAGGTGTAGGGCGCGCCGGGGCGCGGGCTGCGCGGGCCGGAGGCGATGAAGCCCATGGCGCGCAGGTTGCCGATCAGGTCGCGCGAGATCTCGCGGCCGAAGAAGGAGGAGAGCTCCGCCCGCGTGATCGGCTGGAAATAGGCGATGGTCATCAGCACCAGCGCCTCCGACTGGCTGAGATCGACGCCGCCCGGCTCGGCGCCGAGCGCGGTGCGGATGGCATCGGCGAGGGCCGGCCGCGTGCGGTGCTGGTAGCCGCCGGCGACGGCGACGAGGTCGTAGGGCCGGCCGCGCAGCTCCTCGCGGATGTCGTCGATCAGGAGGTCGAGGTTGCAGCCCTTGCCGACGACGCGGGCGAGCTGCTCGCGGCTCACCGGCCGGTCGGCGGCGAAGATGACGGCCTCGACGCGGCTCATCCACTCGCGCCACCGCGCCTCGGGCGGCAGGTGGTCGAGCTCCGCGTCGAACAGCGGATCGGCCCTGCCCCTGGCGCTCCTCGCCGCGTCAGCCATGGCGGCGCCCCGCGGAAAGGGCGGCCCCGGCAGGCGGCGGTGCGGCGTTCTCGTTCATCACCCCGAAGGCTTAGAACATCGCGCCGCAAAGCGGAAACGCCGAAACGCCTCCGCCGGCCGTTTTCCGCAACTTGCCCCGATCAGGCGTCGAGCGTCAGCACGACCTTGCCGACGACGCGGTTCGATTCCACCAGCTCGTGCGCGGCCACGACCGCCTCCAGCGGCAGCACGCGGAAGATTTCCGGCGCGATGATCCCGGCCTCGAACAGCGGCCACACCCGCTCGCGCAATTCGCGGGCGATGGCGCCCTTCTCCTCGACCGGGCGCGCCCGCAGCGTCGAGCCGGTGACGGTGACACGCTTGCGCATCAGGGTCGGGATGTCGAGCGTCACCTCGCGGCCGGCGAGCGAGGCGATGTGGACGATGCGGCCGCCCATGGCCACGGCGCGCATGTTCTGCGCGAAGAACGGACCGGCGCGCATGTCGAGGATGACGTCGACGCCACGCCCGCCGGTCAGCGCGAGGATGCGTTCGGCGAAGTCCTCGCGGTTGTAGTCGACGGCCTCGGCCGCGCCGATGGCGCGGCAGGCCGCAGCCTTTTCCGGCGAGCTGACCGTGGCGTAGACCGTGGCGCCGAGCGCATGCGCCAGCCGGATCGCCGTGGTGCCGATGCCCGAGGCGCCGCCGTGGACGAGCAGGCTTTCGCCGGCCGCGAGCCGCCCCGACTGGAAGACGTTGGTCCAGACCGTGAAATAGGTCTCGGGAATGGCGGCGGCGGTCACGAAATCCATGCCCTTGGGCACCGGCAGGAGCTGCGGCTGCGGCACGGCGACATATTCGGCATAGCCGCCGCCGGCGACGAGCGCGCACACCCGGTCGCCCGGCCGCCACGCCGTGACGCCCTCGCCCGCCTCCACGACCTCGCCCGCGATCTCCAGCCCCATGATGTCGGTGACGCCGGGCGGCGGCGGATAGTTGCCGAGGCGCTGGACGATGTCCGGCCGGTTGACGCCGGCCGCGCGCACCCGCACCAGCACCTCGCCGGCCTGCGCCTGCGGCCGCGGCCCCTCGGTCACGTGCATGTTGGCGGCGGGGCCGGGCGCGCGCAGCGCGACATGCTTCATCGTTGCGGCCATCGCGTTTCTCCCTCAGGCCATGAAGTGGCCGCCATTGACGTCGAGGCACACGCCGGTAACGAAGCCGGCCTCCTCCGAGGCGAGGTAGGCGACGGCCGCGCCGATGTCGTCCGGCGTGCCGATGCGGCCGACCGGAATGGTGCCGACATAGCGCGCGTTGACCTCGCTGCCGGCCTCCGAGGCCATGGGCGTGTCGATGCGGCCGGGCGCGATGCAGTTGGCGGTGATGCCGAACGGGCCGACCTCGCCGGCGAGCGTGCGCGTGAAGCCGATCAGCCCGGCCTTGGAGGCCGAGTAGTGCGAGCCCGCGACCTGCGAACGCGTGCGGCCTGCCTGCGAGGCCATGTTGACGATGCGCCCCCACCGGTTGGCCTTCATCGACGGCAGCGCCGCCTTCACGATGAGGAAGCAGGCGGTGAGGTTGATGTCGATCACCGCCTGCCACTCCTCGAGCGAGGTTTCGTCGATGGGGGCGCGCTTGCCGTCATGCTTGGGAGAGATGCCGGCATTGTTGACGACGACGTCGAGCCGCCCGAAGCGGCGGATCAGGTCGGCGACGAATCCCTCGACCCCGGCGAGCCGGCCGAGATCGACCCGGGCCGCCGTGCAGGCGAGCCCTTCGGCCGCCAGCCCCGCGGCCGTGTCCTCGACGCGGTCGAGGACGTCGGCGAGCACGACCTGCATGCCGTCGCGCGCCAGCCTCTCGGCGATGGCCGCGCCGATGCCCTGGGCGGCGCCGGTGACGAGCGCGATGCGGGGAGTGTCGGGACGTGCGGACACGGGTCAGGACTCCTTGGCCTTGGGGAGGATGAGCACCTTGGAGGCGCTGCGGCTGCGGGCGAGCGCGAAGCCCTCCAGCGCGCGGTCGAGCGGCAGGCGGTGGGTGATCATCGGCCGCAGCTCCTCGCCGCGGTGGCGCAGCGTCTCGATCACCCGCGCCCAGTCCTCGCGGCGCGCGCCGTGGCTGCCGCGGATCTGCAGCCGCCGCCGCACGACCTGCAGCAGGTCGAGGCTGGCCGGCGCGGCATGGATGCCGGTCGCGACCAGCGTGCCCTCGTTGCGCAGGAGCCGCATGCCGTCGGCGATGCTCGACGGGTGGCCTGTCGCCTCGAAGACGACGTCGGCGCCCCCGAAGCGCGCGGCGAGGCGGTCCGCCTCCCCCGCCCCGGCGAGGTCGAACGTGTCGGAGAAGCCCAGCCGCCGCACGACGTCGAGGCGCGGGCCGTCGCCGAAGCCGGCCACCGCCACGGAGAGCGCGCCGGAAAGCCGCGCGAACCAGGCGATGGCCTGGCCGATGGTGCCCGGCCCCAGCACCACCACCTTGTCGCCCTGCCGCACCTCGCCGACGCCGACCGCGCGCGCGCCGACGCACAGCGGCTCGATCAGCGCCGCCAGCTCGAAATCGACCGCGTCGGGCAGCACGAACACGCCGCTCTCGCGCGCCACCACCCGCGGCGCGAAGGCGCCGTCGCGATAGAGGCCGAGGGTGCGCTTGTCGGCGCAGTTCTGCGGCCGGCCGGACTTGCAGGCCGGGCACACCCCGCACGGCGCCGACGGCCACGCCGCGACGCGCTGGCCGACGGCGACCGAGCGCACGTCCGGGCCGACGGCCGCGACGCGGCCGGAGAACTCGTGCCCGAGCGTGACGGGCAGCAGCGGCACCATGAAATCGTAGCCGGCGCTCCAGTCGTCGACATGCAGGTCGGAGCCGCAGATGCCGGCCGCCTCGACCTCGATCAGCACGTCGGTGCCCGAGACCGCCTGCGGCGCCGGCGCCTCGACGAGCGCGAGGCCCGGCTGCGCGGCGAGTTTCCTCAATGCGAGCATGTCGTTTCCTGAAGGCCGGTCGTCGGGAAGGACCGGCCGGGAGGGCGCTTCCGCCTCCCCGGCCCGTCATCCATGGGGTCAGATGTCGCCGCGCGCGCCCCAGCCCGGCAGCGGCACTGCCTTGACCTCGGAGATGCCGAACGGGTCGGGCGCGACGGTCTTGATCTGCCGGCTCTGCCACTGGTCGAAGGTGGGGAAGGCGCGGGTGTTGTTCTGCGTCTCGGGATCGAACTTGACGCCCCAGCCGACGATGGTCGAGCCGATCGGCTTGTCGAGCGCGAGCGCGGCCTCGCGGATCGCCTGGGTGTCCATCGAGCCGGCGGCCGGCAGGATGTCCTTGAGCACCGTCCACATGGCGTTGAAGCCCATGCCGGTATGCGCGGAGGCCTTGCGGCCGTCGAAGCGCTTCTCGTGCTCGGCATGGAAGCGTTCGAACAGCGTCGCGGTCTCCGGCGCCAGCCCGTCCTTGTTGATGTAGACCGAGGTGCCGGCGTTGAGGATGCCGTTGACGTCGTCGCCGAGCGCGTCGGCGAACTCGTTGACGTTGTGGGCGCCGCCATTGCCGATCATCGCCTTGACGTCGAGCCCCGCCTCGCGCGCCTGGCGCCAGAACAGGATGCCGTCCGGCGTATACTGGCAGACGATCAGCACGTCGGGCTGGAGCTGCCTGTAGCGCTGCACCATCGAGGAGAGGTCGGTGGTCTTGTAGCTGTAGGAGGTGGCGTCCACCACCTGCACGCCCGCGCCGTCGAGCACGGCGCGCGCCGCCTCGCCCACGGCCGTGCCGTAGGAGCTGTCCTCGTAGAGCAGCGCCACCTTCAGGTCGCCGGCGGCGATGCCGAGCCTGGGCGCGACCGTGTCGAGCATGAACTGCGCCGCGCCGCCGCCGAGCGCGGAAGCCGGGTAGATGAAGCGGAACAGGTACTTGAAGCCGCGCTCGGTGATGTCGTTGGCGACCGCGCCCTGCTCGAAATAGACGACGCGGTTGCGCTCGGCCACCTGGCTCGCGGCGAAGGAGATCGACGAGGCGTAGGAGCCCATGATCACCTTGACGTTGTTGGTGGTGATGAGGCGCGTGGCCTGCGAGGTCGCCTCGGTGGACGACGGCACGTCGACCACGACGAGCTCGGCCGGCTTGCCGAACACGCCGCCGTCCTCGTTGACGAGCTGCTTCGCGAGCTCGAAGCCGCGCATCACGTCGTTGCCGAGCGAGGCGAGCGGCCCCGACAGCGGCAGGAGCACGCCGAGCCTGGCGACGTCGTCGGCACGCGCGGCGCGCACGAAGGGCATGGGCAGGGCGGATGCGCCCGCGGCGGCGATGGCGTATTTTCCGAACGTGCGTCTGGTGATGGTCATGGTTGCTACTCCTCCGTTGAACTCAGTCCGAGATAGATGCGGCGCACCTCCTCGTTGCCCTGCAATTCCTTGCCGGTGCCCGAGAGGGCGACGCGCCCGTGCTGGATGACGTAGGCCCGGTCGGCGACCGACAGGGCCTGGTTGACGTTCTGCTCGACGAGCAGCAGCGTCACGCCGAGATCGCCGATCGCCCGGATCGCGTCGTAGACGCGCGAGATCATCACCGGGGCGAGGCCCAGCGACACCTCGTCGAGCATCAGCACCTCGGGCGTGGCGACGAGCCCGCGCGCGATGGCGCACATCTGCTGCTGCCCGCCCGAGAGCGTGCCGCCGAGCTGCTCGGAGCGCTCCTTGAGGATCGGGAACAGCCGGTAGACGTATTCGAGCCGCTCGGCGAGGTGCGGCCGCGCCCGCTTCGAATAGGCGCCGATCTCGAGGTTGCGCCGCACCGACATGCGCGGGAACAGGCGGCGGCCCTCCGGCACCATGATCAGGCCCTTCTCGACCATCTCGTGCGCCTGCCGGCCGGCCAGCTCCTCGCCCTTCAGGCGGATGGAGCCTTGCGTCGGGCGGATCGCGCCGGAGATGGCGCGCAGCAGCGTGGTCTTGCCGGCGCCGTTCGAGCCGACGATGGCGACGATCTCGCCCGGCTCCAGCTTGAGGTCGATGCCGAACAGCACCTGGGCGTCGCCGTAGCCGGCGTGGAGGTCGGTGACTTCAAGCATGGCCGGCCGCGCCTCCGTCGCTTTCCGCCGCGGTGCCGAGATAGGCCTTCACGACCTCGGGTTCGTCCATGACGGCCTGCGGCAGCCCGTCGGCGATCTTCACCCCGTGGTCGAGCACGACGATGCGGTCGCAGATCTTCATCACGGCGTGCAGGTTGTGCTCGACGAACAGCACCGTGGTGCCGTCGTCGCGCACCTGTGACACCAGCTCCAGCATGCGGTTGACCTCGGCGTGGTTGAGCCCGGCCATGACCTCGTCGAGCAGGATCATCCGCGGCTCGGTGGCGAGCGCGCGCGCCACCTCCAGCCGCTTGCGCTCGGCCGTGGTCAGCGCGTCGGTCGGCACGTCGAGGCGGGCGCCGAGGCCGACGCGGGCGGCGACCGCGCCGGCGCGCTCGCGCGCCGCCGCCACGTTGCGGTGGCGCAGATAGGCCCCGACCGCGATCGATTCGAGCACGGTCATCGAATGGAAGACCTGCGGGATCTGGAAGGTGCGGGCGAGCCCGAGCTTGCAGATCTGGTCGGGCGAGCGGCCGTCGATGCGCATGCCGGCGAAGGTGACGGTGCCGGCCGTCGGCGGGAACACGCCGGCGACGACGTTGAACAGCGTGGTCTTGCCGGCGCCGTTCGGCCCGATCAGGCCGAGGATCTCGCCCTCGGCGACGGCCATGTCCACGGCGTTGACGGCGACCAGGCCGTCGAAGCGCATGGTGAGCGAAGAGACCTTGAGCATCAGCGCGCCTCCCCGGCCTTGACGCCGCCCTGCCGCGGCCTGCGCCCCAGCCGGTCGCGGATCGCCCGCGCGCCGCCGATGAGGCCGTTGGGCAGCAGGATGACGATGACGATGAGCGCGACGCCGTAGAGGACGAGGTGCAGGCCCGGCGCCGACTGGCCGAAGGTCTCGAGCAGCACGTCGCGCAGCGGCAGCGCGATGGCCGCGCCGATGATCGGCCCGGCGATGGAGCCGATGCCGCCCAGGAGCGCCATCAGCGGCAGGTCGACCGAGAACGCCATGCTGAACACCGAGGTCGGCTCGATGTAGAGCACGTACTGCGCCAGCAGCGTGCCGCCGGCCGAGGTGAAGAAGGCCGAGACCAGAAGCGCGATCATCTTGTAGCGGCGCATGGCGATGCCCGAGGCCACCGCCGCCTCCTCGCTGTCGCGGATGGCGCGCAGATAGGCGCCCATGTAGCTGCGCGAGATCATGAAGGCGACGGCGGTGACGGCGATCAGGAACAGGCCGGCGAGCAGCGCGTAGCTCGAGCGCTCCTCGAAGATCATGCGCGCCAGGCCCGGCTGGTAGTTGATCGAGAGGCCGTAGGGCATGTCGGTGTATTTGCGCGAGGCCATGAGCAGGATGCGCACCGTCTCGCCGAAGGCGAGCGTCGCCATGGCGAAGAACACGCCGCGCATGCGGAAGGCGGGAAAGGCGATGACCACCGCCAGCGCCATGCTGAGCAGCCCGCCCGCGACCATGCCGAGCCAGGGCGAGACGCCGGCATAGTTGTAGAGGAGCGTCGAGGTGTAGGCCCCGACCCCGAAGAAGGCGGTGTGGCCGAGCGAGAACTGCCCCGCCATGCCGCCGACGATGTTCCACGCCGAGGCCATGCCGGCATAGAGGAACAGCAGCACCAGCATGTTGAGGTAGTAGTCGTTGGCGACGACGAGCGGCAGGCCGAGCGTGCAGGCGAAGAGCAGCAGCATCCACGCCGCGTCCGACCTCTTCCACTCGAAATATCCGGGAAGGCGGCTCATTTCAGCGTCTCCTTCTCCGCGCCCCTGATGCCCATGAGGCCGTGCGGGCGGATGGCGAGCAGCAGGATCAGCAGCACGAAGTGCGTCGCCTCCTTGAGATCGGGCGCGAAGTAGCCGCCGATCGTCTCGATGATGCCGAGGATGACGCCGCCGACGATGGTGCCGGCGACGCTGCCGAGGCCGCCCAGCACCACCACCACGAAGGCGACGAGCACGAAGAACGAGCCGACCGAGGGGAAGGCGTAGAAGGAGGGGATCAGCACCCCGCCGGCGACGCCGGTGATGGCGATGCCGAGGCCGAAGGTGAGGATGAATATCTTCTGCGGGTCGATGCCCATCAGCCGCGCCGCCATCAGGTCCTGCGAGATCGCCTCGATGGCGCGGCCGGTGAAGGTCCGGCGCAGGAAGACGATGACCGCCGTGAGGATGACCACGGCGAAGCCGAAGGCGATGACGCGGTCGGTCGGCAGGTGGATGGCGCCGAGCCTGAGCGAGCTCATGCCCTGCGGCATGGTCTGGATCGTGCGGTAGTCGGCCTGCCACAGCATCAGCGCCAGATTCTGCAGCGCGATCGACAGGCCGAGCGTGACGAAGACCTGCGTCAGCTCCGGCCGGTAGATGGTGAAGCGCATGATGCCGGCGTAGAACAGGGCGCCGAGCGCGAAGAAGCCGACGGCGATGAGCGGCGCGCCGAAATAGGGATTCACGCCGGTCAGCGTCATCAACCAGAAGCCGGCATACATGCCGAGCATCAGGAACTCGCCATGGGCGAAGTTGATGACCTTGGCCACGCCGAAGATGAGGTTCAGGCCGAGCGCCGCCAGGGCATAGACGCCCCCGAGCAGGATTCCGGACAGAACGAGCTGTGTGAATATCTCCATCCCAGGACTCCGAGACGCGCCTAGAGCTTGTTCTCGAAGACCGAGATCGGCGGATAGGCGTCGGCCGAGGTGACGACGTCGAGCACGGTGGCGATGTCGGCGTCGAGCGCCTCGCGCAGCGCGGCGACGAAGCCCTCCGCGGTCTCGACGCGCACGCCGTTGCAGCCCGTGGCGCGGGCGATGGCCGCGTGGTCGACCGGCGCGAAGCCGATGGCGCCGGTATGGGCGCCGAACTTCACCAGCTCGGCATGCTTCTGGAAGCCGAGGATGCCGTTGTTGAGCACGATCACCGTCACCGGCAGCCCCATGCGGCGCGCGGTCTCCAGCTCCTGCCAGCAATGGGCGAAGCCGCCGTCGCCGACCACGGCGACCACCCGGCGGTCGCGGGCCGCGACCTTGGCGCCGAGCGCCAGCGGCAGGCCCCAGCCGAGGCCGGCGATGCCGCGCGGCGTGAGAAAACGCTGGCCGGCGCGGCGCGCGGTGAGGAAGTTGAGCACCCACAGCGAGGAGTAGCTGGCGTCGGCGGCGACGATGTCGTCGGGGCCGAGCGCCTCGTCGAGCTTCGCCATCAGATATTCGGGGCGCAGCGGCGCCGCCGTTCCCCCGGTGACGGCCCCGGCCTCGCGGCGGCCGGCGGCGCGGCGTTCGGCGATGTCGCGGACGAGCGCGGCGCGGGCGGCACGGCGCTTGGCCGTTCCCGCCTTCTCCAGCGCCCCGGTCAGCGCGGCGAGGCCGAGCCTGGCGTCGCCGACCAGCCGCAGCGCCTCGTAGTTGCGCCCGACCTCGATGCCGTCGATGTCGAGATGGATGAACCTCGCGCCGCGCGGATAGAGCTTCCAGCTGTCGGTGCCGTTCTGGTTGGTGCGGGTGCCGACGAGGAGCACCACGTCGGCGCGGTCGAGCACCTCCTTCATGGGGCGCGCGGGCGAGTGGGTGCCGAGCGCGTTGGCGAGGACGCCGAGGGAGAGCTCGTGCGTCTCGTCGACCGAGCCCTTGCCCATGTTGGTGGTGCCGACGGGAAGCGCGGCCTTGTCCTGAAGCGCCGCCAGCTCCGTCGCGGCCTGCGACAGGTGCACGCCGCCGCCGGCGATGACCACCGGGTTCTCGGCCGCCGCGAGCAGTGCCGCGGCTTCCGCGATGCGCTCGGGGTCCGGGACGACGCGGTCGAGCGGGAAGCGGCCATAGGCGCTGGTGCGGACCTCGGCCAGGCGCTGCATCTCGTTCAGCAGATCGGCCGGGCACAGAAGCGCCACCGGCCCGGGGCGGCCGGTCGTCGCCGCGGTGATCGCCATGTCGACATAGTCCTCGACGCGCGAGGCGACGTCGATGCGCCGCACCCATTTGGCGCAGGAGGAGAACAGCGCGAAATGGTCGAATTCCTGGAAGGCGTTGCGGTCGGTCTGGTCGCGGTTCACCTCCTGCACGATGGCCAGCAGCGGCACGGAAGCCTTCAGCGCCTCGGCCATCGGCGCCACGAGCAGCGTCGCGGCCGGGCCGTTCTGCGCCGTGACCACGCCGATGCGGCCTGAGATGCGGGCATAGCCGTCGGCCATGACGCCGCCGGCGTTCTCGGTGCGGTAGTTGACCTGGAGCATGCCGAAATCGGGCGCGGCGAGATGCAGCGCGCTCGGCAGGCTCTGGCCGAACAGAACCTCGACGCTGTGCCTCTTCAGCGACGCGGCGAGCGTGACGGCAACGGGCTCCTGCCCGGCGGTGGCGGTCGGGTGATGCATGTCAGAAGGGTCCTCCCTTGCCCGGCGCTTAAACCATACCGCATAGGATATTTCAATATGAAATTTGATATATCAAATATGTTTCTGGACTTTCGCCGCCCGGCGGGTAAATTCGGGGACGGCTCGGGAAGAGGGAGAGGCGACGGAACATGGCCGGATCGGACTGGATGTGGGCGGCGGCGGAAAGCACGGTCCCGCCCGGCGGCGAGGCTCCTGAAGCCCCCGGCGAGCTCGGCGCAGGGTTCGGCAAGCTGCGCAACCTCGAGCGCGTCAACCTGATGAGCGAGGCCTACAAGGAGCTGCGCCGCGGGCTGATGACCGGCCGCTTCCTGCCCGGGCTGAAGCTCAACATCCGCGACCTCGCCGCCGCCATGAATATCAGCCCGACCCCGGTGCGCGAGGCGCTGGTGCAGCTCGCCGCCGAAGGCGCGCTCACCCAGGTCGCCGGCCGCTCCTTCCGCGTGCCGGTGATGACGCCGGACGACTATGTCGAGCTGCGCGACCTGCGCTTCAACCTCGAGGGCGTCGGCGCGGCCGAGGCCGCGCGCAGGATCGAGGAGCCGGCCATCGTCCATCTCGAAGGGGTCCATGACCGGCTGGTCAGGGCCAAGGCGGCGCTCGATTTCAAGTCGGCGCTGATCTGGAACCAGGAGTTCCATCTGCGCGTCTGCGCCGAGGCGCGCCGGCCGCGGCTCCTGCGCATCGTCGAGGGGCTGTGGCTGCAGATGGGGCCGCTCCTCAACATGCTCTACGCCCACCGGCCGATGCCGCCCGCCGGCACGCCCGACGAGGTCCCGCACGCCCACGTCACCCTGATCGCGGCGTTCCGCGCCCGCGACGCCGAGGCGGCGCAGCGCGCCATGCAGTCCGACATCGCCGGCGGCTCCGACGCCATCCTCGCCAATCTGCGCCAGCGCCTTTCGACCGCCGGATAGACCGGAGACTTCCCCATGCCGTTCCAGCCGCTCTACCCGGAGCCGGTGCCGTCGCCGGACGCCGTCGTCGATGTCCTCGCCGCCGCCGGCATCCGGTACGTCTTCGGCCTGTCGGGCGGCCATACCGGCCGCATCTTCGGCGCGCTGGAGAAGCGGCAGGACGCGATCCGCACCGTCCTGGTGCGCGAGGAAAGCCTCGGCGCGGTCATGGCCGAGACCGTCGGCCGCATGACCGGCGTGCCCGGCGTGCTGCTCGGCCAGGGGCCGTGGGTGCTCGGCAACGGCCTCGTCGGCACCATCGAGGCGCATCTGTCGGCCTCGCCCCTGCTCCTGATGACGGATTTCACCGACACGCCGCCCTTCTCGATGCACGGCCCCTACCAGTCCGGCACCGGCGACTATGGCGGCTGGGACGCGCGGCAGGCGTTCCGCGGCGTGGCCAAGGAGGTGTTCACCGCCGAGGAGCCGAACCCGGCCGTCGTCGCCACCCAGCTTGCGATCAAGCATGCGCTTTCCGGCCAGCCCGGGCCGGTCGCCGTGATCTACGGCGCGCGCGCCCTCGACGGCATGGCCGGCGGGGCCGCGCTGCCCCGCCTCTACGCCGCCGCCCCGTTCGTGGCCCGGCCGCAGCCCGGCCTTCCCGACCTGTCCGGCGCGGTCGCGGCGCTGGAGCAAAGCCGCCGGCCGCTGGTCATCGCCGGCAACGGCGTGCGGCTCGCCGGCGCCGAAGCCGCGCTCGCCCGCTTCGCGGAGCGCTGGGGCGCGGCCGTCGTCACCTCGCCGGCCGGCAAGGGCGTGTTCGACGAGGCCTCGCCGCTCTCGGCCGGCACCTATGGCGGCTACGGCAACCCGACCGCCCACCGCGCCGTCGGCGCGGCCGACGTGATCGTGGCGGCGGGCACCAAGCTCTCGGCCTCCGACACGGCCGGGGCCGACCCGGCGCTGATCGACCCGGCCCGCCAGACCCTGATCCAGATCGACATCGAGCCGCGCAACCTGTCGTGGACCCTGCCGGTGCGCCACCCGCTGCCGGGCGACGCGGCCGCGATCCTCGCCGCGCTGGCCGAGGCCGCGCCCGCCCCGCGCGAAGGCTGGTTCGCGCCCGCCATCGCGCGCACCGTCCCCTTCCCCGCCTCGTCGGGCGATACCGGGCTGCACCCGCCCGAGATCATCGCGGCGATGCAGGAGGCGCTGCCGGTCGACGCGATCTTCACCTGCGACGCCGGCGAGAACCGTATCTTCATGATGCACTACTTCCGCGCCCGCGGCACCGGGCGCTTCTCGCAGCCGGCCGGGGCCGGGCCGATGGGCTACGCCATCCCCTCGGCCGTCGCGCAGAAGCTGCTCAATCCCGACACGCCGGTGGTCGCCGTCGCCGGCGACGGCGGCTTCTCCATGACCATGAACGGGCTGCTGACGGCCGTCGAGGCCGGCGCCCCGATCATCGCCGTGGTGATGAACAACCATGCGCTCGGCTGGTC
>JALHFU010000087.1:0-18703 GCA_022838525.1 Hyphomicrobiales bacterium | reverse complement strand
CGCCCAGGCGGCCGACGCCATCGTCATCGCCGAGCCGGAGCCCGTCGAATACGTCCGCGTCTGCGACGTCTACGGCGCCGGCTTCTTCTACATCCCGGGTACCGAAACCTGCCTGCGCATCGGCGGTGAAGTCCGCGCCCAGTACGGGACCGGTGAAGGCATGAACGGCTTGCTCGGCAACTCGAACTACAACTCCATGGCCGACGACCAGTGGCACTCCCGCGTTCGTGGCCGCATCTACTTCGACGCCCGTTCGGAGACCGAATACGGCCTGCTGCGCGGCTATGTCCGCCTGGACTTGCAGCGTACCAATACCGAGTTTAGCAGCAGCCAGCTCGTCAACCACGTCTGGGTGTCGCTCGGCGGCTTCCGCACCGGCTGGACCGACTCGGCGTGGGTCTCGACCCCGCAGGGCGGCTCCGCCGCCGGTGGCTCGCACACCGACAACGGCTTCTTCTACGGCTACCACCAGACTCACCTGATCCAGTACAACTTCTCGGGTGACAACGGCTTCTTCGCCACCGGCTCGATCGAGTTTGACGAGACGCAGAACGTCTGCGGTGGACAGCGGCTTCGGCGTAACCGCCGGCCTGCACTACAACATTCCGGGCGCGCCGGGTTCGTCGTTCCGCCTGCTCGGCTACTATGCCGACAGCGATAACACCTACAACCCGCTGACCGGCACTGGTCTGGCGATTTGGGATGCCGGTGGCCCCGCGTTCGTCGGCGGCCCCGAGTGGTCGATCCTGGCGTCGTACCACCACCAGTTCACCGCCCAGTTCGGCGGGTCGATCGCGGTGCAGTGGTTCAACGACTTCTATGAGTCCGGCACCGACATCAGCACCGGTCTCGACGGTTGGTCGGTGGAACTGGCCGGCGTCTGGCAGCCCGTCAAGGACTTCGTTGTCCGCACCGAGGTCATCTACTCCGACTTCGACACCGTGGCCGGTTCGGGCGTCGACGGCGACAGCTGGTCCGGCTTCGTCCGCTTCTCGCGCTTCTTCTAATCCCTCGCGGATTGGATAAAAGGGCTTCGTCCGCTTCTCGCGCTTCTTCTAATCCCTCGCGGATTGGATAAAAGGAACCCGGCGGGAAACCGCCGGGTTCTTTCTTTTTTGGGCCGTCCATGGATCTCTGGATACCGATCACGCTCGCCGCCGCCTTCCTGCAGAACCTGCGCTCGGCCACGCAGAAGCATCTCAAATCCGTCATGGGCACCACCGGGGCGACGTTCGTGCGCTTCGGGTTCGGGCTGCCCTTCGCGCTCGTCTTCCTCGCGGCGCTCGCCGTCTTCGGCGCAGACGGCGTCCCGGCGCCGAACGGCGCCTTCCTTTTGTGGGTAGCGGCGGGCGCGTTCGGCCAGATCGCGGCGACCTTCCTGCTCGTCCACCTCTTCTCCTACCGGAACTTCGCGGTCGGCACCGCCTATTCGCGCACCGAGCCGGCGCAGGCGGCGCTGTTCGCGCTCGCCTTCTTCGGCGAGCGGGTGAGCGCCGGCAGCCTCGCGGCCATCGCCATCAGCGTCTTCGGCGTGATGCTGATCTCGGTCGCGCATATGCGGATGAGCTGGCGCAACCTCGTCACCTCGGTCTTCGCGCGCACCGCGATGATCGGGCTGGCCTCGGGCGCGCTGTTCGGCGTGACGGCCGTCGCCTACCGCGCCGCGTCGCTGGCGCTCGGCGGGCCGAACTTCATGATGCAGGCCGCCGTGACGCTGGTCTGGGCGCTCGCCCTCCAGACGGCCGCCATGGCCGCGTGGATGCTGTGGAAGGACCGCGCCGAGCTCGGCCGCATTGCGCTGGCATGGAAGCCGTCGCTCCTGACCGGCTTCGCCGGCGCCAGCGCCTCGTTCGGCTGGTTCATGGCGATGACGCTGCAGCAAGCCGCCGTGGTCAAGGCGCTGGGGCAGGTCGAGATGCTGTTCACCTTCGCCGCCTCGGTGTTCTTCTTCAAGGAGAGGATCAACCGCATCGAGACCGCCGGCTGCATCCTGATCGTCGCCGGCATCGTGGTGCTGGTGCTGGCGGGATGATCCGCCTCAGCGCACGATCAGCGTGCCGGCGCCGTGCTCGGTGAACAGCTCCAGCAGCACGGAATGCGGCGTCTTGCCGTTGAGGATGACGACGCCCTCGACGCCGCGCTCGATGGCTTCGATGCAGGTCTCGACCTTCGGGATCATGCCGCCATGGATGGTGCCGTCGGCGATCAGCGCCCTCGCCTCGGCCACGGTCAGCTCGTCGATCAGGTTCCCGTCCCTGTCGAGCACGCCCGGCACGTCGGTGAGGAAGAGAAGCCGCGTCGCGTTGAGCGCGCCGGCGATGGCGCCGGCGAAGGTATCGGCGTTGATGTTATAGGTATGGCCGTCGCGGCCGGGCGCCACCGGCGCGATCACGGGGATCATCTCCGAGCGGGCGAGGAGGTCGAGCAGCGTGCGGTCGACCTCGACCGGCTCGCCGACGAAGCCGAGATCGAGCACCTTCTCGATGTTGCTCTCCGGGTCCTTGACCGTCTTGCGCGCCTTCTCGGCGAAGACCATGTTGCCGTCCTTGCCGCACAGGCCGATGGCCCATTCGCCCTCGGCGTTGATGAGCGCGACGATCTCCTTGTTGATCGAGCCGGCCAGCACCATCTCGACGATCTCGACCGTCGTCTGGTCGGTGACGCGCAGGCCGCCCTCGAACTTCGATTCGATGCCCATCTTGGTCAGCATGGCGCCGATCTGCGGGCCGCCGCCATGCACGACGATGGGGTTGACGCCCGACTGCTTGAGCAGCGCGATGTCGCGGGCGAACGCCCTGCCCAGCTCGACGTCGCCCATGGCGTGGCCGCCATATTTCACCACCACGGTCCTGTTCTCGTAGCGCTGCATGTAAGGCAGGGCGGCCGAAAGCAGGCGCGCCTGCTGCTCGGCGGTGGCAAGCTGGTCCGTGGTCATGGCTTCCTCGGGGGGCTTCCTCGGGATTTCGGGGTATGCGCTCTGGCGCGTCTCATAGCCGCAAGCGGCCGGGGAGACAATCGGCAACCCGCGTGCCGGCAGCCGCCTTGCGCCGAATCCGTGCGCATTCGCGGCCGACATGCTTTAGTGGGGAATGCCGGCCGCGAGCCGGCGAAGGCGGAACGCCGGCCACGGGCAGGAGAAAGGTCGCGGTGCATTATCGGGTGCTGATCGGGGTGGTCCTGCTGTCGTGCGCCGCGCTGGCGTTCTGGCTGGTGCGCGAGCGTCTCGGCGGGCAGGAGCAGACGACCTTCCTGCACTGGCAGGAGCCGCGGATCGTCGCCGAGGGGGCCGCGCTCTACCGAACCCATTGCGCGTCCTGCCATGCCATCGCGGATGCGTCGATGCCGGCCGTGCCGCCCGAGGAGCAGGATACGCCGCCGCACGACGCCAGCGGCCACACCTGGCAGCACCCCGACTACGCCCTTTTCCAGCTCGTGCGCGACGGCGTGGCGGTGGCGAACTGCACGCCCGTCGACCCGGAGCGGATGCCGAGCTTCCGCGACACGGTCTCCGATACGCAGCTCGTGGCGATCCTCTCCTACATCAAGTCGACCTGGCCGGAGGACATCCGCCGCGAGCACGACAAGGTCAACTTCATGTACGGTCCCTACAATGCGGCGGTGGGCGAGCTGATCGGGGCGACGGCTGCCGAGTGAACGGCCCGCAGGGGCATATCTCCGGCCGGGCAGCTCCCGCTACGAGCCGTTCTGGACCGTTCCGAGGAATCGCGTCCATATCCGGCGGCCGAGGTCGTCGAAGCGGATCACGGCGTCGATGAAGGCGCGGCGCTCCGCCTCGGCCACGAGCGGCGCGGGCAGCATCGGGTCGAAGACGATCCTGCGGATGCCGCTGCCGCCGAGAACGAAGCTGTCGCGGGCCGCGACGTCGAGCGGCAGGCCATCGGCCCTGCCCGCCCATGCCTCGAGCCGCGCGGTCTCCCGCCGGTAGGACTCGATCAGCGCCGCGGTGTCCCACAGCCGCATCGCGCGCTTCTGCCTGGCGCCGTCGAAGCCGTCGGCCCGGAACACGGCCGCCCCGCGCTCCAGACCGAGGCCGTCGAGGCGCTGGCGGACCGCATCGACGCCGCCGACGAAATTGTCGGGCCGGATGAAAAGGCCGTTGTCCAGCTCGCGCATGCCGAGCATCGACCGGGCGCGGTTCCTGGCGCGCAGCAGCTTGCGGTCGCTGCGCGGCAGCCCGCCGGTCGAGGCCGCCACCCAGCGGCCGTCCCACGGCACCAGCCGCTCCTCGACGCCGCGCCAGCCGGCGATGTCGGCGGCGATGGCGCGGCCGGCGGGGCCGAGCCGGTACAGGCCGCGCCCGGCCGCCTCGACCAGCCGCGCCTGCGACAGGCGCGCGAGCGTCACCCTGACGCTGTTGCCCGAGATGCCGAACAGGGCGCAGGCGGCGATGGCCTCGGCGGCGCTCAGCACCCCGCCCTCGGCCACCCGCAGCAGGTTGAGGATGACCCGCCTTGCATTCGGCGTCTCGATATTACTTGAATTGACGATTTCAGACATAAACGGTAATTATCACGAAAAACATCCAGAGGTCGAGGAAGCGCCATGTCCCTTACCAGCCGGTTCGTGACCCACGAAGTCGAAAATCAGCCCGTCCCGCTGCGCGACTACAATGTCTGGACCAGCGACACGGCGCTGCGCGAGGCTGTGGAGCGCGAAGGCGCGGGCTGGGCCGGCGACCATCTGGAGGAATATGGCGAGCTGGCCGGCGGCAGGCTGGTCGATGTCGGCTTCACCGCCAACGAGAACAAGCCGAAGCTGCGTTCCTTCGAACGCTACGGGCGGCGCATCGACGAGGTCGAGTTCCACCCCGCCTATCACGAGCTGATGACGGAGGCGATGCGCTACGGCATGAACGGCTTCGCCTGGCGCAACGCCAACCGTGCCGGTGCGCATGTCGCGCGCGCGGCCGTCATGTATATCGGCTCGCAGGCCGATGCCGGTGTCGGCTGCCCGATGTCGATGACCTATGCGGCGATCCCGGCGCTCAGGCACGCGCCGGCGCTTGCGGAGAAGTGGATCCCGAAGCTCATCTCCACGGAATACGACCCGCGCAGCGTGCCGATGGAGGAGAAGAAGGGCTGCACCATCGGCATGGGCATGACGGAGAAGCAGGGCGGCTCCGACGTGCGCGCCAACACCACGCGCGCCGTGCGCCAGGCCGACGGCACCTACGAGCTCGTCGGGCACAAATGGTTCTTCTCCGCGCCGATGTGCGACGCGCATCTGGTGCTGGCGCAGGCCGAGGGCGGGCTCTCCTGCTTCCTCGTGCCGCGCTTCCGGCCCGACGGCAGCCGCAACGCCGTCGAAATCCAGCGGCTCAAGGACAAGCTCGGCGACTGGTCGAACGCCTCCTCCGAGGTCGAGTTCCAGGGCGCGCTCGGCGAGCTCGTGGGCGAGGAAGGCCGCGGCATCCAGGTGATCATCGAGATGGTGGCGCTGACGCGCCTCGACTGCATGACCGGCTCGTCGTCGCAGATGCGGCAGGCGCTGGTGCAGGCCGTGCACCACACCCGCCAGCGCATGGCCTTCGGCAAGCATCTCGTCGACCAGCCGCTGATGCGCAACGTGCTCGCCGATCTGGCGCTGGAAAGCGAGGCGGCGATCGCGCTGACGCTGCGCATCGCGCGCGCCATCGACAGCGCCTCGCGCGACGAGCACGAGGCCGCGCTCGGGCGCATCGCCACCGCCATCGGCAAATACTGGATCTGCAAGCGCACGCCGCCCTTCGTCAACGAGGCGCAGGAGTGCTTCGGCGGCATCGGCTATGTCGAGGAGACGATGATGCCGCGCCTCTACCGGCAGGCGCCGCTGAACTCGATCTGGGAAGGCTCGGGCAACGTCCAGTGCCTCGACGTGCTGCGGGCGCTGCGCAAGGAGCCGGAGACGCGCGAGGCGCTGTTCGCCGAGCTCGCCGCCGCCAGGGGCATCGACCGGCATTTCGATGCCGGGCTCGACCGGCTGCCGGTTCTGTTCGAGGAGCCGGAGACGATGGAGTTCCGCAGCCGCCAGATCGTGGAGCGGGCGGCGCTGATGCTTCAGGCGTCGGTGCTGCTGAGATCCGGTCCGGGCGAGATCGCGGCCGCCTTCTGCCGCTCGCGGCTCGCCGGCGAGCACGGGCTCGCCTTCGGCACGCTCGGCCCGGACGCGCCCGTCGCGCTGCTGATCGACCGTGCCATGGCGGAGGCCTGAGGCGGCCGGGCCTCAGCCCAGCCGCACCGTGCGCAGCCGCAGGGCGTTGGCGATGACGGAGACCGACGACAGGCTCATCGCCGCCGCTGCGAGCATCGGCGACAGCATCGTCCCGAACAGGGGGTAGAGTACGCCCGCCGCCACCGGCACGCCCAGCGCGTTGTAGACGAAGGCGAAGAAGAGGTTTTCCTTGATGTTGCGGATCGTCGCCTGCGCCAGCGTGCGCGCGCGGACGATGCCGTTCAGGTCGCCCTTGACCAGCGTGAACCCGGCGCTCTCGACCGCGACGTCCGCGCCCGTTCCCATGGCGATGCCGACATCGGCGGCGGCGAGCGCCGGAGCGTCGTTCACGCCGTCGCCGGCCATGGCCACCCTCGCCCCCTTCGCCTTCAGCTCCTCGATGAGCTTCTGCTTGCTTTCCGGCAGCATGTCGGCGCGGACCTCGTCTATGCCGAGCTTCGCCGCCACGGCCTTCGCGGTCCGCTCGTTGTCGCCCGTGGCCATGATGATCTTGAGGCCCCTGGCGTGGAGCGCCCGGATCGCCTCGGCGGTGGTGGCCTTGATCGGGTCGGCGACGGCGACGAGGCCCGCAGCGCTGCCGTCGACGGCGACGAACATCGCGGTCTTGCCGTCCGCGCGCAGGGCGTCGGCATCGCCGGCGAGGCGCGAGACGTCGACGCCGAGATCCGCCATCATCGCCGCGTTGCCGAGGGAAACGCGCTGCCCCTCGACGCTGCCGGACACGCCCTTGCCCGTCACCGCCTCGAAGGCGGACGCCCTGGAGAGGGTGGCGCCACGCTCGCGGGCGCCCTCGACGATCGCCTCGGCGAGCGGGTGCTCGGAGCCGCGCTCGAGCGTGGCGGCGAGCGACAGCAGGCGCGCCTCGTCGAAGCCTTCGGCCGCGACGATGTCGGTCAGCTTCGGCCGCCCTTCGGTGAGCGTCCCGGTCTTGTCGACGATCAGGGTATCGACCTTGGCGAAGCGTTCGAGGGCTTCCGCGTCCTTGACGAGCACGCCGGCCTGCGCGCCGCGTCCCGTCGCCGTCATGATCGACATCGGCGTGGCGAGCCCGAGCGCGCAGGGGCAGGCGATGATCAGCACCGAGACGGCCGACACGATGGCGAAGACCATGCTGGGCTCGGGGCCGACGAGCGCCCAGACGACGAAGGCGACGATGGCGACGAGCACCACCGTCGGCACGAAATAATAGGAGACGCGGTCGGCGAGCCCCTGGATGGGCGCGCGGGAGCGCTGGGCCTTTGCGACCATCTCCACGATCTGCGACAGCATGGTCTCGGCGCCGACGCGCTCCGCGCGGATGATCAGCGACCCGTTCCGGTTCAGCGTGCCGCCCGTCACCGCGTCGCCTTCGGCCTTCTCGACGGGGACCGGCTCGCCCGTGATCATCGATTCGTCGACGGCGCTGCGGCCCTCCACCACGCTGCCGTCGACCGGCACGCTGTCTCCCGGCCGCACGCGGAGGAGATCGCCCTGCCTCACCGCGTCGAGCGGAACGTCGGTCTCCGCGCCGTCCTGAGCAATCCGCCGCGCCGTCTTCGGCGCGAGGTCGAGAAGCGCCCGGATCGCCGAGCCCGTCCGCTCCCGCGCCCTCAGCTCCAGCACCTGTCCCAGGAACACCAGCGCCACGATGACCGCGGCGGCCTCGAAATAGACCGGCACCGCCTCGCCATGACCGCGGAACTGGTGCGGGAAGATGTCGGGGAACAGCGTCGCGATCACGCTGTAGGCATAGGCCGTGCCGACGCCGATCGAGATCAGCGTCCACATGTTGGGGCTGCGGTTGACGAAGGATTGGTAGCCGCGCACGAAGAAGGGAACGGCAGCCCACAGGACGACGGGCGTGGCGAGCACGAGCTCCAGCCACGCCGCGGTCCGCTCGCCGATCCAGTCGCGCACCGGCAGGCCGAGCATCGGTCCCATCGTGATGACGAGGAGGGGTATGGACAGCAGGCCCGAGACCCAGAGCCTGCGGGTGAAGTCGACGAGCTCGGGATTGGGACCCTCCTCGCCCGTCGGCACGCCCATCGGCTCCAGCGCCATGCCGCAGATCGGGCACGATCCCGGCCCGTCCCTGACGATCTCGGGATGCATGGGGCAGGTATACTTTACCGCCTTCCCCGGCGCGACGCCGGAGGCGCCTTCGGCCGGGACAGCCCGTTTCGCGCCGCCGTACCTGTCCGGCTCGGCCCTGAACCTGCTTTCGCAGCTCGCGGAGCAGAAATAGTAGCCCTTGCCCTCATGCCGCAGGAAGTGGCGCGCCGACGCCCGGTCCACCTCCATCCCGCAGACCGGGTCCGTGGCGGTCAGATAGGCCGAAGGATCGGCGACGAACTTGTCGCGGCAGCCCTCGGAGCAGAAACGGTAGACCCGCCCGGCATGCTCGGCGCGCGGCCCGTCCGCGGCCGCATCCACCGTCATCCCGCACACCGGATCGCGCAGGCCCCCGGCTTCGGGGGCGGCATCCCCGCCGTGAGCATGGTCGTGACGATGTCCGTGATCGCGCAAGGTCATGGCTGCGGCCTCCGTTGCTGACCGGACACCCATCGCACTTCCAGCAGATGGAAGGTCAAGCGCTTTTCCGGCCCGGATTTCACGAAGCCCGGAACGGCCGGCGATTTCGGAAGGGGATGGTGCTGCGAGAGAGGATTGAACTCTCGACCTCTCCCTTACCAAGGGAGTGCTCTACCACTGAGCTACCGCAGCAGGTCGCGATTGCGGCGGACTTCTGCCACAAGCATGGGCCAAGCGCAAGCATGGATCGGCGCATTCGCGCATTCCATCGGGCGTTTTGAGACCGGCCGGCGATCTGCTATGGAGTCTGTCGCCACTTGAACACAATTCACGCCTAGGCCCGCATCGCGAATGCACCCGACGGACGAAGAGAATAGCCGCAAGCAGGGCGACCGCAGCCCAACCCGGCAGGACGACGCCAGGAAGGCGCGGCTGGCGGAGCAGCTGCGCGCCAACCTGCAGCGGCGCAAGGCGCAGGCGCGGTCGAGGCGCGCGGGCGACGCGGACCTTCGGCCCGAAGGCCTGGCCGCCGCGGAGGTGAGGGACGGCGACGGCTGAGCGCTTTTTCCTCCGGCGATAAGGGCGAGGGACGGCGGCCGGAATCCGGCGCGGCAGCCGCAACGGGCCGGAGGCGGCCGGCAAAGGAACGAACGGCCGTTTCGGATACGACGCCGGAACGGCGGGCGGAAAGGACGGGCGGGGCGGCGATGCCGTGGCGAAGGCCGTTGATCGCGGCCCTCCGCCGGGCTAGACGGACCGGCTTCGAAGCAAAAGGCAAGCCGGCGGGCCGGCAGAGGGACAGCGCATGGATCGCATCAGGATCGTCGGCGGAAACCAGCTCAACGGGTCGATCCCGATCTCCGGCGCCAAGAACGCCGCATTGCCGCTGATGATCGCGTCGCTCCTGACCGACGAGACGCTCAGCCTCGACAACGTGCCGCATCTGGCCGACGTCGAGCAGCTCACCCGCATCCTCGGCAATCACGGCGTCGACTATTCGGTCAACGGCCGCCGCGAGGCGCAGGATTCGGCCTATGCCCGCACCATGAACTTCACGGCGCGCAACATCGTCGACACCACCGCGCCCTACGAGCTCGTGTCGAAGATGCGCGCCTCGTTCTGGGTCATCGGGCCGCTGGTGGCGCGCATGGGCGAGGCGCGGGTGTCGCTGCCCGGCGGCTGCGCCATCGGCACGCGCCCGGTCGATCTGTTCATCGACGGGCTGCGCACGCTCGGCGCGGAGATCGACATCGAGCAGGGCTACGTCAATGCGCGCGCGCCGAAGGGCCTCGTCGGCAACCGCTACGTCTTCCCCAAGGTCTCGGTCGGCGCCACCCACGTGCTGATGATGGCGGCGACGCTGGCCAAGGGGCAGACCGTGCTCGAGAACGCCGCGCGCGAGCCCGAGGTCGTCAACCTCGCCGAATGCCTGAACGCCATGGGCGCGAAGATCTCGGGCGCGGGCAGCGCGACCATCGTCATCGACGGCGTCGCCTCGCTGTCGGGCGCCACGCATCAGGTGATCCCCGACCGCATCGAGACCGGCACCTACGCCATGGCCGTGGCGATGACCGGCGGCGACGTCATCCTCGAAGGCGCGCGCGCCGAACTGCTCGACGCCGCGCTCGGCGTCCTCGAGCAGGCGGGCGTGGAGGTCACGCCCCTCAATTCCGGCATCCGCGTGCGCCGCAACGGCAGCGCGATCCGCCCGGTCGACATCACGACCGAGCCTTTCCCCGGCTTCCCGACCGACCTTCAGGCGCAGTTCATGGGGCTGATGACGCGGGCGCAGGGCCGCTCGCACATCACCGAGACCATCTTCGAGAACCGCTTCATGCACGTGCAGGAGCTGGCGCGGCTGGGCGCCAGGATCACGCTGTCCGGCCAGACCGCGATCGTCGACGGCGTCGACAGGCTCAAGGGCGCACCGGTGATGGCCACCGACCTGCGCGCCTCGGTGTCGCTGGTCATCGCCGGGCTGGCCGCGGAGGGCGAAACCATCGTCAACCGCATCTACCATCTCGACCGCGGCTTCGAGCGGCTGGAAGAGAAGCTGTCCGGCTGCGGCGCGGTGGTGGAGCGGCTGTCGTCGTGAGGTCAGGGGCGTAAGGGAACGGGGGAGTAGGGAGTAAGGCGCGTTCTTTCAGCCGCTGCTTTCCTTACTCCTTATTCCCCTATTCCCTTATTTCCCTACTCCCCTACTCCCTTCTCTTTCGGTTGCACTGCACACGAAGACGGCCTAACACCGGAACGAACCCGTCCCGGCTTTCCGGATAGCGCATCGGCCATGTCACAGCTCAAGCTCGTCGCTCTCGATGAACAGGACCTTGCGGTCGTGTCCGCGCACGTGCAGGACGCGGTGCTGAAGGTGGGCGACCTGTCCTTTCTCGCGGCCGAGAAGCGCTTCGTCGCCGCGCTCAACCGCTTCGTGTGGGAGAACCGGCCGGGCTTCTTCCGCCGCAACAACGAGCGCCGGCGCAGCGCTCTGCATTTCGAGGCGGTGCGCAACGTGAAGATCGCCGGCTTCTCGCGCGACAAGCCCGAGGAGGTGCTGTCGCTGCTCGCCATCCGGTTCGAGCCGGCCGGGGAAGCGCCGGCCGGCACCATCGAGCTGACCTTCTCGGCCGGCGCGGCCGTCCGGCTCGATGTCGATTACATCGAGGCGCGGCTCGCCGATCTCGGCGCGGCCTGGCAGACCGCCTCCCGCCCCGCACACAAGGATTGAGCGTTCCGCCATGCCGCTGCGCCTCGACCGCACCGCCGCCGATTTCGACGCCCGCTTCACCGCTTTCCTCGCCACCAAGCGCGAGGTGTCGGAGGACGTGGACGCGACCGTGCGCGACATCATCGCCCGCGTGCGCGCCGAGGGCGACGCGGCGTTGATCGACTACACCGCCCGCTTCGACCGGCTCGACCTGTCGGCGGGCAGGCCCGGCATCCGCATCACCGAGGCCGAGATCGACGCCGCCGTGGCCGCGGTCGATGCCGACACGCTTGCCGCGCTGGAGCTGGCGCATGCGCGCATCGCCGCCCACCATGCCCGGCAGATGCCGAAGGACGACCGCTATACGGACGCGCTCGGGGTCGAGCTCGGCTCGCGCTGGACCGCGATCGAGGCGGTCGGCCTCTATGTGCCCGGAGGCACGGCGAGCTATCCGAGTTCGGTGCTGATGAACGCGGTGCCGGCCCGGGTGGCGGGCGTCGAGCGCATCGTCATCACCGTGCCGTCGCCGGGGGGCGAGCTGAACCCGCTGGTGCTGGCGGCCGCGCGCCTTGCCGGCGTCTCCGAGATCTACCGCGTCGGCGGCGCGCAGGCGATCGCGGCGCTGGCCTACGGCACCGAGACCATCGCGCCGGTCGCCAAGATCGTCGGCCCCGGCAACGCCTGGGTCGCGGCGGCGAAGCGGCGCGTCTTCGGCACGGTCGGCATCGACATGATCGCCGGCCCCTCGGAAGTGCTGGTCATCGCCGACGGCGCCAACGATCCGGCGTGGCTCGCCGCCGACCTGATCGCCCAGGCCGAGCACGACACGGCGGCGCAGTCGATCCTCGTCACCGACGACGCCCGCCTCGCGGACGCGGTGGAGGCGGAGGTCGCCCGCCAGATCGCCCGCCTGCCGCGCGGCGAGACGGCCGCCGCAAGCTGGCGCGACTTCGGCGCCATCATCCTCGTCAGCGATCTCGCCGACGCCGTGCCGCTCGCCAACCGCATCGCGGCCGAGCATGTCGAGCTCGCCGTCGAGGACCCCGAGGCCCTGCTGCCGCAGATCCGCAATGCCGGTGCGGTCTTCCTCGGCCGCCACACGCCGGAGGTGATCGGCGACTATGTCGGCGGCTCCAACCACGTCCTGCCCACGGCGCGCTCGGCGCGCTTCTCCTCCGGCCTGTCGGTGCTCGACTTCGTCAAGCGCACCTCGATCCTCAAGCTCGGGCCGGACCAGCTGCGCGCGCTCGCGCCGGCGGCCATCGCGCTCGCCCGGGCCGAGAACCTCGACGGCCACGCTGCGTCCGTCGCGATCAGGCTCAACCCGGAAGGCTGACGCGGATGGGCCAGCACGACGCCAGCGCCCGGCTGATCGACGTCGAACTGGACGAATCCATCGGCCGCTCGACGCCCGACGTCGAGCACGAGCGCGCGGTGGCGATCTTCGACCTGATCGAGGAGAATTCCTTCCATCCCGTCGGCGACAACGGCGCGGGACCCTACCGGCTGAAGCTGTCGCTCGCCGAGGCGCGCCTCATCTTCGCGGTCTCGCGCGAGAACGGCGAGCCGGTCGTCACCCACATCCTGTCGCTGACCCCGTTCCGGCGGGTGGTCAAGGACTATTTCCTGATCTGCGAAAGCTATTACGAGGCCATCCGCTCCTCGACGCCGTCGCAGATCGAGGCCATCGACATGGGCCGGCGCGGCCTTCACAACGAGGGCTCGCAGACGCTGATGGACCGGCTCGCCGGCAAGATCGAGGTCGACTTCGACACGGCGCGGCGGCTGTTCACGCTGGTCTGCGTGCTGCACTGGAAGGGCTAGGCGAGAGTGGCTGCGGGCGCTGCGCTTCCCCGCTCGATCCTGTTCCTGTGCGGCATGAACGCCATCCGCTCGCCCATGGCCGAAACACTGGCGAGGGCGCGGCTGCCGGCGGGCGTGTTCCTCGCCTCGGCCGGCGTGCGGGCCGGCCAGCGCGATCCCTTCGTCGATGCCGTCCTCGCCGAGAAGGGCCTGTCGCTCGGCGAGCACCAGCCGCAGCGCCTCGACGACCTCGAGGACATCTATTTCGACCCGTCGAATACTGGCCGACCGCCGACCCCTCGATCGCCACCGGCACGCGCGAGCGCATCATGGACGCCTATCGCGACGTGCGAGACCGGCTGGAGGCGCGCATCGCCGAGCGCTTCACGCCGCCGCAGGCGTGAACAATCCGCGAATAAGCGTGTTCACAAAGCGGGCGCAATCATATAGGTTCCGCGCAATTTCCGGCCACAGCGGCCGGAAGTGCCAATCCAAGCCACAGGTATCGGATGCCGAAGGAAGAAGTACTGGAGTTTCCGGGCGTCGTCACTGAACTGCTGCCCAATGCGATGTTCAGGGTGAAGCTCGAAAACGATCACGAGATCATTGCGCACACGGCCGGGCGCATGCGCAAGAACCGCATTCGCGTGCTGACCGGCGACAAGGTCCTCGTCGAGATGACCCCCTACGACCTGACCAAGGGTCGCATCACCTACCGCTTCAAGTAGCGGCCAGCAGCCGCATGCCGACGGATCTGCGATGAGCGTCTCCCAGAAGCTGGTGCTTGCCTCGGGCTCGCCGAGACGGATCGAGCTTCTGCAGCAGGCCGGCATCGAACCCGCCCGGCTCTATCCCGCCGACATGGACGAAACGCCGCTGCGGGCCGAGCATCCGCGCTCGCTGGCCAAGCGGCTGTCGCGCGCCAAGGCGGAGAAGGCGCTCGAAGGGCTGAAGAACGACGGCGCGCCCGAAGCCGGCGCCTTCATCCTCGCCGCCGACACCGTGGTCGCCGTCGGCCGCCGCATCCTGCCCAAGGCGGAGACGACCGACGAGGCGTCGAACTGCCTCAGGCTCCTGTCCGGCCGCACCCACCGCGTCTACACCGGCGTGTGCCTCATCACGCCGGCCGGCAAGGTGCGCCAGCGCCTGTCGGAGACGCGCGTGCGCTTCAAGCGGCTGTCGCGCGACGAGCTCGAGGCCTATCTCGCTTCCGGCGAATGGCGCGGCAAGGCGGGCGGCTACGCCGTGCAGGGGCTGGCCGGCGCCTTCGTCGTCAAGATCGTCGGCTCCTATACCGGCGTCGTCGGCCTGCCGCTCTACGAGACGCTCGGGCTTCTGGCCTCCGACGGCTTCAAGGTGCATGCCGGCTGGCATGCGGGCACGAGGACCTGACCGCCATGGCGGACGAGGCGAACCCCGGCGGCAAGGTCACGCCCCTGAGGCCGAGGCGGCCCTGCCCCGAATGCGGCAAGCCGTCGTCGCGCGCCGACTATCCCTTCTGCTCGCCGCGCTGCAAGGACGTCGATCTGAACCGCTGGCTCTCGGGACGCTACGTCATCCCCGCGACCGAGGACGAGGACGGCGCCGACGGCGAAGACGGTCCGGCGGACCGCTCCTAGATCGCGCCGCGCCCGGCGGACGTCGGGCGCGACCCTCCCCTTCACCAGCCCGGCACCGGGGCCATCCGGAAGCCGGTTTCCCTTTCGGGCCAGCGCCTCGGCGCCATCCGCGACCTGCCGCGGAAAAAGCTGCGGAATCGGCAGCCGGCATGCTGGACAGGCGGAAATCACATGCTATAACCCACGCGCTTTCGGCGGGTCGCCAACACCGCCGCACGAGAGGAAGCCGGCCGTCGGCCCTTCTTCCGGCAAGCCCAGGTAGCTCAGTTGGTAGAGCATGCGACTGAAAATCGCAGTGTCGGTGGTTCGATTCCGCCCCTGGGCACCATTCCTTTTCTCTTCACGCTGCCGCGACCTGCGGTCGCTTCGCTCCGGAGGGGCGCCGAAACGTCGGCGACGGTCGTTCGGCCTTGCGAACCCTGCGGGTTCGATGGCGTGCCGGAGAGCCGCACCATTTGCCCGCAGCAGTCCTGCCCCTGCAAACCAACGTCAGGGGTCGTTCGTCACGCTCGTCCTTCGCCGGGCGATGCGGCCGATCAGTTCGGTTTCGTCTCTGATCCCGGCGGAGAACAGGGCGACGAGATCGCGCGCGAGCTCGAGCCGCTCCTCTTCGGTCGCAAACCTGCTTGCGGCCTGATTGAAGAGCGCTTCCAGAAGCGCGATGTCCTCGGCGGAGAGGTCGGAACGGGAAAGAATCTTGCGCAACGGCATGGCTTTCTCCTCTTCGGGGCGAAAGCACGGTCGTCGCTCACAGCCGCCAGCGCCCTTTACACGGCTGGCGATGAAACACCCTCGGTCACAATATCGAGGATGGCGAGTCACTTCATGTTTCAAGGATATCTGGAGGAGCCCATATCGGGCGGTTGCGAAGGCGGTCTTGCAATCGCCACAGTTCGGGCCTACATAGGTGTCATCGATCTTGGTGACGAACTTCTATTTGCGCGTCAGCGCTCACGAGTTTCCTTTCAATTTCGACGACTGCGACGCTTGGCACTCGGCCGGGCGGCGATTTTCCATTCCGATTTGAAAGGAATTGCCATGACCACGGGTATCGTAAAGTTCTTCAACGCCACCAAGGGCTTCGGCTTCATCGAGCAGGGCAACGGCCAGCCGGACGTCTTCGTCCACATCTCCGCCGTCGAGCGCGCAGGCATGCGTACCCTCGTCGAGGGCCAGAAGCTCAACTTCGAGGTGGTGAAGGACAACCGCAACGGCAAGAGCGCAGCCGAGAATCTTCAGGCTGCCTGACCAGATTGCGCTTCTGATCCTTGACCGCGGATGTACCGGCACTGATCATCGAGGCGCATAGGAGAGGCCGGGTTCGCCCGGCCTTTTTGCTGACCGAAGAAACCCAAGCGCAATCAAGACAAGGAGAAAAGATGCAGGTTCTCGTTCGCGACAACAATGTCGACCAGGCTCTTCGCGTCCTGAAGAAGAAGCTCCAGCGCGAAGGCGTGTTCCGGGAGATGAAGACGCGCCGGGCTTATGAGAAGCCGTCGGAGAAGCGCGTTCGCGAGAAGGCCGAGGCGATCCGGCGCGCCCGCAAACAGGCGAGGAAGCAGGCGCAGCGCGAGGGCCTCCTGCCGTCGCCGAAGAAAGCCGTCAGGCCGCCCCGTCCGGCTCCGAGAGCCGCGTAAGCCGCCTCCCGCAGGCGCCGCGGCTACGGATATCTGCAAGTCGAGGAGGAGCCCGGCAGATGGTCGGGTCTTCCTCCACGCATCGCTGCCCGCCTTCTCTCGCACGTCTTTCAGCGACACGAAGGCCGCTGTGCCTGCCCCCTTCATCACCGTTCCCGGCATGTCGTCGGGCTTCCCCGACGCAACCGGTCCGGCGCCGCGGCCGCCGGGCAGGACGGCGGATCGTGCGTCTTCGCACTGAGGGGCGCACCATCCTCCTTGCGGTCCGCCGCCGCTATCGCCCGCGAGCATACGGCTATGTTCGCGGGAAAGCCCTTCTGCGCAGCAGGAGCGACGCATATGCCGGCAACGCGGCGGCGTCATACAATTGATCCTGCCTGATTTTCTCCCTTCCCGATCTACCGCGCCCTTTCTCCCGATCTCTCACCGGTTCGCCTGCCTCGCGGTGGCGGACAGCCTCACGCACCGGGCAGCAGGCGGATCGCCCTTCCTTTTCAACATCGGCCCGTTCACCTTGCCGTGTCATAGAGCCGGACACGATGAGCTGGTATCTGATTGGGAAACCCGGCAGGAGAGGCGGTGCATGACCCGACCATCGGACCAGGGAAGGATGGCATCCCGCCCTCGCGAGCGCCGGCGGAGATTTCCCGCCACGTCCCCGCTGCGATATGCGACCATGCGCCGGGATCGCTTCGCCGGGGCGGGCGAGCGGCGTCTCGTTCCGGACGGAGAGCCGTTTCGTATCTTGAATTGCCCGAAGATGTCGGGGGACAGGCAGGGCCATGACACATGATGCAGACGCCGCCGCCGGGCAGTCGAAGGCTCCCGTCTCCGAGGTCTTCGCCGTCTTCCTCAAGCTCGGCCTGACCTCGTTCGGCGGCCCGATCGCCCATCTCGGCTATTTTCGCGACGAGCTGGTGGCACGGCGCAGGTGGATCGGCGACGCCGCCTATGCCGACCTCGTCGCGCTCTGCCAGTTCCTGCCGGGGCCGGCATCGAGCCAGGTCGGCTTCGCGCTCGGCGTCCTGCGCGGCAACGGCGTGCTCGGCGGCCTCGCGGCGTGGTGCGGCTTCACGCTGCCGTCCGCCGTCCTGCTCCTTGCCTTCGCGCTCGGCGCCGCGGCTTTTACCGGGCCGGTGGCGGAGGGCCTTTTCCATGGCCTGAAGCTGGTGGCGGTGGCCGTGGTGGCGCAGGCCGTGTGGGGAATGGCCCGGAGCCTGACGCCCGACAGAGCGCACGCCGCCATCGCGCTTGCCGCCGTCGCGATGGTCGTCCTTGTCGGCGGGTCGTTCGGCCAGATCGGCGCTATCGCGGCGGGTGCGGCCGGCGGGCTCTGGCTCTGCCGCAACGGGGAAGGCGCCGCGACGGGCCGGCTGAGCTTCCCGGTCTCGCGGCGCAGGGGGCTGATCGCGCTCGCCGTCTGCGCCGCCCTCTTCTTCCTGCCGCCGCTTGCCGTCCACTGGACCGACAGCCAGGCGCTGCGCCTGTTCGACGCCTTCTATCGCGCCGGCGCGCTGGTGTTCGGCGGCGGCCACGTCGTCCTGCCGCTGCTGCAGGCCGAGGTGGTCGCGCCGGGCTGGGTCGCGAACGAGGCCTTCCTCGCCGGCTACGGCATGGCGCAGGCGGTGCCGGGGCCGCTCTTCACCTTCGCCGCCTATCTCGGCGCCGTCGTCGCGCCGGTGCCCAACGGCATCGCCGGCGCGGCCATCGCGCTCGCCGCGATCTTCCTGCCCGGCCTGCTCCTGGTGTATGGCATGCTGCCGTTCTGGGACGCGCTCAGGCTGCGGCCGGCGGCGCAGGCGGCGATGCGCGGGGCCAACGCCGCCGTGGTCGGCATCCTCGCGGCCGCGCTCTACGATCCGGTCTGGACGAGCGCGGTGCTGTCGGCCGCGGATTTCCTGCTCGCCCTTGCCGGCTTCCTGCTCCTGACGGTCTGGCGCACGCCGCCGTGGATCGTCGTCGGGCTGCTCGCCGTCGCCGGTGTCTTCTCGGGCTTCCTGCAGGCATAGCCGGGCACCGCGCCTTGCGCCTCCCGAAACGATTGCGGCCGGCGAAGCTGCCGGCCGCAATCGCGTTCATGGCGTTGCCGCGCGGCCGTGCGTCACAGCGGTTTTTTGATCCATTTCTGGATGACGCCGATGATGCCTTCGCGGAAGAGGAGGACGCAGACGACGAAGATGATGCCCTGGATGATGGTG
>JALHFU010000298.1:0-2455 GCA_022838525.1 Hyphomicrobiales bacterium | reverse complement strand
CGCACGCCGCTCGACGCGTTCGTCGATCTCGTCATTCCCGAACTCCAGCGCCTTGGCATCTACAAGACCGCCTACGAGGCCGAGACGCTGCGCGGCCATCTCGGCCTGCCCAAGCCGGCCAACCGCTATGCATCGCCTCGCGAGAGAGCGGCGGCGGAATAGGCGGGAAGACGACGATGTCCATCGAGATCGCAGCCGTCGGCAAGCGCTACACCAGCGTCAGGGGAGAGGACGTCGTCGGCCTCTCGCCCGTCGATCTGTCCGTCGCGGAAGGCGCCTTCGTCTCGGTCGTCGGGCGCTCCGGTTGCGGCAAGTCGACGTTGCTGCGCCTGATGGCGGGGCTGGAGACGCCGTCCTCCGGTGCCATCCTGATCGATGGCGGCCGGGTCCATTCGCCGCCGCCGAGCGTGCGCTACCTTTTCCAGAACTACGGCGAATCCCTGCTGCCGTGGAAAACCGTTGGCGGCAACGTCCGGTTCGGGCTGCGCCACGCCTATCGCGATATCCCGACACCGCAGGGCGCATCCTCCGAGCGCGCCGCGATAGAGGAGAAGCTGGCCGAGGTGGGGCTTGCCGGCACCGCCGACCGCTATCCCGCCGAGCTGTCGGGCGGCATGCAGCAGCGCGTGGCCATCGCCCGCGCCCTGGCGGCCAACCCGAAGATCCTGCTGCTGGACGAGCCGTTCTCGGCCGTCGACGCGCTGAGCCGGGCCAATCTGCAGGACCTCCTGCAGCGGGTGTGGAAGACCCACGAGCTGACCATCGTCTTCGTCACCCACGACATCGACGAGGCGCTCTACCTCTCCGACCGGGTCGTCGTGCTGTCGCCCGACGGCGGCGGAATCCAGCTCGATGTCGAGGTCCCCCTGCCGCGGCCGCGGCACCAGATCGACACGCGCAAGCATGCCGACTTTCTCGAGCTGCGAAGCGAGCTTCTCGCCCGCGTCCTTTCCAACGACTGACAAAGGAAGCTTCCGCCGTGGCGCTACAGGATCATGCAAACGAGCTGGTGACGGCCCCCGCCCGGGACCGGCGCGGCCTCACGGCCGCATCCGTGCGCCAGGCGGCCCGCGGCTACCTCTCCAGCCGCGCCCTCGGCTGGACCATCGTGGTGGCGCTTCTGCTCCTGTGGCAGTTCGTCAGCACGGCCTACCGCATGCCGCAGCTGCCGCCCCTCACCGAGATCGGTGAGGTGTGGCTCGACCAGATCGTCAACGGCGGCCTTCCGGCCGCCGTGGCCGATACCATGCGCATCACCGCGATCGGCTATCTGGCCGCCACGGTCGTCGGCGTCACGCTCGGCTTCCTCATGGGGCGCGTCGCCGTCGTCTGGGGCGCGGCGGAGCCGGCCGTCGAGCTTCTGCGCCAGATTCCCATCACCGCGCTCCTGCCCCTGCTGATCCTCTATCTGGGCATCGGCGACAGCTTCAAGATCGTCATCGTCGTCCTGGCGGCGGTGTTCCCCATCCTGCTCAACGCGTTCGCCGGCGCGCGCAGCCTGTCCAGGACCATGCGCATGACCGCCGAGACGTTCCAGCTCAGCTGGCTCCAGACGCAGATCGAGATCGGCCTTCCCGCGGCCCTTCCCTTCATCCTCGTCGGCATGCGGCAGGCGCTCGGCGTCACGCTGGTTCTGGCGGTCGTGACCGGCATGCTCGCCGGCAACAGCGGCATCGGCTACTTCATCCTTCAGGCGCAGCAGGTTCTCGACGTCCGCTCGCTGTTCGCCGGCATCTTCACCATCGCGGCCATCGGCTACTTCCTCAACGCCTCCTTCCTGATTGTCGAGCAGCGGCTCACGCGCTGGCGCTCTCTCGCGTCCACGCAGCAGTGAGGCGGCTTCCCGCTCCCCTTCCCGAACATCGAGGACACGCATGACCGCCAACCCCGCCTTGAGGAAGACGAACACGATCCCGGTGGCCGAGCTCGCCGCGGCGCTGGCTGCGAGCCGCGACGTCGTCCTGCTCGACGTCCGCTTCGCGCCGGGCAGGACCGGGTTGAAGGAAAGCTATATCGCCGGGCACCTGCCGGGCGCGATCTACATCGATCTGGCGACCGAGCTCGCCGATGCCGGGGGGCCCGACAAGGGCCGGGGCAGCAACCCGCTGCCCAATCCGGCGAAGCTGGAGGCCGATCTGCGCCGGAAAGGCGTGGGCCGCGACAGCACGGTCGTCGTCTATGACGACGGCAACGGCGCGCCGGCGGCGCGCGCCTGGTGGACCCTGACCTGGGCCGGGCTACCAGACGTCCGCATCCTCGACGGCGGCATCGCCGCCTGGAAGGCGGCCGGCCATGCGCTGGAGAGCGGCGAGGTCGAGCCCCGGCGGCCGGGCGATGTCGTGATCGACGCCGGCAAGTGAGAACGGCGGTGGAAAACTAGACCACGGTAGCGGCGGGATAGTCCTGCTGCGGGCGGCGTAAAATCCGGCCACCTATTTCCCTTCTGTGCAGCGCA
>JALHFU010000086.1:0-12610 GCA_022838525.1 Hyphomicrobiales bacterium | reverse complement strand
CGTGAGGTCCTGGTGCTGATCGGGGTTCTGGGGGTGTCGTATGACGAGGCGGCGGGGATCTGCGGCTGCGCGATGGGAACGATCAAGAGCCGGCTGAACCGGGCTCGGCTGCGGCTTCTGGAGGAGCTGGGAGAGGCGTCGGCGGTCTCGACGGTCGAGCACGACGAGAGCCACCCCGTCAGCTCCATGCAGAGGCCGAAATACGGATAGCGCGCCCGTCCACGGGTTCGAGCGCAGCAAATCGAAGGACTGGAGGTGAAGGAATGCTCAAGGTGCCGGAAAACAAGGCGCGACAGGGGCGGCGCGGGCTGCCCGTCCTCATCGTTCTCGTCGTGGGCCTGCTGCTCGCGATGCTGGTGTGGTGGGGCGTGGAGATGTACGGCGAGGCGATCGCACCGGAGCAGCCGGTGGGCGAGGCGCCGCCGCCGGCCGATGCGCAGTAGGACCAACCGGCGGTCGCGCCGTCACTCGTAGGGCAGCTTGCCGAGCGCGGAATAGCGCTCGTTCAGCCCGTCGAGCCGCTGCATGTCCGCCTTGGCGAGCCGGATGTCGAACACGTCGAGGTTTTCTTCCAGATGCTCCCGCTTGCCCGCCTTGGGCAGCGGCACGACGCCGTGCTGGAGGTTCCAGCGCAGGAGGATCTGCGCCGGGGTCTTGTCGTAGCGCTCGGCGAGCATCGTCAGGGTGGGGTCGTCGAGCCGCGTCATCCGGGTGAGCGGGCTGTAGGCCTGGATCACGATGGCGTTCTCGTCGGCGTAGCGCAGCATCTGCGGGCTGTGCCCGAACGGGCTCCACTCGATCTGGTTGACCACGGGGGTCTCGCCGGTCGCCTCCACCAGCGCCTCGATCGACGCGGCCGGATAGTTGCTGACGCCGATATCGACGGTGAGGCCGTTCTCGCGCGCCCGGATCAGTCCCTGCCACAGGATTTCGCCGACGCCGTCGTCCGGCGGCCGGTGGACGAGGACGAGGTCGGCATGGTCGAGGCCCAGCTCGTCGAGATTGCGGCCGACGGCCTCGTAGGCGTCGTCCGTCTCCTCCACCTTGGTCACGAGATAGAAGGCGGAGCGCGCGACGCCGCTGCGGCGGATGCCTTCGCCGATCCCTTCCTGGGTGCCGTAGTCGCCGGACGTGTCGATGAGGCGGTAGCCGACCTCCAGCGCTGTCCGGATCGCATCCGCGGTGTTCTCCAGCTTCCAGGTGCCCAGACCCATGACGGGCATGGTGTTGCCGGTGCGCAGCATCTTCTCGCTCGTCCTGTCGAGTGTCCTGTCCATTGCTGATCCTTCCTTTGGGGACGGCAAGGCGCGCCGCACGGGGATGCGGCCCGCCCTTTCGCCGGTGGGGTGGAGGTGGCGGCTTGCAGCTAGCGGTCGCCGCGCTGCTTGAAGGCGTCGCCCAGATGCCGCTTCTCGGGGTCCTTCAGGTTTTCCCCGGCGGCGTCGCGATCCTTGGCCGGATCGTCCTTCGCGGGCAGGTAGCCGCGCGGCCGGTTTTCCGGCGGGCCTTCCCATCGCGGCTTCTGGTCGGTGGTGCCGGGGGCACCGTTCGTTGTCCTGGCCATGTGTCCGTCTCCTTTGCTCAGGAGCTAACCGCCAGTCGGGCGAGATGTTCCGGCAGGCCAGGGAACGGTTCGGGAAGCCGCGGCTGCCGCGCGGCATCTAGCGCAGCCGCGCGCGGATCGCCTCCATCCGCTCGATCTCGCCGCGCTGCGCCGCGATGATGTCGCCGCACAGATCGACCAGCTCCCGGTCGGCGAGGTCGGCCTCGCGGCACATCAGGATGGCGCCGGAATGGTGCGGGATCATCGAGGCGATGAACTGGCGGTCGCCGACCAGCCCCTGCGCCCGGATCGCCGCGAAGGCCACGACGAACAGCAAGGCGAAGCCGGCATGAAGGGCGAGGTTCAGGCGCCGGCGGCGGTACATGCCGCCCATCGTCGCGAGCATGACGATGCCCATCGGCGCCACCATCGCCAGCGCCATGTAGAAGGTGTTGAGGTTGTTGCGGAAATCGCCCCAGCCGTCGATCATGGCGAACATGACGAGGTACATGACGGCGAGGCTCAGCACCATGTTCACGGCGAACATGAGATAGGGCCGTCCGTCGCCCCCGCCGTGTTCCTCCCGGCCGCCGTGGTGGCTCATCCGGCCTCTCCGCGCCGCGGCTCAGCGCTGCGGCAGCGGCCTCGCGCGGCCGCTGATCGCGGTGGAGGTGACGGACACCGGATCGCTTGCGGGAAAGCTGTCCTCCAGCCCTTCCTCGAGCTGCTCCTCGAGGGTCTCGGGATCGAGCTCGCGGTCGGCCGCGGGGCCCTTCGTGGCGCCGGCCTGCGAGGAGAGCGCGTCGCGAATGACGTTGACCTCGCGCAGCCGGGCGCTCTCCGCCGCGAAGGCCCGCGACGGCAGGGTGCCGGGGTCCTCCTGATGGTTCTCGATGGCGGCCATGCGGTCGAGCGCGGCCCGGATGTTGGCGGCGGCCTCGCCCGGCGCCTCGCGCAGCACCGTCACCACGACATCGCGCAGCGCATTCAGGCGGCCTTCGATTTCCGCATTGGTCAGATCCGACATGACGTACCCCACGGTTCGACGCGTTTCGCTGAGAGCGGACAACGGGGCCGCGCCGCTTATGTTCCGCGCCGGGAACAATCTGGAACAATCTCCGGCACGGCCGGTTCGGACGGCATGAAGGCGGCGGACGTCCGCCGCCCCTCCTCGAGGGCGCCATGAGGGCACCATGAGTGGAAACCTGCACGATCGAGGGCGCAGCGCGATGACCGGCCTTTCGTCGGGCTCCGACCCGAAGCCGCCGGACGGCCCCGAGCCTGCCCAGCCGCCGGGGCCTTCGGAAATCCCGCCGCCCGGCAGGCCGCCGCCGGCACCTTCTCCCGACCCTCCTCCCGGTGAGGTGCCGGTCCACACGCCGCCCGAAACCCCGCCGCCGCCGGTGCCGGACGAGGTGCCGCCCGGCTCGCATCGCCGGGGCGGGGCGCTGTCGCGGACGCTCTTTCTCGGGGCCGTCCTGCTGTGCGTGGGCATGATTGCGGCGCCCGCGGCGGAGCAGGTCCCGGGCGACGATCCGGCGGCGGACAGCGACGATCCCTGTCGGGTCGAGCCGGCGGAGCCGGGCGAGGACGGCACCGCCGGCAGCGGCGACGACGAGCGTTCCCGTCCGGCGCTGGAAGACTGCAACGGCGTTCTGGTGCCGCCGCCGACCGGCGACGAGGAGATCGAGGAGCCGCCGCCCGATACGGGAACGACGCCCGTCATTCCGCCCGGCCGGGTGCCCGAGACGCTGCCCGACCCCGAGACGCTGCCGGAATAGGAATTCCGGCGACGGCCGCGCTTACGTTGCCCGCCATTCGGCGAGGATTTCCGCGGCTTCGGCCAGCTCCACCTGCTCGCCGAAGCGGGAGGCGTACAGCGTCATGACCGCGTCGTGGGTCTGGTCCGTGGAGCCGCAGATCGCATCGGCCGCGACGACGACGCGGAAGCCGCGGTCGATGGCCCCGAGAACCGTTGCCAGAACGCAGACATCGGTCTCGCCGCCGGTGACGACCAGCGTCGTCGCCCCGAGGGGAGCGAGCAGGGCGTCGAGGCCGCCCTCGGTCCATGGCGAATAGACCCGCTTGTCCAGCAGGCGCGCGGGCGGAACGAGGCGGGCGAGCGCCGGGACGAGATCGACGGCGGCGGGGTCGATCCGGTCGAGGGTCAGCGCCTCCCATTTCCGGTAGTAGCGCTGCCAGCTGCCCGGCGCGGCCTGCGGGTTCCGCGCCGGGATGAAACGGGTGAAGACGGTGCGGGCGGCATGGCGACCGGCGATTTCCTCGATGGCCGGCAGCACCTTCTCCATCCACGGCGTCGCCCATGGCGAGCCGGGCAGGAACATCGCCTGCATGTCGATGCACAGATGCAGGCAGTCGCGGTCGAGTGGTCCGTGCACGAGCCCTTGGCGAGCCATTATGAGTTCTCCGCTTCATCCGTTGCCGGAGCAGGCGGGCGCGCAGGCGCCCGACGCCTAAACACCGTCGCGGGCTCGCCGTTCCACGCCGGCCTGCGGCGGCTACGAGCGCGGGAAGGGCTTGCTGAGGAACGGCGATCCGGCGAGGCCGAAGCGCCACGGATGCTCCACCGCCTTGGAGATGCCGATGCGGGGGCCGCTGACGATGTCGTGCGGCCGGGCGGACGGCCGCAGCAGGAACGGCTCGTGCAGGAAGGACCGGCCGTCGAACGACCCGTCGACGCCCAGCGCCTGCGCCAGCCGGCCCGGACCCGCGCAGAGCAGGCGCAGGCCGGCCACGCCGCGGCGCGCATGCATGGTGTCGATGCCGGAGCGTGGCTCGATGGCGCGCAGCAGCACCGCGTTGCCGCGGCTGCACACGGCGTTCAGGCACCAGTGCATGCCGTAGGAAAGGTAGACATAGGCCGATCCCGGCGCGCCGAACATCGTGGCGTTCCTGCGCGTGAGGCCGCGGTAGCTGTGGGAGGCCGGGTCGTCGGCCGTATAGGCCTCCGTCTCGACGACGATGCCGCCGACGCCGTCCACCAGCAGCTCGGCGCCGACGAGGTCGCGCGCGACCGCAACCGCGTCGCGGTCGAAGAAGCCGGCAAGCGCTGCTGCCTTCATTCGATTCCTTCCCGGAATTGCGGCCGAGGTTCCCTCGTTTCGGCGGGCAGCGTCGCGGACGAACCGGCACTGCCGCGGGCGTTCTTGCCACAGCGGCGCTGGACGCGAAACCCGTTTCGCGGGAGTGGGCGGGTCGCGCACCGGCGGGCCGTCCGCGCCGGCATGCGCCCCTTCTTGCGAAGGGCGCGGAACAAACCCACGCCCCGCGGGTTCCTCGCGTTCGCGACGCGATCGAGGAACGAAGCGATGATCGAACCGCTCCTGCCTGAAGAGCTGCCGGTGCTGGACCGGAGGCCGCGCACGGTGTTCACGCATGGCGGCGGCGAGGGCCGCGGCCATGAGAGCGCCACCCACAGGGCCGTGGCGGAGCGCGTGGCCGCACTGCTCGGCCTTCCCTTCGGCGGGGCGTGCGAGCCCGGTCAGGACGGCACGGCGTCCTATCTCGTTCCCCGCAGCCCCCTCAGCGGGCCGTTCGACGCCTGCCGATACGGCATCCGCGGCGAGGACGATCTCTTCGGCAGCTGGGTGCCCGAAGCCTGGATGGCGACCAAGGCGATCGTCCATCCCCTCGTTTCCCCCCATGCCTCGGCGCCGCCGGACTGGCCCCGCCTGCTGGCCGAGGAGGCGGTGCCGCTGACGCTGCGGGGCACGACCGCCTCTCACCGCCGGCCGCGCCCTGCTGCGGCACGGGCCGGTGCGCATGAAGCCCGCCGGTGCCGACGGCGGCCGCGCCCAGACCGTCGCGCGCAGCGAGGCCGAGCTGGAGCGCTGCATCGGCGCGCTCTGCATCGACGGGCTGCTCACCGACATCCTCGTGCTGGAGGAAGACCTCGAGGAGGTGAGGACCTACAGCGTGGGGCAGGTGCGCCTGCCCGGCCGGACGATCAGCTATTTCGGCACGCAGGTGCTGACCCCGGACAACGAGGGCGCACCCGCCTATGGCGGCTCCAGCCTGTTCGTGGTGCGCGGCGGCTTCGACGCGCTCCTTGCCCGCCCGATGCCGGCGGAAAGCCGCGAAGCGGTGGAACGGGCCATCGCCTTCGACCGGCTCGCCGACCGGCACATCGCGGGCCTGATCGCCTCGCGGCGCAACTATGACGTGGCCTGCGGCGTTGCCGGGGATGGAAGCCGGCGGATCGGCGTGCTGGAGCAGTCGTGGCGCATCGGCGGCGCGACGCCGGCGGAGATCGCGGCGCTCGAAGCGATGGCGCGCGAGCCGCAGGTGCAGGCGGTGCGCGCCCGCTCGGTCGAGGTCTACGGCCGTCCGCCCGCCCTTCCCGAGGGCGCGGCGGTCTACTATCGCGGCCGTGACCCGAAGATGGGACCGCTGACGAAATACGCATGCGTGGACGAGAGGATTGAAGGTTAGTTCCCTGCACATTCCGGTCGCGGATTCCCGGCTCGCGGGCCAGCTCGTCGAGCCGCGGACGGGCGTGCCCGGCGTGCTGTTCATCCACGGCTGGGCGGGAAGCCAGGAACGCGACAAGAAGCGCGCCAAGGCGCTGGCGCAGCTCGGCTTCGTGTGCCTCACCTTCGACATGCGCGGCCACGGCGACACCGCCGAGCGCCTGCGCATGGTCACGCGCGAGGACAATCTCCGCGACGTCTGCGCCGCCTACGACGTCCTCGTCGGGCAGGAGCACGTCGATCCGGAGTCGATCGCCGTGGTCGGCAGCAGCTACGGCGCCTATCTCGCGGTGCTCGCCACGGCGCGGCGGCCCGTGCGCTGGCTCGCGCTCAGGGTGCCGGCGCTCTATCGCGACGAGGACTGGGCGGTGCCCAAGTTCCAGCTCGACCGCAAGGAGCTGGCTGCCTATCGCCAGCGCATCGTCTCCTACGAGGACAACGTCGCCATCCAGCAATGCCGGCGCTTCGCCGGCGACGTGCTGATCGTGGAGTCGGAGAACGACGAGATCGTGCCGCATCCGGTCGTCGCCAGCTATCTCGCCTCCCTGATCGCGGCGCGGTCGGTGACCTATCGCGTGATCTCCGGCGCCGACCATGCGCTCTCCGCGGCGGAGAGCCGACGCGCCTACGACCAGCTCCTGTCGCACTGGCTGCGCGAGATGATCTTCGGCGCCCGGTCGTAAAGGGGGGCGGGTTCAATCCTCCGGTTCGCTGTAGAGCTGGTCCACCTTGCGGTCCTGCGCCCTCTGCTCGCTTCGGGTCAGCCGGCGCCGCGTCAGGAGGGCGTAGGCGATGGCCATGCCCAGGATGACGGCGCCTCCCGCGGTGGCGAACAGCCAAAACAGATCTGCCATGGTCTTGCTCCATCCGGCATGTGCCGGTTCCGGAAGGAAAACCGGGCGGCCCGGGCGAATGTTCCCGTTCCCCGCGCCGCAGCCTGCTGTGGAAGGCAGGCCCACCTCCCGATTGACTCGTTTCCGGATTAGGAACAAATAGAGAACATAACGGCGTGCGATGCCGCCGCAAGGCTCTCTGGAGAACCGATCCGTCCATGTCCGCGCACACGGCCAGTCCTGTCATCGTCGAGCTCCGGGAGCGCATTGCGCATCTCGAGGGCGGGGCGTCGGGGCGCGGGCGGGAAGCGCTGCCCTTCGGCCTGCCCGAGATCGACCGCAGGCTTCCCGGCGGCGGGCTGTCGCTCGGCAGCCTGCACGAGGTCGCCGGCGGCGGCAACGCCGCCGTGGACGGCGCGGCGGCGGCGCTGTTCGCCGCCGGCATCGCGGCGCGCAGCCGGGGCAAGGTGCTGTGGGTGGTGACGCGGCGCGACCTCTTCGCGCCGGCGCTGGCGCAGGCGGGGCTGGCGCCGGACCGGGTGATCCATGTCGAGGCGGGCGACGAGAGGGCGCTGCTCGGCTGTTTCGAGGAAGGGCTGCGCCATGGCGGGCTCGGTGCCGTCGTCGCCGAGACGGCGCATCTGTCGATGACGGCGTCGCGGCGCCTGCAGCTTGCGGCGGAAGGCTCCGGCACCATCGGCCTCGCCATCCGCCGCTGGCGCCGGCAGGCGGACGCGGCGCAGTTCGGGCAGCCGACCGCGAGCGTCACGCGCTGGCGGATTTCCGTGCTGCCGTCCGCGCCGCTTCCGGTTCCCGGCATCGGCCGTCCGCGCTGGCGTCTCGAGCTCGTCCGGTGCCGCGCCCGGGAAGGTGCAAGTTTCGAAGTGGAGGCATGCGATGACAAGGGTCGTATCGCTGTTTTTTCCGAGATGGCCGACCGATCGCCTCAGAAGGAAATCGGGCGACGCATCGCCGCCGCGTGATGCGCCGCTCGTCCTCGTCGGCCGCGACGGCGCCAAGCGCATCGTCGCCGCGCTCGATGCCGCGGCGTCGCGCCGCGGCGTGCGCGCCGGCATGGCCGTGGCACGGGCGCAGGCGCTCGTCCCCGGCCTCGTGATCCGCGATGCCGATCCTGGCGCCGACGCGGAGGGTCTGGAGCGGCTGGCGTTCTGGGCCCTGCAGCGCTTCTCGCCCGTCGTCGCCGTCGATCCGCCCGACGGGCTGGTGCTGGACACGACCGGCGCCGACCACCTGCATGGCGGCGAGGCGTCGCTGCTCGCCTCCCTCGTCCGCCGCCTTGCCGCCGCCGGCGTCGAGGCCCGGGCGGCCGTTGCCGATACGTGGGGGGCCGCTCATGCGGCGGCGCGCTTCCCCGGCGGCGAGACCGTCCTCGTGCCGCCCGGCGGCGCGCGGGCCATGCTGCGGCCGCTGCCGATCGCGGCGCTCCGGCTCGATCCCAGGATCGTGGCCGGCCTGCGTCTCCTCGGCTTCGAGCGCATCGGCGACCTGATGGACGCGCCGCGGGCACCGCTCGTCCTGCGCTTCGGGGAGGCGGTCGGCCGCCGTCTCGACCAGGCGCTGGGGCAGGCGGCCGAGCCGGTCGATCCGGTGCGCGTCGCCGACCTCGTCGAGGTCCGCCGCGTCTTCGCCGAGCCGATCGGCGCGGCCGAGACCATAGCGCGCTACACGGCGAAGCTCGCCGCCGCCCTGTGCGCGGAGCTGGAACGAAGGGGGCTCGGCGCCCGCCGCCTCGATCTCCTGTTCAACCGGGTCGACGGCACGCTGCAGGCGGTCCGCGTCGGCACGGCCCGGCCGGTGCGCGACGACAGGCGCCTGACGCGGCTCCTGTGCGACAAGATCGAGACCGTCGATCCCGGCTTCGGCATCGAGGCGATGCGCCTTGCCGCGGTCGTGGCCGAGCCGCTGCGCGACAGCCAGCTCGTCTCCTCCCTCGCGGAGGAGGCCGAGCCCGACATCTCCGACCTGATCGACACGCTCGCCAACCGCGTCGGGGCGAACCGGCTTTACCGCTTCGCCCCGGTCGAGAGCGACGTGCCGGAGCGCTCCGTCGCCCGCATTCCGCCGCTCGCGCCCGACACCGGCGCGACATGGGAGAGCGAGTGGCCGCGGCCGCCGCGCCTCCTTCCCCGGCCCGAGCCCATCGAGACCATGGCGCTCCTGCCCGACAATCCGCCGGTCTGGTTCACCTGGCGCGGCGTGCGCAGGCGGGTGCGCCGCGCCGACGGGCCGGAGCGCATCCGCGGCGAATGGTGGAAGCGGGACGCCGAGATGACCGCCATCCGCGACTATTTCCGCGTCGAGGACGAGGCGGGCGGGCGCTACTGGCTGTTCCGCTCCGGCGATGGCGAGCATGCCGACAGCGGCAGCCAGCGGTGGTTCCTGCACGGGATATTCGCATGAGCCCGCCGCGCTACGCCGAGCTGCAGGTGACGTCGCACTTCTCGTTCCTGCGCGGGGCGAGCAGCTGCGAGGAGCTGTTCGCGCAGGCGGCCGCCATGGGGATCGAGACGCTCGGCATCGTCGACCGCAACTCGCTGGCCGGGATCGTGCGCGCCCACGAGGCGGCGCGGCAGACCGGCATCCGCCTCGTCGTCGGCTGCCGCCTCGACCTCGCCGACGGCATGTCCGTCCTCGTCTATCCGATGGACCGGCCCGCCTATGGCCGGCTGTGCCGGCTGCTGTCGCTCGGCAAGAAGCGCGCCGGCAAGGGCAAGTGCCATCTCGAATGGGACGATCTCGTCGCCCACGGGGAGGGGCTGATCGCGGTCCTCCTGCCGGAGAGCGCCGACGAGGCCACGATGCTGCGGCTGCGGCGCTTCGGGGAGGCCTTCGGCGACCGCGCCTATATGGCGCTGACGCTGCGCCGGCGCGCCAACGACCAGCTCCGCCTGTGGGAGCTCGCCGGCATGGCCGCCGCCGCGGGCGTGCCCGCCGTCGTCACCAACGACGTGCTGTTCCACGAGCCCGGCCGGCAAAGGCTGCAGGACGTGGTGACGGCGATCCGGCACAACGTGACCATCGACGAGCTCGGCCATCGCCGCGAGCGCTTCGCCGACCGTTATCTGAAATCGCCGGAGGAGATGCACCGCCTCTTCGGCCGCTACCCGGAGGCGCTGGCGCGCACGCTCGAGATCGCGGCGCGCTGCCGCTTCGCGCTCGGCGACCTCAAATACCAGTATCCGGAGGAAAGGCTCTATCCCGACCTCACGCCGCAGCAGGCGCTGGAGAAACTGACATGGGAGGGCGCGGCCGAGCGCTACCCCAAGGGGCTGCCGGACAAGGTCCGCGACACCCTGCTCCACGAGCTGGCGCTGATCAAGAAACTTAAGTATGCGCCCTATTTCCTCACGGTGAACGCCATCGTGCGTTTCGCACGGTCCAGCGAGATTCTCTGCCAGGGCAGGGGGTCGGCCGCGAACTCGGCGGTCTGCTACGTGCTCGGCATCACCTCCATCGATCCCAGGGACAACAACCTTCTGTTCGAGCGCTTCGTCAGCGAGCAGCGCGGCGAGCCGCCCGACATCGACGTCGATTTCGAGCACGAGCGGCGCGAGGAGGTCATCCAGTGGGTCTACGAGACCTATGGCCGCGACCGCGCCGCGCTCTGCGCCACCGTCATCCGCTATCGCACCAAGGGCGCGCTGCGCGACGTGGGCAAGGCGCTCGGCCTGCCCGAAGACCTGACGCGGACGCTCGCCGCGCAGGTCTGGCGCTGGTCGGAGGCGGTGGGGCAGGAGCACGTCAAGGCGCTGAACCTCGATGCCGGCGACCGGCGGCTGCGGCTGGCGCTGGAGCTGGCGCGCGAGCTCGTCGGCACGCCGCGGCATCTCTCCCAGCATCCCGGCGGTTTCGTGCTCACCCGCGACCGGCTGGACGAGCTGGTGCCGGTCGAGCCGGCCGCCATGGAAGACAGGCAGGTGATCGAATGGGACAAGGACGACATCGACGTCGTCCATTTCATGAAGGTCGACGTGCTGGCGCTCGGCATGCTCTCCTGCATGCGCCGGGCCTTCGATCTCCTCGCCGCGCATAAGGGGAAGAAGTATGAGCTGGCGACCATCCCGCAGGAGGACGAGGCCACCTATGCCATGATCTGCAAGGCCGACACGCTCGGCACCTTCCAGATCGAGAGCCGCGCCCAGATGTCGATGCTGCCGCGGCTGAAGCCGAAGATCTTCTACGACCTCGTCATCCAGGTCGCCATCGTGCGGCCCGGCCCGATCCAGGGCGACATGGTGCATCCCTATCTGCGCCGCCGCGACAAGAAGGAAGAGGTCGACTATCCGAAGCCGGAGCTTGCCGCCGTGCTCGGCAAGACGCTCGGCGTGCCGCTGTTCCAGGAACAGGCCATGCGGGTCGCCATCGACTGCGCCGGCTTCACGCCGGGCGAGGCCGACCAGCTCCGCCGCGCCATGGCGACGTTCAAGAACACGGGCACCATCTCGAAATTCCGCGAGAAGCTGATTTCGGGCATGCTCGACAACGGCTACGAGCGCGACCTGGCCGAGCGCACCTTCCGCCAGCTCGAGGGCTTCGGCTCCTACGGCTTTCCCGAGAGCCATGCGGCCAGCTTCGCGCTCCTCGCCTATGCCTCGTCATGGGTGAAATGCTGGCACCCGGACGTGTTCTGCTGCGCGCTGCTCAATTCCCAGCCCATGGGCTTCTACGCGCCGGCGCAGATCGTGCGCGATGCGCGCGAGCACGACGTCGAGGTGCGGCCCGTCTGCGTCAACGCCAGCGACTGGGATTGCACGCTGGAACCGCGCGAGGCCGGAGACGGGCGGCTGGCGGTGCGGCTCGGCCTGCGCATGGTCAAGGGCTTCAGTGAGGCCGAGGCCGAGCGTCTCGTCTCCTGCCGCAAGACGCGGTCGTTCGCTTCGGTGGACGATCTGTGGCGGCGCGCCGGTGTCCCGGTCGCCGCCCTCGTCGAGCTGGCCGAGGCCGACGCCTTCCGGCCGTCGCTCGGGCTTGCCCGGCGCGAGGCGCTGTGGACGCTCAAGGCGCTGCGCGACGAGCCGCTGCCGCTGTTCGCGGCCGCGGCCGCCCGCGAGGCCGGGCCCTGCGTCGAGCAGGCCGAGCCCCGCGTCGTCCTGCGGCCGATGCCGGCCGGCGGCGAGGTGGTCGAGGATTACGGCCATGTCGGCCTGACGCTGCGGCGGCATCCGGTCGCCTTCGTCCGTTCCGATCTGGCGCGGCGTCGCATCCTCACCTGCGCCGAGGCGGTCGCCGCCCGCGACCGGCAGTGGGTCGAGGTCGCGGGCCTCGTTCTCGTGCGCCAGCGGCCCGGCTCGGCCAAGGGCGTCATGTTCATCACGCTGGAGGACGAGACCACCATCGCCAACATCGTGGTCTGGACCAAGGTGTTCGAGAAATACCGGCGTGTCATCCTCGGCGCGGGCATGATCGCGGTCAGGGGCAGGGTGCAGCGCCAGGGCGAGGTGGTGCACATCGTGGCGCATCACCTCACCGACCTGTCGGCCGAGCTCGCCAGCATCGGCGCGCGCGAGGAGGGCTCCCAACCGTCTCATGGCCGTCCCGATTCATCCGCGGATTCGGACGATCCTCCTGCGAGGACCGGCAGGATCAGGGTGAAGACGCGGGATTTCCGGTAGGGGCGGCTGCGGCGAAGGCTATATCCCGGCCGGGAGCTTTGTCCGCATCATCTCCCTCCTGTCGAGCTTCTCTCCGTCCACGACGAACGTGCCGTCGCCGACGACCTTGTC
>JALHFU010000297.1:0-2464 GCA_022838525.1 Hyphomicrobiales bacterium | reverse complement strand
TCGCCGGTCTTCTCGGCCGGGCGGTGGTTCACGCTCGCCAGCTCCATGGTGGGCAGGAGCTGCGCGGCGCTCACGGCCAAGCCGATCCCGACGCCGGCGAGGAGGGCTCCCGCCCCCGCCAGCGCCTCGCGCGCCTGACGCAGGCGGAGCCGGATGGCCACGGCGGTGAGGCCGTAGGCGACGTCGTTGCCCTCCTCGATCGCGGCTTCGAGCCCGTCGACGCCGCGCACGACGAGGAACGGTATGAACAGCTCCTCGCGGGTCAGCCGGCCCGGCCCGTCGAGCTCGACGACGGTCGGCTGGACGTAGGTGTCGGCGAAGCCCGGCCCGAGCGCCGCGCCGCCGTGATGCACCTTGTTGCCCGCCTCCGCGACCGCCGCCCTGAAGCGCTCGGCGGTCGCCGCGCCGTAGACCGGCCCCATGAAGGTGTCGGCCCGGCGCGGGTCGCCCACCTTCAGCGTCGAGGTGAAGGCGACGAGCCGCTCGATGAAGGCGTCCTTCACCGCGTTGTCGACATAGGCGACCGAGCAGGCCGAGCATTTCTGGCCCTGAAGCCCGAAGGCCGAGCGGGGCGACGCCCTGCGCGGCGCGGTTGAGATCGGCGTTGCGGGTGACGTAGGCCGGGTTCTTGCCGCCCATCTCGGCCACCACCGGCCTCATCCACGGCCGCATCGCCATGTCGCGGAAGATGCTCATGCCGGTGGCGTGCGAGCCGGTGAAGGCGACGCCGTCGATGGCGTCGTGCGAGGCGAGGCGCCGCCCGACCTCGCCGTCGCCGAGCACGATGCTGAAGACGCCGTCGGGCAGGCCCGCCTTGCGCAGCGTCGCGGCGAGCAGCAGCCCGGTGAGCGCGCAGGCCGGCGACGGCTTGTAGACCACGGCGTTGCCGGTGAGCAGCGCGCCCGAGATCATGCCGACGGAGAGCGCCAGCGGAAAGTTGAACGGCGCGATCACCGCGAAGACGCCGTAGGGCTTCATCACGCTCTTCGCGGTCTCGCCGGCGACCAGCTCGTTCATCGGCCGCGTGTAGCCGTGATTGGCGCGCAGCTCGGACGCATAGTAGTCGATCATGTCGACGCATTCCTCGGCCTCGCCCACCGCCTCCATGCGCGACTTGCCGACCTCGTAGAGCGCGGCGAGGCCGAGCTCGTACTTCTCCCCGGCGAGGATCGCCTTCCAGCGGTCGGCGAAGGCGAGGCGATCCGCGAGGCTCGCCCGGTTCCAGACCTTCGCGCCGGCGCGGGCCGCGGCGATGGCCGCCTCGACGTCGGCGGCGGTGGAGACCGGGAAGCGGCCGAGCACATCGGCCTCGAAGCCCGGAATCAGCGCGTCGAGATGCGCATGCACCGGGGAAAAATCGACCCCGATGTTGGAATAGGTCACGCGGGGCAGTTCGGGCGCCATGTCGTCCTCCGGATTTCTTCTCCCGCCGGATCATCGGAAGGACGAGACGGAGTGTCAATCGCAATTGCCGGAAAACAGGATTGATCCCGATTTCCGGAACCAATACCATGCCCTTTCGAGGACGTGACGAGGATGGAAGCGTGAGCGACACGAGGGACAGCCCGCTGGAGCGCTACGTCTCGCTGCTGGAGACCGTTGCGCCCTTCGCCGGGGGGCTGACGGCGGCGGAGCTCGAGATCGCGCTCGACCTGCCCAAGACCTCGGTCAACCGGCTGCTGCACGCGCTGGCGGCGAGCGGGCTGGTCAGCGCCGGCAGCGGCCGCAACCGCAGCTATCGCCTCGGCGAGCGCATCCTGCGGCTTCTCGACGCCTCGCCGGACACCGGCTGGCTGGCGCGGCTGGCGCAGCGGCCGTTGCAGGCGCTGGCCGACCGGACCGGGCAGTCGGCCTTCATCTCGAAATTCGACGGCGAGGAGGTGCGCTCCGTCACCTGCGTCGCGCCGGAGGCGCCGATCCGCACCTATGTCATGCCGGGCATGGCGATGCCGGCCAACGCGGCGGCGACGGCCAAGGCGATCCTCGCCTTCCAGCCCGAGGCGGTGGCGCGGCGGGTGCTCAAGCGCTGGCGCAGCGCCTATACCGACGCCACCCGCACCGACCCCGAGGCGCTGCTGCGCGAGCTCGCCGAGGTGCGCCGGCGCGGCCACGCCACCGACCTGGCCGAGCACGTGGCCGGGCTCGGCTCCATCGCCGTTCCCGTCCGCACGCCGGCCGCGCCGGTCGTCTACGCCGTCGGCCTCACCGGCCCCTACGACCGGGTGATCGGGCAGGACTTCGACGGCCACTGCGCCGCCATCGCCGAGACCGCGCAGCGGCTCGGCCGGCTGCTCAGGCTGCGCGGCGCCGGCGGGCAGGAGCGGGCGGCGGCGGACTGATTCTTTCCGGACGGGAGCGCCGGCAAGCAAAAGCCCCGCCGCCTTTCGGCGGCAGGGCTATTACCTGAGATGCGGAACTCAGCACTCATCCGCGCCAGCGAAGATGCGCCGAGGAGATGAACGCG
>JALHFU010000296.1:0-2467 GCA_022838525.1 Hyphomicrobiales bacterium | reverse complement strand
CGCTCGATCAGGGTCTCGCTCATGTTCATGCGCCCGCCGACGCACCACTTCACCCATTCCGGGCCGTCGCCGGCGTCGAGCACGCGGTCGAAAGGCCGGCGGAAGCGGATGTCGAGGAAGCGGATCAGCCCGTCCCAGAACCATGCCGGGTCGGCCTCGGCGCGCGCTGCCAGGCCGGCATAGTCGGCCTCGCCCATGTCGCGGATGAAAGCGGTCCAGTTGGCCGCCTCGACGAAGGCGGCGTCGGGCCGCCAGGCGATCGCCGCCGGATCGGGCCGCGGGGAAGGCGCGCTCATGCCCGCGTCTCCGCATCGCAGGCGATCAGCGCCGCGATGAAGGGGGCCATGTAGGCCTTCATCTCCCGATGCACGGCGGAGGCCTGGTAGCGGTCGTGGTCCTCCTCGGTGTGGAAGCTCGACAGCACCGCCCAGTCGTAGCCCTCGCCGCGGTCGGCGCGGTTGGGCACGAAGGCGTAGCTGCGCACATAGGGAAGCTCCGCGCGGACCCTCGCGACATAGGCGGCGACCTGCCGATGGAACGCGGCGTCGATGCCCGACAGCCGCATCAGAACGATATGATGAAACATCTGCTCCTCCTCCCGCTGCGCGCTCCCGTGCGCAGGCCTTATCCGTGGCCGTCGGCGCCGGCTTTCGCCCGCCTCACTGCCCTGCGCACGGCCCCGATCCGATCCGCAGCAATCGCACTCTAGCACACGACACCATTGACGGATAGAAATGAATGAGCCATCATTCACTTGCAAAACAACATACAGGACAACGCCCTCGCATCGAGGGCAAGGGGTCCGAGGGGATAGGGTCCGGTCGTCTTCGATCAGGGAGAAGAGGAGGGAATCGGGCAGCAGGACAGGCGGGCGTGAGAGGCGGTTGGAGGCCGCCCGGCATGCTCTGCTTCATGGGTTGGACGAGGCTTCAAGGGAGGAAAGCCGGTGAATTGTTTCTGGTTCGGAAGATGCCGCGCGGGCAATGCCCGGCGGGGAGCGTTCGGGAGGGCGGCATGCTTGTCCAGATCCTGAACGGCCTCGTCTATGGCGGGCTTCTCTACATCGTCGCCGTCGGGCTGGTGCTGATCTTCGGCCTGCGCCGCGTCGTGAACTTCGCCCATGGCGGCCTGTTCATGGTCGGCGCCTATGTCGGCTTCGCCGTCGCCTCGCTGACGAATTTCTGGCTCGCCGTCGTCGTGTCGGTGCTGGTGCTGGCCGCGCTCGGCGTGCTGCTCGACCGCTTCGTGTTCCGGCCGCTCCAGAACGAGAACCACATCGTCACGGTGCTCGTCACCTTCGGCATCCTGCTGGTGCTGGAGGACGTGGTCCAGACCATCTGGGGCAAGGACTTCCTCTCGATGCCGACGCCGCCCCTCCTGTCGGGGACGGTCACGATCTTCGGCAACATGTTCCCGGTGTACCGGCTCGTCGTGATCCTGGTCGCCGCGTGCGTCGCCATCGGCCTGACGCTGTGGCTGCGCTACAGCCGGATCGGCCTGTTCGTGCGCGCCTCCAGCATGGATGCCGAGACGACCGCCGTTCAGGGCGTCAACACCGACCGGGTGTCGATGATCGTGGTCGCCGTCGGCGCCGGGCTCGCCGGCCTGTCCGGCACCGTCGCCGCGCCGCTTCTGGCGCTGTCGCCGGCCATGGGCAGCTTCATCCTGATCGAGTCCTTCATCGTCGTCGTGGTCGGCGGCCTGGGCAGCTTCTCCGGCGCGTTCCTGGCCGCGATCATCATCGGCCAGATCCACAACTTCGGAGTCATCTACCTGCCGTGGGCAGCGACGATGATCCCGTTCCTTCTCATGGTCGGCGTCCTGATCTGGCGGCCGACGGGCGTGGCAGGGAGTCACGTATGAGCGACAGCATCACTCTCAGCAACCGCCCGCGCGGGGGCCTGATGGCCTCGTTGCCGCAGCGCAGCGTCTTCGTGCTGGCCGCGGTGGCGGCGGCGGTGGGCATCTTCCTGCCGGGCCTGGTCTCTTCGGTCCTGCTGCTCAGCCTGATGACGCAGGCCGTGATCGGCGCCATCACCGCGACGGGCGTCGGCCTCCTGTTCCGCCAGAACGGCGTCGTCAGCTTCGGCCACGCCGCGTTCTACGGCTCGGCGGCCTACATCATCGGCCTGTCGATGCGCTACGGCCTGCTGCCGGCCGAACTGGCGATCATCGCGGCGCTGGTGCTGCCGCCCTTGCTCGCCTTCCTGCTCGGTCTGGTCATCGTGCGGATTCCGGGCGTCGCCTTCGCCATGCTCACGCTCGCCGTCGGCCAGGCGATCTACGAGTTCGCGCTCAAGGCGCGCCACATCACCGTCGGCGACGACGGCTTCGCCGTCAACTTTCCGGCGCAGGTGTTCGGCATCTCCGTGCGCACCTTCCAGCATCCGTCGTCAATGTTCCTGATCTGCTGGATGCTGCTGATCGTCATCCTGCTGGCGCTGCAGGTGTTCGCCAACAGCCCGCT
>JALHFU010000085.1:0-16198 GCA_022838525.1 Hyphomicrobiales bacterium | reverse complement strand
CAGAGCGAGGAGGAGCCCGAGCATCACGGCTTGCCGCAAGGGTACCACAGACGAGAACCTGCCCTGAGGTGGTCGAAGACGGCCGTCGGAGCCGTCCTGGTCGCAAGTCACAACACCGGCGCACCCGGTAGGCAACACCGCACGCGCCGACACAGCCAGACTCTACCGCCGCGAGAGCCGCCTACACCTCCAGCTTGCCCTCACGGCTCGCGGTCACGTAGCCCATGCACCACTCGTCCATCCCCAGCAGCGCGCTGGCGGCGAGCAGTTCGGCCATAATCTTTTCATCCAGCGGGTCCATGATCGCCGAGTCCAGCCCCGCCATCATCGCCAGGCCGGCGCCGCCGGTGGTGGCGTAGCGGGTGTGGCCGATGGCGCGGTGGCCCTTCAGCCGGTCGAGCACCGACTGCTTGGTGAAGGTGTCGCCGATCAGGCCGACATGGCGCTCGACGTGGAACTGCTGGCCGTCATAGGAGACGATGCCCGCCGCCTCCTGCCCGCGATGCTGCAGCGCGTGCAGGCCGAGCGTGACGATGGCGGCCGCGTCCTGGCGGCCGAAAATGCCGAAGACGCCGCATTCGTCGTGGAAGCGATCGTCCGAACCGGATGAAAACGGGGTATCGTCTGCGTCCGCCATGGGGCCGCGCCTCTCGCCTGGTTTTCGGTTTCCGTACGCCCGTTCCGGGGCCGCCTGTCAGTTCTCGAGCTGCGCGCCCGAGTCGTCGTTCGTCTTCAGCCGGTCCAGAATCGTGTTCTCCGGATCGTCGGGCAGCAGGCCCTCCAGCCAGTCGCCCACGCCTTCCAGGAGCGGCAGCGACTTCGCCTCGGCGATCCACGCCGGAGGGTTCGGCCCGACCAGCCACGAGAAGAACAACAGGCCGACCGCAACCACAAGGATACCGCGCGCCGCTCCGTAGAGGAAGCCAAGCGTGCGGTCGAGCGCGCCGATGCGGCTGTCGATGATGAAATCGGCGATCTTCATGGTGATGACCGTGACCACGATCAGCGCGATGAAGAAGACGATCGCCGCCGCCGCCGCGAGCTGCACCTTGTCGTTGTCTATATAGGGACGCACATAGGGCAATACAGCGGGGTGGAAGAAATAGGCCGCCGCCGCCGCCGCGATCCAGGAGGCGATGGACAGGACCTCGCGTGAGAAGCCGCGCACCATCGCGAGCACTGCCGAAACGAGCGTGAAGCCGACGAGGACGCCGTCAAGCAGGGTGATGGGCATTCAGCTCCACTCCGTCAGGGCAGCGGGGGGCCGCTTGCCGCCTTGGTCCCTTCAGTCCGCCGCGTCGCGTGCCCGCGATCCGGCAATGCGTGCGACCAGATCGGAAAGCGTAGCCGGCTGAAACGCCCGCCGTGCTTCCCGGCCGCCTTTCTCGTCGCCCGAAGCCGGCATCACCGCCTGCGAAAAACCCAGCTTTTCCGCCTCCTTGAGGCGTTGCTGGGCATGCGCGACGGGCCTGATCGCACCCGAGAGACTGATTTCGCCGAAATAGACGCAATCGACGGGAAGGGCAAGACCGGTCAGCGACGAAACCAGCGCGGCGGCCACCGCAAGGTCGGCAGCCGGCTCCGCGATGCGGTAGCCGCCGGCGACATTGAGATAGACGTCGTGCTGCGAGAAGCGCACGCCGCAATGCGCCTCCAGCACCGCCAGCACCATCGACAGCCGCGCCGAGTCCCAGCCGACCACGGCACGGCGCGGCGAGCCGGGCGGCGAGGGCGCGACGAGCGCCTGAATCTCGACCAGCACCGGCCGCGTGCCCTCGATGCCGGCGAAGACGGCCGCACCGGGCGCCGCCGCGCTGCGCTCGCCCAGGAACAGCTCGGACGGGTTGGGCACCTCGCGCAGGCCGCGGTCCGACATCTCGAACACGCCGATCTCGTCGGTCGGGCCGAAGCGGTTCTTGACCGTGCGCAGGATGCGGTAGTGGTGGCCGCCTTCGCCCTCGAAATAGAGCACGCCGTCGACCATGTGCTCGACCACGCGCGGCCCGGCGATCTGGCCTTCCTTGGTGACGTGGCCGACGAGCACCACCGCCGTGCCGGTGGACTTGGCGTAACGGATCATCGCCTGGGCGCAGGCGCGCACCTGCGTCACCGTGCCGGGCGCGGAATCGGCCATGTCCGTCCACAGCGTCTGGATCGAATCAAGGATCAGAAGGTCGGGCCGCCTGCCGTCGGCGATGGTGGCGAGGATGTCCTCGACATTGGTCTCGGCCGCAAGCTCCACCGGCGTCCTGTCGGCGCCCAGCCGCTGCGCGCGCAGGCGTATCTGCGCCACCGCCTCCTCGCCCGAGACGTAGACGACGCGGTGGCCCTTCGCCGCCAGCGCGGCGGCGGCCTGCGTCAAAAGCGTCGACTTGCCGATGCCGGGGTCGCCGCCGACGAGAAGCGCGGAGCCGCGCACGAAGCCGCCGCCGGTGGCACGGTCGAGCTCGCCGATGCCGGAGACGATGCGCGGCGCTTCCTCGATCTCGCCCGACAGCGTGGTCAGCGCTACCGCCCGGCCCTTGCGCGCGGAGCGTAAGGAGGACGGCCCGCCGCCGATGCCGCCGGAAGCGGTGCCTTCCTCGATCAGCGTGTTCCATTCGCCGCAACCGTCGCACTTGCCCGCCCAGCGGGTGTGCACCGTGCCGCAGTTCTGGCAGACGAACTGGCTGCGGGCCTTAGCCATCGCCGCCCACATAGCGCCGGTAATAGCGCCTGCCGAGCGAGGTCAGCATCTCGTAGGAGATCGTGCCGGCCGCGGTCGCGGCCTCGTCGACCGGGATGTTCGGCCCGAACAGCTCGATCCAGTCGCCGACCGCCACGCCGTCCGGCCCGAGATCGGTGACGTCGAACAGCGTCAGGTCCATGGTGACGCGGCCGAGCACCGGCACGCGGCGGCCGTGGACGAAGCCGTGCCCGCCGGCCGGAACGGCCCGGCGCAGCGGCACGCCCGCAAAGGAGGATGCGCGGTGGTAGCCGTCGGCATAGCCGGTCGAGACGACCGCGATGATCGTGTCGCGCGACAGCGCGCCGTGCGCGCCGTAGCTCGCGGTCTCGCCGTCCTTGGCGCGGCGCACCTGCACCACGCGCGCCTCGAGCGTCGCCACCGGCAGCATCGGATTGTCGCCGCCGTCGAACGGCTGGCCGCCATAGAGCGCGATGCCCGGCCGCACGAGATCGAAGGCGAATTCGGGTCCGAGGAAGATTCCGGCCGAGTTCGAAAGGCTTGAATCGATGCCGTCGAAAACCTCCCTAACCGCCTGAAACGATTCGAGTTGCCGCCGGTTGAGCCGGTGGCCCGCATCGTCGCCGCAGGCGAGGTGGCTCATCAGCAGGCGCGGCGTCAGCGCGCCGGTGAGCGCGTTGTCGTCGGCGAAGGCCAGCGCCTCCTCATGCGTCAGGCCGAGGCGGTTCATGCCGGTGTCGACATGGATGGCGCAGGGGCGCGGCACCTCGCCGTCGTCCCAGCCGAACGCTTCCCATGAGGAGATGTCGGCCTGCGAGCCGATGACCGGCATCAGCCGGTGGGCGGCAAAGGCGGGCGCGGCCTCCGGCCCGAACGTGCCGTTGAGGACATAGATCTCCGCCTCGGGCAGCACGGCGCGCAGCTCTATCCCCTCCTGCGGCAGCGCCACGAAGAACGTGCGGCAGCCGGCACGCCACAGCGCCGGGCCGACGCGGGCCGCGCCGAGCCCGTAGGCGTCGGCCTTGACCACGCCGGCGGCGCGTGCGGGCGCGGCGCGGCGCTGGAGCAGCCGGTAGTTCCCGGCGAGCGCGTCGAGATCGACGGTCAGGCGGCCGCCGGCGATGCGCGGATCGACGCCGTCATGGCCGGCGTCGGGGGTGAAGGGGTGCCAGTCGCTCATTCGGCTATTCGAAGCGCTCCGGCAGGCGGCTGTCTTCTGCCAGATCGAAGAAACGGGTGAACTCGCCCTGGAAGCCGAGGCCGACGGTGCCGGTCGGGCCGTGGCGCTGCTTGGCGATGATGACCTCGGCCTTGCCGCGCGCCTCGGCCATCTCGGCTTCCCACTTGATGTATTCCTCGGTGCCGGGCTTCGGCTCCTTGTTCTTGAGATAGTATTCCTCGCGGTAGACGAACAGCACCACGTCGGCGTCCTGCTCGATCGAGCCCGATTCGCGCAGGTCCGAGAGCTGCGGCCGCTTGTCGTCGCGGCTTTCGACCTGACGCGACAGCTGCGACAGCGCGATGATCGGCGTCTGCAGCTCCTTGGCCAGCGCCTTGAGGCCGGTGGTGATCTCGGTGATCTCCTGCACGCGGTTCTGCGCCGCGCGCGCGCTCGTGCCCTGCATGAGCTGGACGTAGTCGATGACCAGCACGTCGAGCCCGCGCTGGCGTTTCAGGCGGCGTGCGCGCGCGGCGAGCTGGGCGATGGAGATGCCGCCGGTCTGGTCGATGTAGAGCGGCAGCTTCTGCATCATCTGCGAGCAGGCGACGAGCTTCTCGAAATCGGTCTCGGTGATCTCGCCGCGCCTGATCTTGGAGGAGGGGATTTCCGTCTGCTCCGAGATGATGCGGGTGGCGAGCTGCTCCGACGACATTTCGAGCGAGAAGAAGCCGACGACGCCGCCATTGGCCGCCTTGAACGAGCCGTCGGCCTGCTGCACCGGCTCGTAGGAATTGGCGATGTTGAAGGCGATGTTGGTGGCGAGCGAGGTCTTGCCCATGCCGGGGCGGCCGGCGAGGATGATGAGGTCGGAGGGTTGCAGCCCGCCCATGCGCCGGTCGAGGTCGCGCAGGCCGGTGGCGATGCCCGACAGGTGGCCGTCGCGCATATAGGCGGCGTTGGCCATGTCCACGGCGGTCTTGACCGCGTCGTTGAAGCTCTCGAAGCCGCCGTCGTAGCGCCCGGTCTCGGCCAGCTCGAACAGCCGCCGCTCGGCATCCTCGATCTGGTGCTGCGGCGACATGTCGACCGGCGCGTCGTAGGCGATGTTGACCATGTCCTCGCCGACGGTGATCAGCGCCCGGCGCGTGGCGAGGTCGTAGATGGCGCGGCCGTAGTCGGCGGCGTTGATGACGGTGACGGCCTCGGCGGCGAGCCGCGCGAGATAGTGCGCGACGGTGATCTCGCCGACCTTCTCGGTGGCCGGCAGGAAGGTCTTGATCGTGACCGGATTGGCCATCTTGCCCATACGGATCAGCTCGGCCGCAACCTCGTAGATGCGCCGGTGCAGCGGCTCGTAGAAATGGTTGGGCTTCAGGAAGTCGGAAACGCGGTAGAAGGCGTCGTTGTTGACGAGGATCGCGCCGAGCAGCGCCTGCTCGGCCTCGATGTTGTTGGGCGCCTCGCGGTAGAGCGGCGTTTCCGCCGCGCCGAGTTTGCGGATTGCGTCAGCCATGATTCGTCCCGTTCCCTTAACCGGCCACCGGTAGCAGACACGCCCCGGAACGGGTCAATCGCCTTCCCGACCGCACCCGCGCAGCGCTCCCCGATTCGCACGCTATCCCGTCCTGTCCACAGACGAATGCGGCACGCCGGAGAATCACGATTGACTCGAAAATCCTACGCCTGTCGCGGGCATACGACAAGAATATATTCCTTCGTCACGCCGCGCGCGGCGCGAGCAGGATGACGCCGGCCCCGAACAGGCAGATCGCGGCTCCCGCGAGATCGAAGCGGTCGGGCCGCACGCCTTCCGCCGCCCACAGCCAGACGAGCGAGGAACAGATGTAGATGCCGCCATAGGCGGCGTAGGCGCGGCCGGCGGCGTCGCTTTCGGCGAGCGTCAGCAGCCAGGCGAAGGCGGCGAGGCTGAGCATGCCCGGCACCAGCCACAGCGCCGATTTCTCCAGCCGCCACCACGCCCAGAACGAGAAGCAGCCGGCGATCTCGGCAAGCGCGGCGGCGACGAACACCGGAAAGGTCATGGGCGGGCCTCGGACGGACGGGGACAGCCCGTTTTCCGGCAGGCGGACGCCAAACGCAAGAGGCCGCATGCGCCGGAGCGTTTCCGGCAAAGGCGAAACCCGCTTCTGCGGTTCGGAGGCGCGGCAGGAGAAGGCGTCTCCGGGAAACGCCGGGTTGATCTAGGTGGTTTCCTCGGTCCTGCGGCCTGCCGGCTTCCTGCCCGCCGCCGGCGGCTTGCGGGTCGCAGCGCCGCCGGGTTCCAGCGCCTCCAGCGCGCGCTCGTTGGCGGCGATGTAGCCGCGCGTCAGCGGCAGGGTGTCGTTGCGCTTGGCGATCTGGATCTGGAACACCATCATGTCCTGCCAGCGGAACGCGGCCTCGGAGCCCGCGAGATAGAACTCCCACATCCTCGCGAAGCGCTCGTCGTAGATTTCGACCGCCCTGGCGCGATTGGCCATGAAGCGCTCGCGCCAGTGCTTCAGCGTCTCGGCATAGTGCAGGCGCAAAATCTCGACGTCGGTGACGACGAGGCCGGCCCGCTCGATATGCGGCAGCACCTCCGACAGGGCAGGGATGTAGCCGCCGGGGAAGATGTACTTGCGGATGAAGGTGTCGGTGGCCGCCGGCGGGCCGGAACGGCCGATCGAGTGCAGCACCATCACGCCGTCGCGCTTCAGCAGCGTCGCCGCCTTGTCGAAGAAGGTGCGGTAGTGGTTGATGCCGACATGCTCGAACATGCCGACCGAGACGATGCGGTCGAACTCCTCGTCGAGGTCGCGATAGTCGGTGATCCGGAAGCGGACCGCGTCTTCCAGCCCCTCCTGCCTCGCCCGCTCGACGGCGACGGCGTGCTGCTCGTCGGAGAGCGTGACGCCCAGCACCTCGGCCCCGACCGTGCGCGCGAGATAGAGGCCGAGCCCGCCCCAGCCGCAGCCGATGTCGAGCACGCGCTGGCCGGAGGAGAGGTTCAGCTTGGCGGCGAGATGCCGTTTCTTGGCGAGCTGCGCCTCCTCCAGCGTCATGTCCGGCCGCTCGAAATAGGCGCAGGAATACTGCATGTCCGTGTCGAGGAAGAGGCGGTAGAGGTCGCCGGACAGGTTGTAGTGGCGCTGGACGTTGCGCTTCGCCCGGCCCGCCGTGTTGATCTGGTGCAGGCGGCGCAGCGCGATGCGCAGATTGTCGAATATCTTCGTCCAGGCAGGCATGTCCGCGCCGGACTCGATGTTGGTGTAGGCCAGCCGCAGCAGCGCCAGCACGTCGCCCCGGACGATGTCGAGATCGCCCTCCATATACGCCTCGGGCACGCCGAGCCATGGATTGAGCATGATCGCGCTTTCGGCCGAATGGGTGCGTAGGACGATGCCGATCGGCTCGCCCGTGCCGTCGCCGAAGACGTGCTCGGTGCCGTCGGGGTCGGTGATCGTCAGGTTGCCGGTACGCACGAGCCGCCCGACAACGCCTTGCAGCAGCCTGTTCATCGCATTCACCCGTGCATGCGATGCGGGAGTTTGTCGCAAGTCTTCCCTCGGGTAAAGCCCCGGCGGATTTCATCGGTTGGGCCAACGAAAAACGCCCGGCCGTCGGGCCGGGCGTTCTGGGCGTCGCGGTCGCGAGGAGATTATTCCTCGGTCTCGGTCTCGAACTCCGACTCCGCGTCCGGATCGAAGAAGGCGTCCGGGCGGGCGTTCTCGTTGATGTCCTCGCCGTAGATCGCCTCGGCCGAATCGAGCTTCTCGCCGGCGGCCTGACGCTCGGCCTCCTCGGCCGTGCGGGCGATGTTGAGGGTGATCGTCACCTCGACCTCGGGATGCAGCGCGATCGCCACGTTGCTGAGGCCGATGGTCTTGATCGGGTGGTTCAGCTCGACCTGGTTGCGCGCGATCGAGAAGCCCTCGGCCGTCACCAGCTCCGCGATGTCGCGGGTCGAGACCGAGCCGTAGAGCTGGCCGGTCTCGCCGGCCGAGCGCACGATCACGAAGGACTTGCCGTCGAGCTTCTCGGCGACCTTCTCGGCCTCCGACTTGCGCTCGAGGTTGCGGGCCTCGAGCTGGGCGCGCTGGCTCTCGAACTTCTTCTTGTTGGCCTCGTTGGCGCGCAGGGCCTTGCCCTTGGGCAGGAGGTAGTTGCGCGCGAAGCCGTCCTTGACCTTGACGGTGTCGCCGATCTGCCCGAGGCGGGCGATGCGTTCGAGGAGAATGACTTCCATGTTCGTCTCCATGCTGGCCGCAGGCGGCCTTTGGGTGTCGGGACGGGCTGGAAGCAGATGGGCCATTGCGGCCGGGTCGCTGTCCTGCCCGTTGCGGCAGTTAGGGCCTGTCCTCCAGGCCCAACTCGGATTTTTTCGTCTCCGTCCTTCGCGCCGAACGCGAGGGAGGGAAGGGGCGGGCTGGCCGCCCCTTCGGAAGGCTTACTTCACCACGTAGGGCAGCAGGCCGAGAAAGCGGGCGCGCTTGATCGCCCTGGCGAGCTCGCGCTGCTTCTTCTGGCTGACGGCGGTGATGCGCGACGGCACGATTTTGCCGCGCTCGGAAATGTAGCGCTGCAGCAGACGCACGTCCTTGTAGTCGATCTTCGGGGCGTTGGCGCCGGAGAACGGGCAGGTCTTGCGGCGGCGGTGGAACGGACGCCGGGTCGGGATCTGGTTGATGTCGACCATTACTCTGCTCCCTCAGCCTGTTCGCGCGGGCGGCGCGGACCACGATCGCCGCGGTCGCCGCCGCGGTCACCACGATCGCCGCGGTCGCCACGATCGCGATCGCCGAAGCGCGGACGGTCGCCGAAGCGGCCTTCGCGCTCGCGCTCGTCGCGCTTCTGCATCATGGCCGACGGGCCGTCCTCGTGCTTCTCGACGCGCACGGTCATGAAACGCAGGATGTCCTCGGACAGGCCCTGCTGGCGCTCCAGCTCCTGGATGGCGGCGGCCGGCGCCGTCAGGTCCATCAGCGTGTAGTGCGCCTTGCGGTTCTTGTTGATGCGGTAGGTCAGGGACTTCAGTCCCCAGTTCTCCACCCGGCCGACGGAGCCGCCATTCGCCTCGATCACACCCTTGTACTGCTCGACAAGGGCTTCGACCTGCTGCGGCGAGAGGTCCTGCCGGGCAAGGAACACATGTTCGTAGAGAGCCATGCTGTCTTTGCCTTTCTTCGTTTCACCCTGTCGGTCCCGGCGGCTAGAGCCTCTGCAACTTCTCTTGTCCCGCACGGGCGGGCGAAGAAAGGAGCATCACGAGACGGTCGAGAGCGGAGACACGGGAGGCGGAAGCGCATTTGCCTTCACGAACGGCTTGCCCCTTTCGGGAAAAGACGCCGCCCTCCGTTCAGCCCCCGGCTGGGACCGGCAGATGGGCGGGCTCTATACATGGTTTTGCCCGTTTTGCAATGCCGGAGGCGGTAAAACGCGCGGCATATACAATCGAAACGATCATTCTAAGGGTATTTTCATGGTTCCGGCGTGAGATATGGCGCTTTCCAGGGGTGGTAGCCATGCTGTTGCGCAACTTCCTGCATTCTACCGGGGGCAATTTCGCGTCGATGACGGCGATCATGCTTCCCGTCCTGCTCGGCGTCACCGGCCTTGCAGTCGACTACGGCACGATGTCGAAGGCGCATTCCAAGCTCCAGACCGCGGTCGACGCCGCGGTGCTCGCGGCCTCGCGCATCAACGACAAGACGATCGACCGCGAGAAGGTGTTCGCGGACTTCCTCGCCGCCAATGTCGGCGGGTCGGGCGGCATCACCAACGTCGTGTCCCGGCTCGAGATCGACCAGGGCGTCAACTACATCAGCACGACCGGCACGGCGTCGGCCGATGTCGGCCTGTTCTTCGCCCGCCTGCTCGGCTCCGCCTCGCGCGTCACCGTGTCGGCCAGCGCCTATGAATCGCGCAACGACCTCGAGGTGGTGCTGGCGCTCGACAACACCGGCTCGATGGGCGAGGCGCGCATGAAGGAGCTGCGCAAGGCCGCGACCTCGCTGGTTGACATCCTGTCGACCGTGCATTCGCCGGACATCGAGCCCAAACGCGAGGTCAAGGCCGCGCTGGTGCCGTTCGTGACGGCGGTGAATATCAAGGGCGAGGGCTACAAGGACAGCTGGATCGACAACTACGTCGATCCGAAGACCAAGCTCAATACGTCCTACGGCGCGATCTATCACGGATCGAACTTCACGCCGAAGACCAACCATCTTGAGCTGTTCAAGGCGCTGGACACGACCTGGAAAGGGTGTGTCGAGGCCCGTCCGGCACCTTACAATCTCTCGGACGACCCGCCGAGCATCACCAATCCCAACACGCTGTTCGTGCCCTATTTCGCTCCGGACAATCCGGGCAAGAACGCAACATCGCCCAACTCGGGCACTGCCTGGAACAATTCCTACCTGAACGATTCCTTCGGCAGCAAGGATCAGGCGAAGGTGATGCAGGCGTCCCGCTATCGTGGCGTGGCGGCCAAGGACAAGACCATCGATGCGGTCGACTATCACAAGCCGCGCACCACCGGGCCGAACTATGCCTGCCCGACGCCGATCATGCCGCTGACCTCGGACTTCGTCACGCTCAAGGCCGAGATCGCCAAGATGATCCATTGGGAAGGCTCGGGCACGAACGTGTCGGAGGGCCTGGCGTGGTCGATGCGCGTCCTGTCGCCCGGCGAGCCGTATACGCAGGGCGCACCCTTCAACTCCGAAAAGACGTCGAAATTCGTCGTTGTCTTCACCGACGGCGAGAACACGGTGTTCGGAGCGAGCAGCCAGTCCTACAACAAGTCGGACTACGGCGCCTACAATTTCCTGGACGCCCCCGAGCAGCGTTTCGGCACCACCAACCGCAGCACGGCGCTGAGCAACGTCAACACCTGGACGCAGACGATGTGCACCAACCTGAAGGCGAAGAACGTCGAGATCTTCACCGTCCTTCTCGGTGCGGACACGGCGGCCAACCGCACGCTCTATTCCAAGTGCGCCACGACGCCGGATCACTACTATCCGACCAGCGACGTCAGCGAGCTCGACACGGTGTTCCGCAAGATCGCCACGCGCATCGCCAAGCTCTACGTGACCAACTGAGGTTCCGCCGGGCTTGATCGCTGCCCCTTGACCTGTTCCTGTCCTTGCGCCACACGCAAGCGACAGGAACAAGCAGGGAGCCGGCCATGTCGATCGCCTTCACATTTCCGGGACAGGGCAGCCAGGCCGTCGGCATGGGCAAGGACCTCGCCGACGCGTTCCCCGAGGCGCGCGCCGTGTTCGAGGAGGTGGACGAGGCGCTGGGCGAGAAGCTGTCGCGCATCATCTGGGAAGGCCCGGAGGAGACGCTGACGCTGACCGCCAACGCCCAGCCGGCGCTGATGGCCGTGTCGCTCGCCGCGATCCGGGTGCTCGAGGCCCGCGGCCTGTCGCTCAGGGACAAGGTCGCCTATGTCGCCGGCCATTCGCTCGGCGAGTATTCGGCGCTCGCCGCGGCCGGTACCTTCTCCCTCGCGGACACCGCGCGGCTCCTGCGCATCCGCGGCAATGCCATGCAGGCCGCGGTTCCGGTGGGCGAGGGCGCGATGGCGGCGATCATCGGGCTGGAGCAGGCCGACGTCGAGGCCGCCTGCGCCGAGGCCGCCGCCGGCGGCCCGGTCTGCCAGATCGCCAACGACAATGGCGGCGGCCAGCTCGTCATCTCCGGCGCCAGGGCCGCGGTGGAGAAGGCGGCGGCACTGTGCACCGACAAGGGCGCGAAGCGTGCGCTGATGCTGCCGGTCTCCGCTCCCTTCCACTCGGCGCTGATGCAGCCGGCGGCCGACGCCATGCGCGAGGCGTTGGCCAACGTGGCAAAGCACGCGCCGGCCGTGCCCGTCGTCGCCAACGTCACGGTCTCGCCGCTCACCGACCCGGAGGAGATCGCCGCGCGGCTGGTCGAGCAGGTGACGGGCCGCGTGCGCTGGCGCGAGACCGTCGAATGGTTCGGCGCCAATGGCGTGACCACGCTCTACGAGATCGGCGCGGGCAAGGTGCTTTCCGGCCTCGCGCGCCGCATCGACCGCAACATCGCGACCGTCAATATCGCCGGACCCGCGGATATCGAGGCTTTTGTGAGTGAGTAGGGAATAGTGAATAGCGAATAGGGGATTTCAGGTCCGCGCAGGCATCTACCTCGTCACTACTCGCTACTCCCTATTCGCTATTCGCTCTCCAATCGAAAGGAAGCACCCCATGTTCGACCTCTCTGGCCGCAAGGCACTGGTGACGGGAGCAACCGGAGGCATCGGCGAGGCCGTGGCGCGCGCGCTGCACGCCGCCGGCGCGACCGTCGGCCTGCACGGCACCCGGGTGGAGAAGCTGGAGGCGCTGGCCGGCGAGCTCGGCGAGCGCGTCAAGGTCTTTCCCGCCAACCTGTCCGAGCGCGACGAGGTCAAGGCGCTGGCCCAGAAGGCCGAGGCCGAGCTCGAGGGCGTCGACATCCTCGTCAACAATGCCGGCATCACCCGCGACGGCCTGTTCGTGCGCATGTCCGACCAGGACTGGGACGCGGTGCTGGAGGTCAATCTCGGCTCCGTCTTCCGTCTGACGCGCGAGCTGACCCATCCGATGATGCGCCGCCGCTACGGCCGCATCGTCAACATCACCTCCGTCGTCGCCGTCACCGGCAATCCGGGGCAGGCCAACTATTGCGCGGCCAAGGCCGGCATGATCGGCCTTTCGAAATCGCTGGCGCAGGAGATCGCCACGCGCGGCGTCACCGTCAACTGCATCGCGCCGGGCTTCATCGAATCGGCCATGACCGACAAGCTCAACGACAAGCAGAACGCGGCGCTCTACCTCGCGTCGGGCGAGGCGGGCTACGTCACCGGCCAGACGCTGCACGTCAACGGCGGCATGGCGATGATCTGACCGTGCCGGAATTCCGCTGCGGCAGGTTTTCGCTGCTGCCTGTGGGTTCCATCTTTCAGCTTGATTAGCGGCAATCGTGCAGCTAACGAAGACCGACCAACGCAAATGCCGGGTTGCCGGCCAACACCAAGTCGAGGGTTTGCAAATGAGCGACACCGCAGAACGCGTCAAGAAAATCGTTGTCGAGCATCTGGGCGTCGATGCCGACAAGGTCACCGAGGGCGCAAGCTTCATCGATGATCTCGGCGCGGACAGCCTCGACACGGTCGAGCTGGTCATGGCCTTCGAGGAGGAGTTCGGCGTCGAGATCCCGGACGACGCGGCCGAGACGATCCTGACCGTCGGCGACGCCGTCAAGTATATCGAGAAGGCGTCGGCCTGAGGCCGCGCCGCACGATCCTTCCGCAAACCGCGATTCCAGCGTGCAAGCGATGAGACGTGTCGTCGTCACCGGCATCGGCCTGCTGTCGCCGTTCGGCGTGGGCGCCGAGCATACGTGGAGAGAGCTCCTGGCCGGCAAGAGCGCGGCGCGGCGCGTCGATACGTTCGAGGTTGACGATCTTCCCTGCAAGATCGCCAACGTCATCCCGCGCGACGGCAGCGAGGCCGCCTTCGACCCCGACCGCTTCATGGAGCCCAAGGAGCAGCGGAAGGTCGGCGACTACATCATCTACGGCGTCGCGGCCGCGGACCTTGCACTCGAGGATGCGGGCTGGAAGCCCACCACCTACGAGGAGCAGTGCGCCAGCGGCGTGCTGATCGGCTCCGGCATCGGCGGCATCGACGGCATCGCCGAGAACGCGATGATCCTCAAGGAGAAGGGCCCGCGCCGCATCAGCCCCTTCTTCATTCCCGGCAACATCATCAACCTCGTGTCCGGTCAGGTGTCGATCCGCCACGGCCTCAAGGGGCCGAACCACGCGGTCGTCACCGCCTGCTCGACCGGCGCGCACGCCATCGGCGACGCCGCGCGGCTGATCCAGTTCGGCGATGCCGACGTCATGGTCGCCGGCGGCGCGGAAGCGCCGATCACGAGGCTTTCGCTGGCCGGCTTCGCCGCCTGCAAGGCGCTCTCCACCGCCCGCAACGACGAGCCGGAGAAGGCGTCGCGCCCCTATGACCGCGACCGCGACGGTTTCGTCATGGGCGAGGGCGCCGGCGTCGTGGTGCTGGAGGAGCTGGAGCACGCCAAGGCACGCGGCGCGAAGATTTACGCCGAGGTCGTCGGCTACGGCCTTTCGGGCGACGCCTATCACATCACGGCTCCCTCGGAAGACGGCGACGGCGCGTTCCGCTGCATGTCGGCTGCGCTGAAGCGTGCGGGCCTCACGCCCGCCGATGTCGACTACATCAACGCCCACGGCACCTCGACCATGGCCGACACCATCGAGCTCGGCGCGGTCGAGCGTCTGCTCGGCAATGCCGCGTCGACGGCGTCGATGTCGTCCACCAAGTCGTCGATCGGGCATCTGCTCGGTGCCGCCGGCGCGGCCGAGGCGATCTTCTCGCTGCTCGCTATCCGCGACAATATCGCGCCGCCGACGATCAACCTCGACAATCCCGAGCGCGAGACGGCCATCGACCTCGTGCCCAACGCGCCGCGCCAGCGCAAGATCGACGTCGCGCTGTCCAATTCGTTCGGCTTCGGCGGCACCAACGCGTCGCTGGTGTTCCGCCGCCTCGAAGGCTGAGGCGGCGCGCCGCGCCGCGAATTTCGCCATATTCGGGCTTAGCTTCGGTCCGCTGAATCGGAACCGACGAGCTTAGGAAAGGGTGCGAGCGCGCCATGACCAACGATCCCGCAGACCAGGGCGGTTTGCCTGAACGACAGCAGCCCGCGCCGGCCCGTCCGATCGTGCCGAAGACGGCGAGCGAGGCGCTGCGGCCGCAGGCCGGCACGCCGCCGCCGACCCGTTCGAAGCGGTCGCGCAGCCAGGTGGTCGTCTTCCTCAACTTCCTGATGTCCACTGTCGTCCTCCTTGCCATCGCCGCTTTCGCGGCGGCGTGGCTCGGCAAGGCCACCTTCGAGGGGCCGGGGCCGCTGGAGACCTCAGACACGGTGCTGATCCGGCCCAACACCGGCGTCGCCGAGATCGCCTCGTTGCTCGAACGGCGCGGCATGATCAGCGATGCGCGCATCTTCCGCCTCGGCCTGCGCTACTACGGCAATGACGGCCGGGTGCAGGCCGGCGAGTACGAGATCAAGGCCGGCGCCTCGATGCACCAGATCATGGACATTCTGGTCTCCGGCCGCTCGATCCTCCATTCGCTGACCATCCCCGAGGGCCTGACCGTCGCGCAGGCGTTCCGGCGCATCGCCGCCGCCGAGGAGCTCGAGGGCGAGATGCCGGCCGAGCTTCCGCCCGAGGGGACGCTTGCCGCCGACACCATCCGCTTCACCCGCGGCATGAAGCGGCAGGAGGTCATCGACCGCCTCACCGCCGACCAGAAGGCGCTGGTGGAGAGCGTGTGGGCGCGCCGCTCGGCCGACCTGCCCATCGACGACATCAACGAGTTCGTGACGCTGGCGTCCATCGTCGAGAAGGAGACCGGCCGCGCCGACGAGCGCTCGCGCGTGGCCTCGGTGTTCATCAACCGGCTGAGGAAGGGCATGCGCCTCCAGTCGGACCCGACGATCATCTACGGCATCTTCGGCGGCGAGGGGAAGCCGGCCGACCGGCCGATCTACCGCTCCGACATCGACACGCCGACGCCCTACAACACCTATACGATCAACGGCCTGCCGCCCGGCCCCATCGCCATTCCCGGCCGCGCCTCGCTGGAGGCGGTCGCCAATCCATCGAAGACCGAGGACCTCTATTTCGTCGCCGACGGCACCGGCGGGCACGTCTTCGCCGCGACGCTGGAAGAGCACAACGAGAACGTCGCCCGCTGGCGGCGGATCGAGCGCGAGCGCGCGGCTGCCGCTGCGGCCGCAGGGAGCACGCCGGACACGACGGACACCGCGGACGACTAGCGCGGGGTTGCCGGGCAGGGGGAGCGCGATATGGGCTTGCAGAGCATGACGGGTTTCGGCCGCGCGGCGGCCGACCATGACGGCACGGCGATCGCCTGGGAGCTGAAGTCGGTCAACGGCAAGTCGCTCGAGGCGCGGCTGCGCCTGCCGCCGGGGCTCGAGCGGCTGGAGCAGCCGGTGCGGCAGGCGATCCAGAAGCGCTTTGCGCGCGGCAACATCCAGGCCGGGCTGACCCTGTCGCGGGCGGCGCTTGCGGCGCAGCCCGTGGTCAACGAGGAGTTCCTGAAGGATCTGGCCGGCCTCGCGCAGCGGCTGCAGGAGCAGTTCGGCGTCGCATCCGCCACGGCCGACGGCCTGCTCGCCCTGCGCGGCGTCCTCGAAACGCCCGATGCCATCGAGGACGAGGAGACGCGCGCCGCGCTCGACGCCGCCATTCTCGCCGCGCTCGACGCCGCGCTCGATGCGCTGGAGGCGGC
>JALHFU010000084.1:0-14163 GCA_022838525.1 Hyphomicrobiales bacterium | reverse complement strand
CGCGGTCGGCCGCGCCCTTGGCCGAGACGTCGCGCTCGACGAACTCGATGACGGCCATCGGCGCGTTGTCGCCGTGGCGGAAGCCCGCCTTCATGATGCGCAGGTAGCCGCCGTTGCGGGTGGCGTAGCGCGGCGCGATGATGTCGAACAGGCGCTTTGCGGCGGCTTCCGAGCCGGTCGCGGCGATCGCCTGGCGGCGGGCATGCAGGTCGCCGCGCTTGCCGAGCGTGACCAGCTTCTCGACGATCGGCCTGAGCTCCTTGGCCTTGGGCAGCGTGGTGGTGATCTGCTCGTGCTCGATCAGCGAAGCAGCCATGTTCGTGAACAGCGCCTTGCGATGGCTGACGGTGCGGCCGAGCCGGCGTCCGGATTTTCCGTGGCGCATGGGCCTTCTCCTTCGGTTCGTTTCAGAGGCGTGACGCCTCGGTTCCTGTGCCGCATGATCGGGTCCGAAGGGCGCGACCGCCCCTCGGGATCATGCTCAATACTGGTCTTCGTAGCGCTTGGCGAGGTCTTCGATGTTCTCCGGCGGCCAGTCCTGCACCTCCATGCCGAGGTGGAGGCCCATGGCGGCCAGCACTTCCTTGATCTCGTTGAGCGACTTGCGGCCGAAATTCGGCGTGCGCAGCATCTCGGCTTCCGTCTTCTGGATCAGGTCGCCGATATAGACGATGTTGTCGTTCTTCAGGCAGTTGGCCGAGCGGACCGAAAGCTCCAGCTCGTCGACCTTCTTGAGCAGCGCCGGGTTGAACGCCAGCTCCGTGACCGCCTCGGAAGCGACCTCCTTCTGCGGCTCGTCGAAGTTGACGAACAGGCCGAGCTGGTCCTGCAGGATGCGCGCGGCGAAGGCCACGGCGTCCTCGCCCGTGATGGCGCCGTTGGTCTCGATGGTCATGGTCAGCTTGTCGTAGTCGAGAACCTGGCCCTCGCGGGTGTTCTCGACCTTGTAGGAGACCTTCTTGACCGGCGAGTAGAGGCTGTCGACCGGGATCAGGCCGATCGGCGCGTCCTCGGCGCGGTTGCGCTCGGCCGGCACATAGCCCTTGCCGGTGTCCACCGTGAACTCCATGCGGATCTCGGCGCCCTCGTCGAGGGTGCAGATCACGTGGTCGGGGTTCAGGATCTCGATGTCGCCGACGGTCTGGATGTCGCCGGCCGTCACCGCGCCCGGGCCCTGCTTGCGCACGACCATGCGCTTGGGGCCGTCGCCTTCCATCTTGATGGCGATTTCCTTGATGTTGAGCACGATGTCGGTGACATCCTCGCGCACGCCGGCGATCGAGGAGAATTCATGCAGCACGCCGTCGATCTGCACCGCCGTCACGGCGGCGCCGCGCAGCGACGACAGAAGCACGCGGCGCAGCGCGTTGCCGAGCGTCAGGCCGTAGCCGCGCTCCAGCGGCTCGGCGACGAGCGTGGTCAGCGTCTTGCCCTTCGAGTTGAACTCGATCTTGTTGGGCTTGATCAGTTCCTGCCAGTTTTTCTGGATCATGCGGATTTTCCTTCCGTTTCCCGCCACCATCCAATCGTGGCGGGCAAAGCCGGGAGCCCGGAGAGGAGCGCACCACCACCTGAACAGGGCGCGCGCTCATCCGGTCGGTTGGTGCCGGTCAGACGCGGCGCTTCTTGCGCGGGCGGCAGCCGTTGTGCGGGATCGGCGTCACGTCGCGGATCGACGTGATGGTGAAGCCGGCGGCCTGCAGCGCGCGCAGGGCCGATTCACGGCCCGAGCCCGGGCCGCACACCTCGACCTCGAGCGTGCGCATGCCGTGCTCCTGCGCCTTCTTGGCGGCATCCTCGGCCGCGATCTGCGCGGCGAAGGGGGTCGACTTGCGCGAGCCCTTGAAGCCCTGGGCACCGGCCGACGACCAGGCAATCGCGTTGCCCTGCGCGTCGGTGATGGTGATCATGGTGTTGTTGAAGGTCGAGTTGACGTGCGCGACGCCCGACGAGATGTTCTTCCGCTCACGGCGGCGAACGCGTGCTGCTTCCTTGGCCATTGATGGTCCTTCCGTTCGATATCGACGCCGCCGTAATGCCAGCGGCTACACCAAGTGAGTGATTAGTGAATAGTCAGTAGTGAGTAGCGGTCTTTTCCCTACTCACTATTCCCTACTCTCTATTCGCTCCCTTATTTCTTCTTGCCGGCGATCGGCTTCGCCGGGCCCTTGCGGGTGCGGGCGTTGGTATGCGTGCGCTGGCCGCGCACCGGCAGCGACCGGCGATGGCGCAGGCCGCGGTAGCAGCCGAGGTCCATCAGGCGCTTGATGTTCATCGCGACCTCGCGGCGCAGATCGCCCTCGACCTGATAGTCGCGGTCGATGGTCTCGCGGATCTGCAGCACTTCGGCGTCGGTGAGCTGGTTGACGCGGCGCTCCAGCGGAATGCCGACCTTCTCGACGATCTCGGCCGCGAACTTCGGGCCGATGCCGTGGATATACTGCAGCGCGATGATGACGCGCTTGTTGGTCGGAATGTTGACGCCAGCTATACGGGCCATTTCTCTCTTCTCCATGTGAGCCGGCCCCGGGCCGGCGCTTTCGTTGTCCCGCGTCCGGTGGAGGCCGGCCCTTGCGGGGTTTTCTCATCAAAGCAGCCGCGCGGCCCGGTCGGGCCGGCGGCTCTGTGCCTGAATAGAAGACGCGCTGCCTTAGTCCTGTTCGGGCCCGGAGTCAACACTCCCCGTGTCAACACGCCATGCCCGAGCTGCCGGATCAGGCATCCTGTCGCAGCAACGCGTCGATCTGCTCCGTCACGGCGTCGATGGGCGCCATGCCGTCCACGCCCCTGAGCATGCCCTTGGCGTGGTAGTAGCCGATCAGCGGCGCGGTCTTCTTGTAATACTCGCGCAGGCGTTCCTCGAACACTTCCGGGTTGTCGTCCTTGCGCACCGGCTGGCCGGCGGCCTTGGCTTCCTCGGCGCGGCGCACGATGCGCCCCACCAGCGCCTTGTCGTCCACCACGAGCTCGATGACCGCGTCGAGCGCGATCCCACGTTTTGTCAGCATCGCCTCGACCGCGTCGGCCTGCGCCAGCGTGCGCGGGTAGCCGTCGAGAATGAAGCCCCTGGCGCAATCCGGCTGGTCGATGCGCTCGGCGACGATGGCGTTGACGATCTCGTCGGAGACGAGCTCGCCGGCATCCATCACCGCCTTGGCGCGCTTGCCGACTTCCGTCTGCGCCTGCACCGCGGCGCGCAGCATGTCCCCCGTCGAGAGCTGCGGAATTCCGTGCTTCTCGACCAGTCTCTGGGCCTGCGTCCCCTTCCCCGCCCCCGGCGGCCCGAGCAGTATAAGCCTCATCGTCCCCTCTTCCCTCCACGCAGCTTGGATTTCTTGATCAGGCCCTCGTACTGGTGCGCGATCAGGTGACCCTGGACCTGCGCAACCGTGTCGAGCGTGACGCTGACCACGATGAGGAGCGAGGTGCCGCCGAGATAGAACGGGACGCCGGTCGCCGAAATGAGGAACTCGGGAATGAGGCAGACGACCACCAGGTAGATGGCGCCGATCACCGTGATGCGGGTCAGCACATAGTCGATGTATTCGGCCGTGCGCTCGCCCGGGCGGTATCCCGGAATGAAGCCCGAATGCTTCTTAAGCTGGTCGGCGGTGTCCTTCGGATTGAACACGATCGCCGTGTAGAAGAACGCGAAGAACACGATCATCGCGCCGTAGAGGAACATGTAGAGCGGCTGGCCGTGGCCGAGCGTCGCCAGCACCGAGCTGGCCCAGGCCGGAAGCGTCGTCGTGTCGGAGAAGCCGGCCAGCGTCGCCGGCAGGAGCAGCAGCGACGAGGCGAAGATCGGCGGGATGACGCCGGCGGTGTTGAGCTTGAGCGGCAGGTGCGAGGTGTCGCCCTGGAACATGCGGTTGCCGACCTGGCGCTTCGGATACTGGATCAGCAGGCGCCGCTGCGCCCGCTCGAAGAACACGATGCCGGCGACCAGCACGACGGCGAGCACGAGGATCGCCAGGATGATGCCCGTCGACAGCGCCCCGGTGCGGCCGAGCTCGAGCGTGCCGCCGAGCGCCGAGGGAAGCCCCGCCACGATGCCGGCGAAGATGATGAGCGAGATGCCGTTGCCGATGCCACGCGCGGTGATCTGCTCGCCCAGCCACATCAGGAACATGGTGCCGCCGACCAGCGTGATGACGGCCGAGGCGCGGAAGAACCAGCCCGGATCGGTGACGATGTTGGCGCCGCTCTCGAGCCCGACGGAGATGCCGTAGGCTTGCACGACGGCGAGCAGCACCGTGCCGTAGCGCGTATACTGGTTGATGATCTTGCGGCCCTGCTCGCCTTCCTTCTTCAGCGCTTCCAGCGTCGGGATGACCGACGTCATGAGCTGCATGATGATCGAGGCGGAGATGTAGGGCATGATGCCGAGCGCGAAGATCGCCATGCGCTCGACCGCGCCGCCCGCGAACATGTTGAACATGCCGAGCACGCCGCCGGCCTGCTGCTGGAAGGCCTGCGCGAAGGCCTCAGGGTTGATGCCGGGCATCGGGATGTAGGTGCCGAGGCGGTAGACGAGCAGCGCGCCGAGCGTGAACCAGATGCGCTTCTTCAGGTCCTCGGCCTTGGCGAAGGCGGAAAAGTTGAGATTGGAAGCAAGCTGTTCGGCTGCCGATGCCATATGGAATTCTCCGCTTCGTCACGGCGCGGCGAGGATGTCGCCTTGCAGGGATCGCCGCCTTGACCCGGGCGCCGACGAAGCCACGAGATAGGCCTCGGCCGGCCAAGATGCAAGCGGCGGCCTGCTCATGTTCTCGCCCGATGGAAGGTCTTTCAATCGAACCGGAACATGGACAGGCCGCCGCCTTTCGGAAAAGACCGTTACTCGGCGGCCGCCTTTTCCGGCAGCTTCACCGATCCCCCGGCCTTCTCGACCTCGGCAACCGCCGGAGCGGACGCGCCGGCGACGTCGAAATTGACCTTCGCCTTCAGCTCGCCGCCGCGGATCAGGCGCACGCCGTCCTTGGCGCGGCGCAGCACGCCGGCCTTGACCAGCGCCTCGACCGTCACCGTCTCGCCGGCGTCGAGCTTCTTGGCATCGATCGCCGCCTGGACCCGGCCGAGCGAAACCTCGTTGAAGTCCTTGGCGAAGATGTTCTTGAAGCCGCGCTTGGGCAGGCGGCGGTAGAGCGGCATCTGGCCGCCCTCGAAGCCGTTGATGGCGACGCCCGAGCGCGAGCTCTGGCCCTTGACGCCGCGGCCGCCGGTCTTGCCGGATCCGGAACCGATGCCACGGCCGACGCGCTTGCGCGCCTTGGTCGCGCCGTCGCGATCACGCAGTTCGTTGAGTTTCATGATGTGGCTCCTGCCTTGCTCACGCCTCGTCCACGACGCGGACGAGGTGCTGCACCTTGGCGATCATGCCGCGCACGGAAGGCGTGTCTTCCAGCGTGGCGCGCCGGTGCATCTTGTTCAGTCCGAGGCCGATCAGCGTCGCGCGCTGCTCGGCGGGGCGGCGGATGGGGCTGCCGATCTGCTCGACAACGAGCGTCTTGCTCGCCTTCTTAGCCATGATGCCTCTCCCTTACTCGTCGGCCGCGACGGCCGCGCCGCGGCGCGCCTGCAGCGTCGAATACTTGATGCCGCGCGCGGCGGCGACGTCCTTCGGATGCATCTGGCTCTTCAGGGCGTCGAACGTGGCGCGAACCATGTTGTACGGGTTGGACGAGCCCATCGACTTGGCGACGACGTCCTGGACGCCGAGCGTCTCGAAGACGGCGCGCATCGGGCCGCCCGCGATGATGCCCGTACCGGGCTTGGCGGTGCGCAAGAGCACCTTGCCGGCGCCGTGACGGCCCTCGACGTCGTGGTGCAGCGTGCGGCCGCCGCGCAGCGGCACGAAGATCAGGTCGCGCTTGGCGCTCTCGGTCGCCTTGCGGATCGCCTCCGGCACTTCGCGCGCCTTGCCGTGGCCGAAGCCGACGCGGCCCTTCTGGTCGCCGACGACGACAAGCGCGGCGAAGCCGAAGCGACGGCCACCCTTCACCACCTTGGCGACGCGATTGATGTGGACGAGCTTGTCGACGAATTCGCTGTCGCGCTCTTCACGGTCCCGGCTGCGATCACGATCGCGGCCGCCGTCCCTACGTTCCTGTGCCATATCCTGGTCCTTGTTCTTTTCCGGTAGCACGGATTACGAAAATGTCGGGCCCTGGCCCGACGGCGAAACGGGACAGGCCGCGATGCGCCCCGCCCCGGAATGAACATGCCTCAGAAGCTGAGGCCGGCTTCGCGCGCGGCGTCGGCGAGCGCCTTGACCCGGCCGTGATAGATGTACGGCCCGCGGTCGAACACCACTTCCTTGACGCCGGCCTTGGCGGCGCGCTCGGCGACGAGCTTGCCGACGGCGGCCGCGGCAGCCTGGTCGGCGCCGGTCTTGAGCGAACCCTTCAGGTCCTTCTCGAGCGTCGAGGCCGCGGCGACGGTGTGGCCGCGCGCGTCGTCGATGATCTGGGCGTAGATGTGCTTCGACGAGCGATGCACGGACAGGCGCGGACGGTCGCCGGCGACCTTCTTGATCTGACGGCGGACGCGCGCCGCGCGGCGCTGGGTGGATTCCTTGTTGGCCATGGCCAGTATTCCCTGCCTTGTAAAACGGGGGCGGCCATGTGCGGTAAGGCGGCAGTTCCGCCTTCCCGCGACCGCGCCCCGTGGCGCTGCACCTTACTTCTTCTTGCCTTCCTTGCGGACGATCCGCTCGTTGGCATAACGCACGCCCTTGCCCTTGTAGGGCTCGGGGCCGCGATACTTGCGGATCTCGGCCGCAACCTGGCCGACCACCTGCTTGTCGATGCCGTTGACGACGATTTCCGTCGGCTTCGGCACGGAGATGGTCACGCCTTCGGGGGCCTCATAGACCACGTCGTGGCTGAAGCCAAGCGCAAGCTGCAGGTTCTTGCCCTGCATGGCGGCGCGATAGCCGACGCCGGTGATCTCGAGACGCTTCTCGAAGCCGTCCTTCACGCCCGTCAGGATGTTGGCGATCTGGGTGCGCGACATGCCCCACTTCGAGCGGGCGTCCTTCGACTCGTCGCGCGGGGTGACGGCGATCTCGCCGTCCTCCAGCTTCACCAGCACCTCGTCGTTGACGACGAACTTCAGCTCGCCCTTCGGACCCTTGGCGGTCACGGTCTGGCCGTTCACCGACGCGGTCACGCCCTGCGGAACCGCGACGGGCTTCTTACCAATACGAGACATCTTGCCGTCCTCGTCCTTTTCTCTTCGCCCCGCCCGGTCAGAGGACCTGGCAGAGCACTTCGCCGCCGACGTTCTGCTCGCGGGCCTGATGGTCGGCCATCACGCCCTTGGGGGTCGACAGGATCGAAATGCCGAGGCCGTTGGCCACCGACGGGATCGACTTGACCGAGACGTAGACGCGGCGGCCGGGCTTCGAGACGCGCGAAATCTCGCGGATCACCGGGGCGCCTTCGTAATACTTCAGCTCGATCTCGAATTCCGACTTGCCGTTGTCGTAGTCGACCTTGGCGTAGTCGCGGATGTAGCCTTCGGCCTTGAGCACGTCGAGGACGCGGCCGCGCAGGCTCGAGGCCGGCGACGAAACCTTGGTCTTCTTGCGGCCGTAGGCGTTGCGGATGCGGGTCAGCAGATCGCCGAGGGGATCACTCACGGACATATCGTAGTCCTCCTTACCAGCTCGACTTGACCAGGCCCGGAACCAGGCCGCTGTTGCCCAGCTCGCGCAGCGCGACGCGGCTCATCTTGAGCTTGCGGTAGTAGGCGCGCGGACGGCCGGTCACCTCGCAGCGGTTGCGGATGCGCACCTTGGCCGAGTTGCGCGGCAGCGCGGCCAGCTTGAGCTGGGCGCGGAAGCGCTCCTCGATCGGCTTGGACTGGTCCATGATGATCGCCTTGAGCGCGGCGCGCTTGGCGGCGTACTGGTCCACGAGCTTGCGGCGCCGGTTGTTCTTCTCGACTGAGCTGGTCTTTGCCATTTCAGGTTCCTTTGTTCGCTGCCGTTACTGCCGGAAGGGGAAGTTGAAGGCCTTGAGCAGCGCCCGGGCCTCGTCGTCCGTCTTGGCAGTCGTACAAACGATGATGTCCATTCCCCAGATCTGGTCGACCTTGTCGTAGTTGATCTCGGGGAACACGATGTGCTCCTTGATGCCCATGGCGAAATTGCCACGGCCATCGAAGCTCTTGGGGTTCAGGCCCCGGAAGTCGCGGACGCGCGGCAGTGCGATCGTCACCAGACGGTCGATGAAATCGTACATCCGGTCCTTGCGCAGCGTCACCTTGGCGCCGATCGGCATGTTCTCGCGAACCTTGAAGCCGGCGATCGAGTTGCGCGCCTTGGTCACGACGGCCTTCTGGCCGGCGATCATGGCGAGGTCCTCGGCCGCGATGGTCGGCTTCTTGGAGTCGGCCGTCGCCTCGCCCACGCCCATGTTGATGACGACCTTGTCGAGGCGCGGGATCTGCAGCTCGTTCTCGTAGTTGAACTGCTCCTGCATCGCCTTGCGGATCTCGTCGCGGTAGAGCTTCTTCAGCCGCGGCTCATACTTGATGTCAGCCATTGATGACTTCTCCCGAGCGCTTCGCGACGCGCACCTTCTTGCCGTCGCGGACCTCGAAGCCGACGCGGGTCGGCGTCTTGCCGTCCTTGGGATCGGCCACGGCGATGTTCGACAGGTGGATCGGCGCTTCCTTGCGGATCAAGCCGCCTTCCTGGTTCTGGGTCTGGCGCTGGTGGCGCACCACCACGTTGACCCCGCGCACGATGGCCTTGTCGTCCTTCGGCATCACGCGCAGCACCTCGCCGGTGCGGCCCTTGTCCTTGCCGGCAAGCACGACGACCTTGTCGCCCTTCCTGATCTTCTGCATGTCACCGGCTCCTTAAAGCACTTCGGGCGCGAGCGAGATGATCTTCATGTGGTTCTTCGCGCGAAGCTCGCGCGGAACCGGCCCGAAGATACGGGTGCCGATCGGCTCACGCTTGTTGTCGACCAGAACGGCCGCGTTGTTGTCGAACCGGATCACGCTGCCGTCGGGCCGGCGGATGTCCTTGGCCGTGCGCACCACGACCGCCTTCATCACGTCGCCCTTCTTGACGCGGCCGCGCGGAATGGCCTCCTTGATCGACACGACGATGATGTCGCCGACCGAGGCGTACTTCCGCTTCGAGCCGCCCAGCACCTTGATGCACATGACACGACGGGCGCCGGAATTATCCGCCACGTCGAGGTTTGTTTGCATCTGAATCATGACTGGCCGCCTTCTATATCAATTATGGACGGGCTTTCGCCCGCCCGGCTGTCCAAATTCGTTGTTACTCGGCGTTCGCCGCCAGCTCCTGGGTCTGGTTCTGCACCACGACCCAGCGCTTGTCCTTGGAGATCGGCGCCGACTCCTGGATGAAGACGATGTCGCCCACCTTCGAGGTGTTGTTCTCGTCGTGCGCCTTGTAGCGCTTCGACTGACGGACCGTCTTCTTCATCACCGGATGGGTGAAGCGGCGCTCGACCCTGACGACGACCGTCTTGTCGTTCTTGTCGCTGACGACGGTGCCCTGCATGATGCGCTTCGGCATGGTCTTCGTCCTTAAGCCTTCTTGGCGGCGGCTTTCTCCGCCGCGATCGTCTTGATGCGCGCGATGTCCCTGCGGACTTCCTTCACGCGCGCCGTCTTCTCGAGCTGGCCGGTCGCCTTCTGGAAGCGCAGGTTGAACTGCTCCTTCTTCAGGCCGGCAAGCTCGTCGTTGAGCTGGTCGAGGGTCTTGGCCCTCACATCGGAGGCTTTCATCTATGAACCCTTTCCCTATTCCGCAATGCGCTGCACGAAGCGCGTGCGCACCGAAAGCTTGGCCGCGCCGAGGCGCAGCGCCTCGCGGGCGATGTCCTCGGGCACGCCGTCGATCTCGAACATGATGCGGCCCGGCTTGACGCGCGCCGCCCAGTAGTCGACCGAGCCCTTGCCCTTGCCCATGCGGACCTCGGTCGGCTTCGACGTGACCGGAAGGTCGGGGAACACGCGGATCCACACGCGGCCCTGACGCTTCATCTGGCGGGTGATCGCGCGGCGGGCCGCCTCGATCTCGCGCGCCGTGACGCGGTTGGGCTCAAGCGCCTTCAGGCCGAAACCGCCGAAGTTGAGGTCCGTACCACCCTTGGCAGCGCCGTGGATGCGGCCCTTGAACTGCTTGCGGAACTTTGTGCGCTTTGGCTGCAGCATCGTTCTTCTCCAGAATTCCTATTCGTCAGGCGTTCTCGCGACGGCGCTGATGCCCGCCACCGCCATGCTGCTCGCCCTCGACCGCGCGGCGCTCGGACGCCATCGGATCGTGCTCGAGGATCTCGCCCTTGAACACCCACACCTTGACGCCGCAGATGCCGTAGGCGGTCTGCGCCTCGGCGGTGCCGTAGTCGACGTCGGCGCGCAGCGTGTGCAGCGGCACCCGGCCCTCGCGGTACCACTCCATGCGGGCGATCTCCGCGCCGCCCAGACGACCGGCGCAGTTGATGCGGATGCCTTCCGCGCCGAGGCGCATCGCCGACTGCACGGCGCGCTTCATGGCGCGGCGGAACGCGACGCGGCGCTCGAGCTGCTGCGCGATCGACTGCGCGATCAGCTTGGCGTCGGTCTCCGGCTTGCGGACCTCGACGATGTTCAGGTGCGTCTCCGACTTCGTCATCTCGGTCAGCTTGCGGCGCAGCTTCTCGATGTCGGCGCCCTTCTTGCCGATGATGAGGCCCGGCCGTGCGGCGTGAATGGTGACACGGCACTTCTTGTGCGGACGCTCGATCACGATCTTCGAGACCGCGGCCTGCTTCAGCTCCTTCTCGAGATACTCGCGAATCTTGAGGTCTTCATGGAGCAGCTTGCCGTACTCGCCGGTGTTGGCGTACCAGCGCGAGTCCCAGGTGCGGTTGATGCCGAGGCGCAGGCCGATCGGATTGATTTTCTGGCCCATTATGCGGCCTCCACTTCTTCAACTTCGCGCACGACGATGGTCAGATGCGAGAACGGCTTCTCGATGCGCGAGGCGCGGCCGCGGCCGCGGGCATGGAACCGCTTCATCACGATCGACTTGCCGACATAGGCCTCGGCGACGACCAGCGAGTCCACGTCGAGCCCGTGGTTGTTCTCGGCGTTCGCGATCGCGGACTCCAGCGTCTTCTTGACGGTGGCGGCAATCCGCTTGCGCGAGAATTCGAGGTCCGCAAGCGCGGTGTCGACCGCCTTGCCGCGGATCAGCGCCGCGACCAGGTTCAGCTTCTGCGGGCTGATGCGGATCGTGCGCAGGACGGCGCGCGCCTCGTTGTCGGCAAGCTTGCGCGGTGCCTTGGCCTTGCCCATCGTTACTTCCTCTTCGCCTTCTTGTCCGCGCCGTGGCCGTAATAGGTACGGGTGGGCGAGAACTCACCGAACTTGTGGCCGACCATCTCCTCGGTCACATTGACCGGAACGTGCTTCTGGCCGTTGTAGACGCCGAAGGTGAGGCCGACGAACTGCGGCAGGATCGTGGAGCGGCGGCTCCAGATCTTGATCACCTCGTTGCGGCCGCTCTCGCGCACCTTGTCCGCCTTCTTGAGCAGAAAGCCGTCGACGAACGGGCCTTTCCAGACTGAACGGGTCACGTCAGACTACCTTTCCTTAGCTCTTGCGCTGGTGGCGCGAGCGCATGATGAACTTGTCGGTCGCCTTGTTGGACCGGGTGCGCTTGCCCTTGGTGGGCTTGCCCCACGGGGTCACCGGATGGCGGCCGCCGGAGGTGCGGCCTTCGCCGCCGCCGTGCGGGTGGTCGACCGGGTTCATGGCGACGCCGCGGTTGTGCGGGCGCTTGCCGCGCCAGCGCGTGCGGCCGGCCTTGCCGTCGTTGACGTTGCCGTGGTCCGGGTTGGACACGGCGCCGACCGTGGCGAGGCAGGAGCCGTGGACCACGCGCTGCTCGCCGGAGTTGAGGCGAAGGATCGCATAGCCCTGGTCGCGGCCGACGAGCTGGGCGTAGGCGCCCGCCGAACGGGCGATCTGGCCGCCCTTGCCCGGCTTCAGCTCGACATTGTGCACGATCGTGCCGACCGGCATCGAGCCCAGCGGCATCGCGTTGCCCGGCTTCACGTCGACGCTCTCGCCCGCCACGACCTGGTCGCCGACGGCAAGGCGCTGCGGCGCCAGGATGTAGCTGAGCTCGCCGTCCTCATACCTGATGAGGGCGATGAACGCCGTGCGGTTCGGGTCGTACTCCAGACGCTCCACCGTCGCCGCCACGCCGAACTTGCGGCGCTTGAAGTCGATGATGCGGTAGGCGCGCTTGTGACCGCCGCCGATGAAGCGGGCGGTGACGCGGCCGTAGTTGTTGCGGCCGCCGGACTTGGTCAGGCCCTCGGTCAGGCCCTTGACGGGCTTGCCCTTGTAGAGGCCCGAACGGTCTACGATCACGAGCTGGCGCGTGCCGGGCGTGATGGGATTATATTTCTTCAGTGCCATCGTAGCCGTTCCTTAGAGTCCGGTGGCGACATCGATCGAGTGGCCGTCGGCCAGCGTCACGACAGCCTTCTTCACGTCGCTCTGGCGGCCAATGGTGCCGCGGAAGCGCTTCACCTTGCCCTTGCGCAGCAGCGTGTTCACCGCCGTCACCTTCACGCCGAACAGCGCCTCGACGGCCGCCTTGATCTCCGGCTTCGTCGCCTTGCGGGCGACGTTGAAGACGATCTGGTTGTTCTCCGATCGCCGGCGAGACGATCACGTCATAGTGGCGAAGATCAGTCATTTGAACCGCTCCTCAAGGGCCTCGACCGCGGCCTTGGACAGGACCAGCGTGCCGCGACGCAGAATGTCGTAGACGTTGATGCCCTGGACCGGCAGCACGTCGATGTTCGGAATGTTCGACGCGGCGCGGCGGAAGTTCTGGTCGACCTCGGCGCCGCCGATGACGAGCGCGTTGGTCAGGCCGAGCTTGGCGAAATCCGCCACCAGGGCCTTGGTCTTCGCTTCCTTGAGCGCGAGGTCGTCGACCACGATCAGGCTCGCAGCCTTCGCCTTGGCCGACAGCGCATGCTTGAGGCCGAGGGCGCGGACCTTCTTCGGCAGGTCGTGCTCGTGGCTGCGCACGACCGGGCCGTGCGCCTTGCCGCCGCCGCGGAACTGCGGAGCGCGTGCCGAAGAGTGACGGGCGCGGCCCGTGCCCTTCTGCTTGTACATCTTGGCGCCGGTGCGCGAAATCTCCGCGCGGCCCTTGGCCTTGTGCGTGCCCTGCTGCTTCTTGGCCAGCTGCCAGCGCACGACGCGCTGCAGGATGTCCTCGCGCGGGTCCAGACCGAAGATCTCGTCCGAGAGCTTGATCTCGCCGGCGGCTTTGCCGGCAATCGTCGTAATCTTGATGTCGACCATCACTCAGCTCCCTCGACAGCCGGAGCCTCCGCCTTCGCAGCGGCGCGGATGGCCGCCGGCTTGGGCGCGTTCTCCGGAAGCGGCGCCTTCACGGCGTCGCGCACGTAAATCCACGACCCCTTCGAGCCCGGCACGGCGCCGCGCACGAGGATCAGGCCGCGGTCGGCATCGGTCGAAACCACTTCGAGGTTCTGCGTCGTGACGCGAACGTCGCCCATGTGGCCGGCCATCTTCTTGCCCTTGAACACCTTGCCGGGGTCCTGGCGCTGGCCGGTCGAACCGTGGATGCGGTGCGACAGCGAGTTGCCGTGCGTGGCGCGGCCGCCGCGGAAATTGTGGCGCTTCATCACGCCCTGGAACCCCTTGCCGATCGAGGTGCCGGTCACGTCGACCTTCTGGCCCGGCACGAAGTGCTCGGCCGTGATCTCCGCCCCGATGTCGATCAGGTTCTCCGGCGACACGCGAAACTCCGCGACCTTGGCCTTGGGCTCGACGGACGCCGCCGCGAAATGGCCGCGCAGGGCCTTCGACGTGTTCTTGACCTTGGCGAGCCCGACGCCGAGCTGCACGGCCGTATAGCCGTTCTTTTCCTGGGTACGCTGGGCGACGACCTGGAGGTTCTCCACGCGGAGAACGGTCACCGGCACGTGCTCGCCTGCGTCGTTGTAGACGCGCGTCATCCCGATTTTCTGTGCGATAACACCTGAACGCATCAGTCTGGTTCCTTCAGAGGAGCCGTTGGGGAAAGCCCGCCGGCTCATGGTTCTGCTCCCTAGAGCTTGATCTCGACGTCGACGC
>JALHFU010000295.1:1371-3870 GCA_022838525.1 Hyphomicrobiales bacterium | reverse complement strand
GAGCCGGCCGCGATCCGCGCCCGGCTGGCCGAGCAGGTCCGGCTCCTTCTCGATTCTGGCCAGCCGCTCGACGAGGCGCGCCTGCACATGGAGGCGGCGTTCCTGGCCACGCGCGCCGACATCCGCGAGGAGATCGACCGGCTGAAGACGCATGTCGCCTCCGGCCGCGCGCTGCTTGCCGCCGGCGGGCCGGCAGGCCGCAAGCTCGATTTCCTGTCGCAGGAATTCAATCGCGAATCGAATACGTTGTGCTCGAAATCGAATGCGGCCTCGGTGACGGCCATCGGCCTCGAGCTGAAGGCCGTGGTCGACCAGTTCCGCGAACAGGTCCAGAATCTGGAGTGACGATGCCCGCCGCCCCCATCGACCGCACCATCAGCCGCCGCGGCATCATGCTCGTGCTTTCCTCGCCCTCGGGCGCCGGCAAGTCCACCATCTCGCGCAACCTCCTCGAAAGCGACCCCTCCTTCGAATTGTCGATCAGCGTGACGACGCGGGCGCGCCGCGGCAGCGAGATCGACGGCCGCCACTACCATTTCCGCTCGCGCCGCGAGTTCGAGAGCATGCGCGACAATGACGAGCTGCTCGAATGGGCCGAGGTCCACGGCAATTTCTACGCCACGCCGCGCGCGCCGGCCGAGAAGGCGCTGGCCGAAGGCCGCGACATGCTGTTCGACATCGACTGGCAGGGCGCGGAGCAGCTTCGCGAGAAGATGCGCGCCGATGTCGTCTCGATCTTCATCCTGCCGCCGACGATGCGCGAGCTGAAGGGCCGCCTGCGCCGCCGCGCCGAGGACGCCGACGAGGTCATCGCCGCCCGCCTCGCCAACGCCCGCGCCGAGATCGAGCACTGGCGCGACTACGACTATGTCGTCGTCAACGACGACCTCGATGCGGCCTTCGCGCAGGTGCAGGCCATCGTGACGGCCGAGCGCCTGCGCCGCGACCGCCGCCCCGGCCTGTTCGGCTTCGTCGACGGCCTGCTGGGCGAGAAGCTGGACTGACACATCCGCGGCGCTGGCCCGCCGCTGCCTTGATCCGGGTCAAGTCGCCTTCCGCCCGCCCGGCTATGGTCCAAAGTGCAAGACGCAAGGAGACGCCATGTCCAACACTCCCCACACGCTCGGCGAGGAATTCCCCGGCCAGCTCGACGCCATCCACGCGCTCAAGGCTAGGGACGAGAACTTCGCCCGGCTCCTCGACGAGTATGACGAGGTCAACGACCGCATCCACAAGGCCGAAAGCCGCATCGAGCCGGTCGCCGAGGACACCGAGGTGGCGTTCCGCAAGCGTCGCCTTGCCCTCAAGGACGCCATCGCGGCCGCGCTCGCCGCGCAGTGACGGGCGCGCGGCGCCCCGGTCCGCCGGGGCGTCCGCAAGGACCGCCTCCCGGCTGTCTGCGACTAGCCCCTCCGGCGGGCCCCGAAGTCGTTATGACTTTGTTAAGCCTGTTCTCCTAGCGTCGCTGCGGATGCACCGTCCGCCCTTGCGGCGGCGCGCGCCTTGGAGTGGGGCATGCTTTCGATCTCGACGACCGTCTCGGCCGCGCTTGTGATCCTGCAACGGGCTGCCCCGGCGGGGAGCGGCGAGCGGCGCGATCCGGCCGCCGCCGACTTGGTCGCGATCGCCAACGGCGCGGCGAGGCCGGGAGTCTCGGCCGCCGGCGGGCACTCGGCCCAGGCCAAGGGCAGGATCGCGCAAGCGCTGTTCGACCGCAGCATCCCGGACGTCAACGGGATGAAGGTCCGCCTGATGGAGCGGCTGGGCGAGGAGCTCGGCATCTCCATGGACGATTTCGACTCCGTGCGCTCCTACGGCCTCGCCATCCGGCAGGCGGTCGAGGAGATCAAGCGGGAGCCGGGCGGTGGATTTTTCCTCGCCGAGCTGGAGAAGAAGCTCGGTCTCGACGACCTCGGCATTTCGCTCGACACGCTCGTCGATGCCATGACCGACCCGACCGGCGAGGCCGACAGGAAGCTCGAAGCGGCGCTGAAGGCGCAGGTCGGCGACATCTTCGACGAGGACGACAAGGCCGCCCTTGCCGCATTCGCGCCCGACGAGATCGGCCTCTACGGCTTCTAGAAAGTCGTACCGTTACAGCGCGTTCGCCAGCGCGACGAACTCCTCCACGGAGAGCGTTTCCGCGCGTCTGGTCCCGTCGATCCCGACGGCGTCCAGCAGGCGCTCGCCGCCCAGCGCCTTGAGGCTCTGGCGCAGCATCTTGCGCCGCTGGCCGAAGGCCGCCTCCGTCACCCGCGCGAGCTTCTTCCCGTCCACGGGCAGCGGGTGCTCGCGCGGCACGATGTGGACGACCGCGGAGGTGACCTTGGGCGGCGGCGTGAACGCCTGCGGCGGCAGGTCGAACACGATCCGCGCCTGCGTGCGCCAGCCGGCGAGCACGCCGAGCCGGCCATAGGCGTCGTCGCCGGGCTTCGCGACGATGCGCTGCGCCACCTCCTTCTGGAACATCAGCGTCAGCGACGACCAGAAGGGCGGCCA
>JALHFU010000295.1:0-1337 GCA_022838525.1 Hyphomicrobiales bacterium | reverse complement strand
ACGCGCTTCGCGCCGTGCGCGAGAAGCGCCCGCGTCAGCCCGCCGGGGCCGGGGCCGACCTCGATGACGGTGGCGTCCGTAAGGTCGCCGGCCGCGCGCGCCACCTTCGAGGTGAGGTTGAGGTCGAGCAGGAAGTTCTGGCCGAGCGACTTCTTCGCCCGCAATTCGTGGCGCTCGATCACCTCGCGCAGCGGCGGCAGGCCGTCGAGGCTCATGCAGCGGCCGCCTTCGCATCGGCCATCCCGCGCGCCATCTTCAGCGCCGCGATCAGGCTGTCGGGCCGCGCGATGCCCTGGCCGGCGATGTCGAAGGCCGTGCCGTGGTCGGGCGAGGTGCGGATGAAGGGCAGGCCGAGCGTGACGTTGACCGTCTCGTCGAAGGCGAGCGCCTTGGCCGGGATCAGCGCCTGGTCGTGATACATGCAGATCGCCGCGTCGTAGGTCGCCCGCGCCCGCGGATGGAACATGGTATCGGCCGGCAGCGGCCCGCGCGCGGCGATGCCGCGGCGCACGAGCTCTTCCACCGCCGGGCGCACCACCTCCTCGTCCTCGCGCCCCATGGCGCCGCCCTCGCCGGCATGGGGGTTGAGCCCGGCGACGGCGAGGCGCGGCCGGGCGATGCCGAACTTCGCCGCAAGGTCGGCGGCGGTGATCGCCGCCGTCTCGACGATCTCCTGCGTCGTCAGCCGGCGCGGCACTTCCGCGAGCGCGATATGGACCGTGACGGGCACGGCGCGCAGGTCCGGCCCCGCCAGCATCATCACCGGGCGCGCGCCGCCGGCGAGATGGCCGAGGAATTCGGTGTGCCCGGGATAGGCAAAGCCGACGTCGTAGAGCGGCTTCTTGGCGATGGGGCAGGTGACGAGCGCGTCGGCGCGGCCGGCCTGCACGTCCGCCACCGCGCGCTCGATCGCCTCGACCGTCCCGGCCGCATTCGCCGTGTCGGGGCGGCCGGGCGTGTCGGCGAAGGCGGCGGCGAGCGGCACCACCGGCAGGGCGTCGCCGAAGGCGGCGGCCGCCTGGGCGGGCGCGACGGTCGCGATCCGCACCCCGGGCGCGACTACCACCTGGCCCGCTATAGTCACCCGCTCTTCCAAGGTCGCGTGTTCGCCAATAGTCACTTGCGCCACGATGATGCAATGCGGCCCGATCTGGGCCCCGGCGCTGATCTGCACCAGATTGTCAGCCTTGGTCCCCTCTCCTATATGAGTAGGCGCCTGGGGTAAACCGGAGACTACGCCGTTGGCTCCCAATTCCACATCCGGGTCGAGCACCACGGGGGCCGGCCCCTCCCCCCGGGGATCGGCATCCATCGGGCCGATCCGGCACCCGGCGTGG
>JALHFU010000083.1:0-12902 GCA_022838525.1 Hyphomicrobiales bacterium | reverse complement strand
TGGAAGCCGGCCGCGTCGAGCGCGTCGCGGATCGCGCCGATGCGCCCGTCCATCATGTCCGACGGCGCGATGATGTCCGCGCCGGCTGCCGCCTGCAGCACCGCCCCGGCGGCGACGCGCTCGACCGACTCGTCGTTGACGATGATGCCGTCGCGCAGGATGCCGTCATGGCCGTGATCGGTGAACGGGTCGAGCGCGGCGTCGGTGATGATGCCGATCTCCGGCACCGCCGCCTTGATCGCCCGCGACGCGCGGTTGATGAGGTTGTCGGGATTGAGGATTTCGGAGGCGGCGACGTCGCGCAGCGCCATGTCGACGTTCGGGAAGGTGGCGATGGCCGGGATGCCGAGCTTCGCCGCGCGCTCGACCTCCTTCACGGCCAGATCGACCGAAAGCCGCTCGACGCCCGGCATGGCCGGGATGGCCTCGCGGCGGTTCTCGCCCTCGGTCAGGAACAGCGGCCAGATCAGGTCGTCGACCGTCAACGTAGTCTCGCGCACCAGCCGGCGCGACCAGTCGGCCTTGCGCATGCGCCTCAGGCGGCGCGAGGCGGTGATCTCGTCGACGCTGCGTTGCAGGACGGGGCGGGCAGGGGCGTGTCTGTTCATCGCGATCTCTCCGTTGGCGGCTTCTATCACGAGCCGGACGCCCCCTCCAACCCCGCCGAACGGCTGGCTTGGCGGAAAGCCCCGCTTGCCCCTATGCTCCCCTTCCGCATCGGGTGACTCGGGCAAAGGGAAGAGCCTCCTTCATGAACCGCATGTTCGACAGCGCGCCCCTGCGCGCCACCGCGCTGGATCTCGCCTGGGAATGGTTCCACCGCGCCGTGGCCAGCTATGGCCTCCTGTGCGGGCTCGCCTACTGGGCGCGGCTGATCGGCATCCACGAGGGCGCCGAGTGGCGGTTCGACCTGATGTCGGTCCACTGGCAGGTGGCCTCGGTGTCGCTCGCGGTGCTGTTTCCCTTCGCGGCCAGCGGCCTGTGGATGGTCGCGTCCTGGGGCGCGGTGATCTGGTTCCTGTGCGCCGCGATCGAGGTGACGATGTATGCGGGCTTTCCCGAGCTCTTCGGCGCGCGCCCCTTCGCCGTCGTCCTGCACGTGCTGATCGCGATCGTCTATTGCGGCTTCCGCGTCGTCTTCTACCTGCAGAAGCGCCGGCAGGCCGATTAACCCTATATTCAGCGTAATCCCGGGCAGGGCGGCGGTAAGCCCCTGTTAAGCCTGCGGTTTAAGTCGAATTTTATGTGCATTCGATAAGGTCGGGCCAAGGTGAGAACAAAAACACATCACCGGGCGTTGAACGAGAGGCCAGACCATGACGACTTCGCGACAGGCGGCGAAGCCCGCCGCCAGCATCGATGACGATCGCAAGGACGCGATCCGCTCCCTTTATCTTGAATCCCTCCAGCTCGTCGAGCGGCTGCACCGCCGGTTGCTTGACGTCATCAAGGACGAGTTCGACCGCAACGGCCGCTCGGACATCAATTCGATCCAGGCGTTGCTGCTGTTCAACATCGGCACGGCCGAGCTGACCGCGGGCGAGCTGCGCTCGCGCGGCTACTATCTCGGCTCGAACGTCTCCTACAACCTCAAGAAGCTGGTCGATCTCGGCTTCATCAACCACCAGCGCTCGCGGGTCGACCGCCGCTCGGTGCGCGTCAGCCTGACGCCGAAGGGCCGCGAGGTCGCCGAGGTCGTCGGCAAGCTCTACGACCGCCACATCGGCTCGATCGAGCACGTCGGCGGCATCAGCTCCGACGAGTTCCAGCAGATGAACCGCGCGCTCCAGCGTCTCGACCGCTTCTGGAACGACACCATCGCCTACCGCATGTAACGCCGCCCGGAAGGGCGACGGACGGGTGGCCTGAACCCGGCTCAGCCGCGAGAGACCCGGTCTCTCGCGGCCGTCCGGCGTTGCCGCTCACGGCATTGTGGCGTGCATCGGTCACGATCCTGCCATAAAGCCATGTGACCGCACGGATGCTGCCTCGGCGCGAGCGGGCGGATGTGCGTTCGGCGAATGTTAACGTTAAGCCTGTCATAACGCACGGGAAGGGATTGCGGCCTCGGCCGCGACAACGGAACAATCGGGACGATCCATGAAGACATCTCGCCGCATCTTCCTCGCCGGGGCAGGCGCTCTCGCCGCAACCGCGCTGTCGCGGACGGCCTCTGCCCAGAATGCGATCGACGAGATTCTCTCCTCCACCCAGCGCGGAAGCTGGGACGACCAGTTCGACGCGCGCGCCTCGGCGCAGGCGGGCAGGGTGGTCTCCACCACGCCGATCTTCAGCCCCGAGACGGTGACGTATATCGAGCAGACGCTCGCGCAGTATTCCGACATCGTGGCGCGCGGCGGCTGGCCGATGGTGCCCGCCGGCAAGGCGCTGCGGCTCGGCGTGTCCGACCGCGACGTCGAGGCGCTGCGCCTGCGGCTGATGTTCTCGGGCGACCTCAGCGAGCGCGCCGGCATCTCGCCGTCCTTCGACACCTATGTCGACGCCGCGCTGAAGCGCTTCCAGATGCGCCACGGCATTCCGGCCGACGGCGTCGCCGGCAAGTATACCTATGCCGCGATGAACGTCAGCGCGCCGGTCCGCCTCGGCCAGCTCGAGACCAACCTCGTGCGCCTGCGCTCGATGTCGGGGTTCCTCGGCGACCGCTACGTCATGGTCAACATCCCGGCCGCCCAGATCGAGGCGGTGGAGAACGGCCGCGTCGTCTCGCGCCACACCGCCATCGTCGGCAAGATCGACCGCCAGACGCCGATCCTGAATTCCAAGATCCACGAGATCAACGTCAATCCCTACTGGAATGCGCCGGAATCGATCGTGCGCCGCGACATCATCCCGCTGATGCGCAAGAACCCGAACTATCTGGCCGAGAACAACATCCGCATCTTCGGCCCGAACGGCGAGGTCGATCCGATGACCATCGACTGGTCGACCGAGGAGGCCGCGAAGCTGCGCTTCCGGCAGGACCCCGGCCGCATCAACGCGATGGCGACGATCAAGATCAACTTCCACAACCCGCATGCCGTCTACATGCACGACACGCCGCAGCAGAGCCTGTTCAACAATCTGATGCGCTTCGATTCGTCGGGCTGCGTGCGCGTGCAGAACGTGCGCGACCTCGTGGCGTGGATTCTGCGCGACACGCCCGGCTGGGACCGCCGCCGGCTGGAGCAGAGCATCCAGACCGAATCCGACCTGAAGATCGCGGTCGCCAACCCGGTGCCGGTCTACTTCACCTACATTTCGGCCTGGGCGACCGGCGACGGCGTCGCGCATTTCCGCGACGACATCTACGGCCGCGACGGCGTGGACGAGCTCCAGCTCTCGACGCTCTGAGGGCGCGAGACGCCGCATCCGGAGGCCGCCCGCGAGGCGGCCTTTTTCTTTCGCGCGATCATACGGGACAAGGGGCGGAAGAAGGGGACGAAATTTCCCGCCCGGGCGTGGAAGGGCGGGGGGAAGTGTGTTATGCGGCCCGCATCCTCACCTCCCATGCCGACCGAAGGACTGATGCCATGGACACCCGCGTAACGGCCGCCGTCCCCGCTTTCTTTTCCCAGCCGCTCGAGGAGCGCGACCCCGAGATCTTCGACGCCGTGCGCAAGGAGCTCGGCCGCCAGCGCGACGAGATCGAGCTGATCGCCTCGGAGAACATCGTCAGCCGCGCCGTCCTCGAAGCGCAGGGCACCGTGCTGACCAACAAGTACGCGGAAGGCTATCCGGGCAAGCGCTACTACGGCGGCTGCCAGTTCGTGGACATCGTCGAGGAGCTGGCCATCGAGCGCGCCAGGACGCTGTTCGGCGCGGCCTTCGCCAATGTCCAGCCCAACTCCGGCAGCCAGATGAACCAGGCCGTCTTCCTGGCGCTGCTCCAGCCCGGCGACACTTTCATGGGCCTCGATCTGAACTCGGGCGGCCACCTCACCCACGGCTCGCCGGTCAACATGAGCGGCAAGTGGTTCAACGTCGTCTCCTACGGCGTGCGCCGCGACGACCATCTGCTCGACATGGACGAGATCGAGAAGAAGGCGCACGAGACGAAGCCCAAGCTGATCCTCGCCGGCGGCACCGCCTATTCGCGCATCTGGGACTGGAAGCGGTTCCGCGAGATCGCCGACAGCGTCGGCGCCTACCTCATGGTCGACATGGCGCACATCGCCGGCCTCGTCGCGGGCGGGGTGCACCCGTCGCCCGTGCCGCATGCCCATGTCGTCACCACCACCACGCACAAGTCGCTGCGCGGCCCGCGCGGCGGCATGATCCTCACCAATGACGAGGACATCGCCAAGAAGATCAACTCGGCCGTCTTCCCCGGCCTGCAGGGCGGTCCGCTGATGCACGTCATCGCCGCCAAGGCCGTGGCGCTCGGCGAGGCGCTGCAGCCGGAATTCCGCACCTATGCCGAAAATGTCGTCGGAAACGCCCGCACGCTGGCGAAGAGCCTGCAGGAGACCGGCCTCGACATCGTCTCCGGCGGCACCGACAACCATCTGATGCTGGTCGACCTTCGCCCGAAGAACGCCACCGGCAAGCGCGCGGAGGCCGCGCTCGGCCGTGCCCACATCACCTGCAACAAGAACGGCATCCCCTTCGACCCCGAGAAGCCGTTCGTGACCTCGGGCGTGCGCCTCGGCACCCCGGCCGGCACCACGCGCGGCTTCGGCACGGCCGAGTTCGCCGAGATCGGCGAGCTGATCGCCGAGGTGCTGGACGGGCTGAAGGTCGCGAATTCCGACGAGGGCAACGCCGCGGTCGAGGCGGCGGTGCGGGCCAAGGTCGCCGAGCTGTGCGGCCGTTTCCCGCTCTACCCCTATCTGGGCTAATGCGCTAAGCATCCGGCGAGGGTCGAAACCGCCGGAGGGGTGAAGATGCGCTGTCCGTTCTGTCAGTCGGAAGATACGCAGGTCAAGGATTCCCGCCCCGCCGAAGACGGGGCGGCGATCCGCCGCCGCCGCGTCTGTCCCGACTGCGGCGGCCGCTTCACCACCTTCGAGCGGGTGCAGCTTCGCGACCTCGTCGTCGTCAAGCGCTCGGGCCGCAAGGTGCCGTTCGACCGCGACAAGCTCCTGCGCTCGATGGAGATCGCCGTCAGGAAGCGCAACGTCGACCCGGAGCGCGTCGAGCGCGCCGCGACCGGCATCGCCCGCCAGCTCGAAAGCTCGGGCGAGACGGAGGTGATGTCGGACGAGATCGGCCGCCTCGTCATGGAGGCCTTGAAGTCGATAGACGACGTCGCCTATGTGCGCTTCGCCTCGGTCTACCGCAACTTCCGCGAGGCCAAGGATTTCCACGAGGTGCTCGGCGAGCTGCGGAGCGATCAGGACGAGGAGTAGCGCGATGGCGCAGAGCGAGGCAGAGGCCGGCTCCGAGGCGGACCGGCGCTTCATGGCCGCCGCCATCCGCCTGTCCCGCCGCAATCTCGGCCTCACCGCCACCAACCCCTCGGTCGGCACGCTGATCGTCAGGGACGGAGTCGTCGTCGGCAGCGGCGTCACCGCCGTCGGCGGCCGCCCCCATGCCGAGCCCCAGGCGCTGGCCGAGGCCGGCGAGCGCGCGCGGGGGGCGACGGCCTATGTCACGCTCGAGCCCTGCGCCCATCACGGCCGCACCCCGCCCTGCGCCGAGGCGCTCGTCGCTGCCGGCGTGGCGCGCGTGGTCGGCGCGGCGAGCGATCCCGACCCGCGCGTTTCCGGCAATGGCTACGCCATCCTGCGCGCCGCTGGCATCGAGGTCGTGGAGGGCGTCCTCGCCGAGGAAGCGCGCGACATGCTGGCCGGCTACCTGACTCGCTCCGTCAGCAAGCGGCCGGAAGTGATTCTCAAGCTTGCGGTTTCCGCCGACGGCATGATCGGCCGCCGGGGCGAGGGGCAGGTGGCGATCACCGGCCCGGTCTCGCGCCGGCAGGTGCATTTGATGCGCGCGGAATCGAGCGCCATCCTCGTCGGCATCGGCACCGCGCTGGCCGACGACCCGGAGCTGACCTGCCGTCTGGCCGGTCTGGAAGCCCGCTCGCCGGCGCGCATCGTGCTCGACGCGGCGCTGCGCCTGCCGCCATCCTCGAAGCTTGCCGCCACGGCAAGGGAGGTGCCGGTGCTTCTTGCCTCCTCGGTGAAGGCCGACGAGGCGCGCCGTCAGGCGCTCGCCGCGCTCGGCGTCGGCTTCCTCGCGGTCGAGCTCCACGAAGGCCGGATCGCGCTGCCCGAGCTTCTGGAGGATCTGGGCGCGCAGGGCTACATGACGCTGATGGTGGAAGGCGGCGCGGAGACGGCGCGCCATTTTCTCGACGAGGGGCTGGTGGACCGCATCGCGCTCTTCACCGGCCCAGCGGCGATAGGCGAGGGCGGCGTCGCGTCGCCCGTCCTGCCGTCCTCCGTCCCGTCCGGCTTCCGCCGGGTGCGGCAGGCGCGGTTCGGCGACGATCTCTACAATGAATATGCGAGGGCGCTCTGATGTTCACCGGCATCGTCACCGACATCGGAACCGTGGCGGCCGCGACGCCGCTGCCGGAGGGCGTGCGGCTGCGCATCGACACCGCCTACGACCCCGCCGGGATCGACATCGGCGCCTCGATCGCCTGTTCGGGCGTGTGCCTGACCGTGGTGGCGCTGCCGGAAGCGGGGACGAACGCCCGCTGGTTCGAAGTCGAGGCATGGGAGGAGGCGCTGCGCCTGACCACCGCCGCCGGCTGGAAGCCCGGAACCCGCCTCAACCTCGAGCGCGCGCTCAAGATCGGCGACGAGCTCGGCGGCCACATCGTCTCCGGCCATGTCGACGGCAGGGCCAAGATCGTGGCGCGCGAGGCCGAGGGCGACGCCGTCCGCTTCACCCTCGAAGCACCGCGCGAGCTTGCCCGCTTCATCGCGCCGAAGGGTTCCGTCGCGCTCGACGGCACCTCGCTCACCGTCAACCGCGTCGACGGCACGCGCTTCGACGTGCTCCTGATCCTCCATTCGCTCACCGTGACCACGTGGGGCGACCGCCAGGTCGGCGACGAGGTCAACCTCGAGATCGACACCATGGCCCGCTACGCCGCGCGGCTGATGGAGTTCGGCCGGTAGGAAGGGCTTTCCGCCCGCGCCGCCGGCCGTCGCGCAGCCCTGCGCCGCGTGCAGGGCTTCTATCCCCAACGAACCGCTTGCTAAGGTGCCGGCTTCGGCCTAAGTCACCGCCGTCTGCCGGAGATGTCTATGTCTGCTACCGAGCCCCTCAGGATACTCATCGTCGAGGCGCGTTTTTACGACGACCTTTCGGACGCGCTGCTCGGCGGCGCCAAGGCCGCGCTGGACGAGGCCGGCGCCACGTACGACGTCGTCACTGTGCCCGGCGCGCTGGAGATTCCGGCGGCGATCTCCTTCGCGCTCGACGGGGCCGAGGAGGACGGCGTGGACTATGACGGCTTCGTCGCGCTCGGCTGCGTCATTCGCGGCGAGACCTATCATTTCGACATCGTCGCCAACGAATCCTGCCGTGCGCTGATGGATCTGGCGGTCGAGGAATCGCTCGCCATCGGCAACGGCATCCTGACCGTCGAGAACGAGGCCCAGGCCTGGGCGCGCGCGCGCCGGGAAGAGGGCGACAAGGGCGGTTTCGCCGCCCGCGCGGCGCTGACCATGATCGCGCTGCGCGACCGTCTCGGAGCATGACCTTGGCCGCCAAGCAGGGATCGGACAAACCGGCAGGCCCGCGCCACGCCAACAAGCGCGGCGCGGCGCGGCTGGCCGCCGTGCAGGCGCTCTACCAGATGGACGTCGCCGGCAGCGGCATCCTCGAGATCACCGCCGAATACGAGCAATTCCGCCTCGGCAAGGAAGTGGACGGCGCGCAGTATCGCGAGGCGGACCCGCAATGGTTCCGCGCCATCCTCGCCGGCGTGGTCGAGAACCAGAAGGTCGTCGACCCGGTCATCCGCCAGGCGCTCACCGAGGACTGGCCGCTGTCGCGTCTGGATTCGACGCTGCGGGCGATCCTGCGCGCCGGCGTCTACGAGCTGATGCGCCGCCAGGACGTGCCGGTGCCGGTCATCGTCTCGGAATATGTCGACATCGCCAAGGCGTTCTACGAGGAGGACGAGCCGAAGCTCGTCAACGCCGTGCTCGACCGTGTGGCCCGCCGCGTGCGCGGTGAGGGCCGGGGCAAGGAACCGGGCAAGGACCCGGCGCCGTGAGCGGCGCCCCCGTGCAGGTGGGCGCAAGGCGCGCGACCTTCATCCTCGCCGCGTCGCAGGCGATCGTCGGGTCGGCCGCTCCCATCGCCTTCGCCCTCGGCGCGCTCTCCGGCCACTATCTTCTTGCCGCGGACAAGTCGCTCTCCACGCTCCCCGTCACCGGCTTCACCGTCGGCGTCGCCCTGGGCGCGATCCCTGCCGCGACGATCATCAAGCGGGTCGGCTACCGCTTCGGCTTTCAGGCGGGAACCGCGGTCACGGCCATCGGCGGCGTGCTGACCACGCTCGGGCTGCTCGAGTTCTCGTTCTGGCTGTTCGTCGCCGGGATGCTCGTCCTCGGCTTCGGCGGCGCCTTCGTCCAGCAGGTGCGCTTCGCCGCCGCCGACTACGCACCGCCCGCCTACAAGGCCCGGGCCATCGCCATGGTACTGGCCGGCGGCATCGTCACCGCCATCCTCGGGCCGCAGATCGTCATCTTCACGCGCGACCTGATGGCGCCGGTGATGTTCGCCGGCTCGTTCGCCGCCATCGTCGGCCTTGCCGCGGCCGGCGCGCTCGTCCTTGCCTTCCTGCCGCCGCGCGCGGCCGGCGACGGCAGCGTCTCCGGCCTCGACGGCCCGGCAAGGCCGCTGGGCGAGATCATGCGCCAGCCGCGTTTCGTCATCGGGCTCGTCTGCGGCGTCGGGACCTACGCCCTGATGAGCTTCGTCATGACCGGCGCGCCGCTCGCCATGGTCGGCTGCGGCTTCTCGCCGGACGAGGCGACGCTGGGCATCTCCTGGCACGTCATGGCCATGTTCGCGCCGAGCTTCTTCACCGGCAGGCTGATCGCCCGCTTCGGCGCCGAGGCCGTGGTCGCCCTCGGCCTTGCGCTCTTGGTCGCCTGCGGCCTCGTCGGGCTCTCCGGCATCCAGCTCTGGCAGTTCTGGACCGCGCTGATCCTGCTCGGTCTCGGCTGGAACTTCGGCTTCATCGGCACCACCGCCATCGTCGCCGAGACCTACCGCCCCTCGGAGCAGGGCAAGGTGCTCGGCGTCCACGACTTCATCCTGTTCGGCACCGTCGCGCTCGCCTCGTTCCTGTCCGGCGTGGTCTACGAGAAGTGGGGCTGGGAGGCGCTCAACTGGGTGACGTTCCCCGTCGTCCTGCTGTGCGTGGCGGGATTGGTCGGCTTGCGAATCGTCACGCGCCGCGCCGCCGCATTTTCAGGCACATAGCGCCCGTCGCCCGGGCATTTGGGGCGATTTCCGGGCAAAAGATTATCAAAACCTTGACGTTTGTTGGGCCGTTCCGCATAAGCCGACGCGAAAAGGCAGAGTCCGTCCGGACTCCACCCTCTCAACCCCCGGCCCGCGGAGGGGTTCTTGCGGGCCCGCAATCGAGGAATCCCGTGAAATGACCATACTTTATGTCGTCATTCTCTGCGGCGTCCTGTCGGTCGTCTATGCCATCTGGGCGACGCAGTCGGTCCTGGCGGCCGACCAGGGCAACGCGCGCATGCAGGAGATCGCCGGCGCGATCCGTGAGGGTGCTCAGGCTTACCTGACCCGCCAGTATACCACCATTGCCATCGTCGGCGCGGTGGTCTTCGTTCTCGCCTGGTGGCTGCTTTCCGCCACCGCCGCCATCGGCTTCCTGATCGGCGCGGTGCTGTCGGGCGCGGCGGGCTTCATCGGCATGCACGTGTCGGTGCGCGCCAACGTCCGCACCGCGCAGGCGGCCTCCAACAGCCTCGCCGCCGGCCTCGACATCGCCTTCAAGTCGGGCGCGATCACCGGCCTTCTGGTCGCCGGCCTCGCGCTTCTCGGCGTTGCGGTCTACTACTGGATCCTCGTCGGTCCGCTCGGCTACGCGCCGGCCGACCGCACCGTCATCGACGCGCTGGTGGCGCTCGGCTTCGGCGCCTCGCTGATCTCGATCTTCGCGCGTCTGGGCGGCGGCATCTTCACCAAGGGCGCCGACGTCGGCGGCGACCTCGTCGGCAAGGTCGAGGCGGGCATCCCCGAGGACGATCCGCGCAACCCGGCCACCATCGCCGACAACGTCGGCGACAATGTCGGCGACTGCGCCGGCATGGCCGCCGACCTGTTCGAGACCTACGCGGTGACGGTCGTCGCCACCATGGTGCTCGGCGCGATCTTCTTCGCCGGCACGGACGTGCTGACCTCCGTCATGATCTACCCGCTCGCCATCTGCGCGGCCTGCATCGTGACCTCGATCGTCGGCACCTTCTTCGTCAAGCTCGGCGCCAACGGCTCGATCATGGGCGCGCTCTACAAGGGCCTGATCGTCACCGGCGTTCTGACCGTCGGCGGCGTCGCCATCGCCAACCAGCTCACCGTCGGCTGGGGCGAGATCGGCGTGGTCGCCGGCCAGTCCATCACCGGCTCGGCGCTGTTCGTGTGCGGCCTGATCGGCCTGATCGTCACCGGCCTCATCGTCGTCATCACCGAATACTACACCGGCACCAACAAGCGCCCGGTGAACTCCATCGCCCAGGCGTCGGTGACCGGCCACGGCACCAACGTCATCCAGGGCCTCGCCGTCTCGCTCGAGTCGACCGCCCTTCCGGCGATCGTCATCGTCGGCGGCATCCTCGCCACGTTCCAGCTCGCCGGCCTCTTCGGCACCGCCATCGCGGTGACGACCATGCTCGGCCTTGCCGGCATGATCGTGGCGCTCGACGCCTTCGGCCCCGTCACCGACAATGCCGGCGGCATCGCCGAGATGTCGGGCCTGCCGTCCGAGGTGCGTCAGTCGACCGACGCGCTCGACGCCGTCGGCAACACCACCAAGGCCGTCACCAAGGGCTACGCCATCGGCTCGGCCGGTCTCGGCGCGCTGGTCCTGTTCGCCGCCTACTCCTACGATCTGGAGTATTTCGCGGCCAACAGCGCCCAGTTCCCCTACTTCGCGGATGTCGGCGAGATCTCCTTCTCGCTCGCCAACCCCTACGTGGTCGCGGGCCTGATCTTCGGCGGCCTGATCCCCTACCTCTTCGGCGGCATCGCCATGACGGCCGTCGGCCGCGCGGCGGGCTCGATCGTCGAGGAGGTGCGTCGCCAGTTCCGCGAGGATCCGGGCATCATGGCCGGCACCTCGAAGCCGAACTACGCCCGCGCGGTCGACCTTCTGACCAAGGCCGCGATCCGCGAGATGATCATCCCCTCGCTGCTGCCGGTGCTCGCGCCGCTCGTCGTCTATTTCGGCGTGCTGCTGATCTCCGGCTCCAAGGCCTCGGCCTTCGCCGCGCTCGGCGCCTCGCTGCTCGGCGTGATCGTCAACGGCCTGTTCGTCGCCATCTCGATGACCTCGGGCGGCGGCGCGTGGGACAACGCCAAGAAGTCGTTCGAGGACGGCTTCACCGACAAGGACGGCGTCAAGCACCTCAAGGGCTCGGAAGCGCACAAGGCCTCCGTCACCGGCGACACGGTCGGCGATCCCTACAAGGACACGGCCGGCCCGGCGGTGAACCCGGCGATCAAGATCACCAACATCGTCGCCCTGCTGCTGCTCGCCGTCCTGGCGCACTGACGGGCGGCTGACCGGGGAGGGCGCATCCCGCCCTCCTTCGGCCGGTCATCGAACAGAAAAGGCCGCAGGAGCGATCCTGCGGCCTTTTCTTTTGCCGGACGGAAAACCGTCCCAGGCGCACGAAAAAGGCGGCCCGAAAGCCGCCTTCGTGTTCTCTGGATTCGATGGTGGAGCGGGCGGGCCCGCGATCCGCGCCTCAGAAGGGATTGGGATTGGCCGGCGCGCCGCCGCTGAGCATGCCGGTGATGAGGCCGCCGAGGAACGAGGTCTCCTTGCCGCCGGTCGGCGTCGTGCGCGAGATGAAGTCGAACACCCTGCCGTCCTGCATGCCGTAATGGGCGATGTTGGAGACCCGCCCGTCGGGGCCGAAATAGACGGCGAGCACCCGCTGGTCGGTCACGCGCGGGTTCATGAACGCCACGGAGCGCTTGCGCGTCTGCGAGATGTAGTAGAAGGCCTCGGTGTCGAAGGTCGCGGTCGTCGAGGGCGTGCCCAGCGACAGCAGCACCTGCTCGCGGCTGGAGCCGACGGGCACGAGGTCCAGCGTCTCCTGGTCGATGACGAAGCCGTGGGACAGCGTTTCGCTCGGCGTCAGGTTCTCGGCCGCGTTGCAGCCGGCCAAGAGCAGCGCAACGCCGGTGGCGGCCAGCATGATACGGGCAGGACGGGCAATGCCCGTTCCGGAATTTCGCGAATGCACCGGCAGCTCCATCTTCTCCACGTCGCACCGGCGGCTTGCGCCGGGCGGCAAAAGCGGTAAACCAGCTTGCGCGGCGATGCAACCGCGCCGCGGATCGAAACCTGCCGTCCGGAAAGCGTTCGCCATGTTCAAGTCCATCCTGAGCTTCGGCCGGCCGTCCAACCGGCATGTGACCGACGCGCTCTACGAGGCAATCGTGGCAGCGGCGCGGCAGCCGCGCTTCTATTCCGAGTGGGAGGTGCCGGACACGCCGCTCGGCCGCTACGAGATGCTGTCGCTGCACATGTTCCTGTTCCTGGAGCGCGCCCGCGGCGGCAAGGCGGGCCTTCCCGAGCTGGCGCAGGACCTGACGGACGAGTTCTTCAAGGACATGGACCACTCGCTGCGCGAGCTCGGCATCGGCGACCTCGGCGTGCCCAAGCGGATGAAGAAGCTGGCGAGGATGTTCTACGGCCGCGCCGAGGCCTATCGCGTGGCGCTCGAGGCCGG
>JALHFU010000294.1:0-3890 GCA_022838525.1 Hyphomicrobiales bacterium | reverse complement strand
TCAGCAGCGGCAGGAGCGCCGTGCCCAGCTCCTCGAAGCCCAGCGCCTTGGAGAACACGCCCCGCGAGATGGTGGTGAAATAGGTCGCGGGGTAGATCGACGAGATGACGGCGCCGACCCCTTCGAGCGAGGAGACGGGATCGATGAGACCCGAATACTGGATCGCCGGCAGGATGGTGATGACCGCCGTCGCCAGGATCGCGGCGATCTGGCTCCTCACGAAGGCGGAGACCAGGAGCCCCAGCGCCGTGGCGGCCGACACGTAGAGCAGCGCGGCAACGAGATAGACGGCGAAGCTGCCGGTGAACGGCACCTGGAAGACGAACGCCGCAAAGGCCGTCAGCAGCAGGAAGTTCAGCATGGCGACGGCGACGTAGGGAAGCTGCTTGCCGAGCAGAAACTCCAGCTTCGTCACCGGCGTGACGTAGAGATTGGTGATCGAGCCCAGCTCCTTCTCGCGCACGACGCTGAGCGTGGCGAGCATGGCCGGGATGAGGAGGAGCAGAAGCGGGATCACCGCCGGCGCCATGGCGACGAGGCTCTTGATATCGGGATTGTAGCGGTAGCGCAGCTCGAGGTTGAAGGTGGCCTGCGTCGCCCGCCGGCCCAGCGCCTCGCGCGCCCGCGCCTGCAGCCACGAGGCGTGCATGCCCTGGACATAGCCGCTGACGGTCTCGGCGCGCGACGGGTTCGACCCGTCGATCCAGCCGCCGATCTGGACGTCCCTGCCGCGCAGGATGTCGCGGCCGAAGCCGGGCGGAATCTCCAGTGCCAGATCGAGCTCGCCGCCGCGCATGCGCCGGTCCATGTCGGCGTAGTCGGTGATCGGCTCCCGCTCTAGGAAGTAGCGCGAGCCGGCGATCTCCAGCACGTAGTCGCGGCTGATGGTGGAATCGTCGCGGTCGAGCACGGCGAAGGACAGGTCCTCGACATCGGTGCTGATGCCGTAGCCCATGACGAGCATGAGGATGAGGGTTCCGAGCACGGCCGTGGTGGCCCGGATGGGATCGCGGCGCAGTTCGAGCGTCTCGCGGCGGGCGTAGCTCAGCATGCGGCGCGGATCGAAGAAAGAGCGGACGGATGAAGCGAAGGGCCTGGGGGTCGATGCTCCATCCGTCCTGTCAGCCTGCCGTTGTGCGGCAGGCTGCATGGCTTGCTCGCCGATCGCTTCCTCCAGATAGGCGATGAAGGCGCCTTCGAGATCGGCGGCGAGTTTGCTTTCGATAATGGCTTGCGGCGTGTCGCTGACCAGCACCTTGCCCGCATGCATCAGCGAGATGCGGTCGCACAGCTCCGCCTCGTTCATGAAGTGGGTCGACACGAAGATGGTGACGCCGTCCTTGCGGGAGAGGTCGGCGAGGATCTGCCAGCGGGATCGACGCCCGAGGTCGGCTCGTCGAGGATGAGGATGTCCGGCGCGTGGATCATCGCCACGGCCAGCGACAGCCGCTGGCGGATGCCGAGCGGAAGCGCGCCGGGCAGCGCGTCCATGACCTCCCCGAGGTCGAAGCGCGTCGCCATCTCCTCGATGCGCGCCGGAATCCGCGCCTCGTCCATCTTGAACAGGCGCGCATGCAGGTCGAGGTTCTGCCTGACGGTCAGCTCGCCATAGAGCGAGAAGGCCTGGCTCATGTAGCCGACGCGCCGGCGCACCGCCATGTCCTTCGGATCGACCTCGTGGCCGAACAGCTTGGCGGTGCCCTCGCTCGCGGCGAGAAGCCCGGTCAGCATCTTCATGGTGGTGGTCTTGCCGCAGCCGTTGGAGCCGAGGAAGCCGAAGATCTCGCCGCGCGGGATGGCGAAGCTGACATCGTCGACGGCGGTGAAGTCGCCGAAGCGCATGGTCAGGTTCTCGGCCTCGATGGCGTAGCCGCCCCCGGCATGGTGCGAGGCGGGGGCAATCTCGACCTTGTGGTGGCCGCGGCGGTCCTCTTCGGGCAGAAGCCGGATAAAGGCCGCGTCGAGATTGTCCGTCCCCGTGCGCTGCAGCAGCTCGGCCGGGGTGCCGGTCGCGAGGATCTTTCCCGCGTTCATCGCCACCAGCCAGTCGAAGCCGGCCGCCTCCTCCATATAGGCCGTGGAGACGACGACGCTCATGCCAGGGCGGCCGGCCCGGATGCGCCCGATCAGCTCCCAGAACTGGCGGCGCGACAGCGGATCGACGCCGGTGGTGGGCTCGTCGAGGATCAGAAGGTCGGGGTCGTGGATCAGCGCGCAGCACAGGCCGAGCTTCTGCTTCATGCCGCCCGACAGCTTGCCGGCCGGACGGTCGCGGAAGGGGGCGAGCCCGGTGCTTTCCAGCAGGTCGGCGATGCGCGCCTCGCGTTCCTCGCGGTCGTGCCCGAACAGCCGGGCGAAGAAGTCGACGTTCTCGAAGATCGACAGCGTGAAGTAGAGGTTCCGGCCGAGGCCCTGCGGCATGTAGGCGATGCGCGGGCAGACGCGCCGCCGGTGCCCGGCCGAGCGCATGTCGCCGTCCAGCACCCGCAGCGTGCCTTCCTGCATCTCGCGTGCGCCGGCGACCAGCGACAGGAGGCTCGACTTGCCGACGCCGTCGGGGCCGATCAGCCCGACCACGCGGCCGGCGGGAATGTCGAGCGAGACGCCGTCGAGCGCCCTCGTACGGCCGTAAGTGAGCCGAAGCCCCTCGAAGGAGGCGACCGGGGGCGGGACGATCTCGCTCATCGCACGAGGTTCGTATCGAGGAAGTCCGGCCACGGCGCTTCGGGATCGACGCGCACATAGGCCATGCCCGGAAGGCCGGTCTTCACCTGCTCCAGATATTGCCGCAGCAGCTCGGGCGCGATCTGCGCCCGCACCCGGAACATCAGCTTGAGGCGCTCCTCCTCCGTCTCCACGGTCTTCGGCGTGAACTGGGCGACGTCGGAGACGAAGGACACCCTCGCCGGGATGACGTATTGCGGCGCGGCATCCATGACGAGGCGCACCTCGGCGCCGTGCGCCACGCGGCCGGCCTGCGCCGTCGGCAGGAAGAAGGTCATGTAGACGTCGGAGACGTCGACCATGTTGACGACGCGGCCGCCGCTCGCCAGCACCTCGCCGGGCTGGGCGACGCGGTATTGGATGCGCCCGTCCCTCGGGGCCGTCAGCGTCGCATCCGCTATGTCGGCTTCGAGGCTTTCGATGGAAGCTCTTGCCGCCTCGACCGCGGCCTCTGCATCGACAACCTGCGCCTTGGCCGCGCCTATCGCGGCATCCGAAGCAGCGAGGGACGCCTGTGAGGCGCCCAAAGCCGCTCTGGCCTGACGCTCTGCGGTCCGGTCATTATCGAGCACCTGCTGCGAGATGGTGTTGTTGCGGAAGAGCTGCTCGGAACGCGCCAGCCGCGCCTCGGCCGCGTCCAGCTCCGCCTGCCGCTGCTCGACGACGGCCTCGGCCGCCGTGCGTTCGGCCTCGCGCTGGGTGACGAAGCTCTTCGCCGTCTCGATGGCGATCTCGGTGCGGCGCAGCTGCGCCTCGGCCTCCCGCTTGCGGGCGACGAGCTGGGCGGTGTCCATCTGGGCCAGCGTCTGGCCCGCCGTCACGAAATCGCCTTCGCGGACGAGGATGTCGCGCAGGCGGCCGCCGGTTTTCGCGGCGACGTCGATGTCGACCGCCTCGAGGCGGCCGTTGCCGCTGGCGATGCCGGCGGGAAGGCCGGCATCGGCATAGGTGCTCCAGGCGTAGTAGCCGCCGGCCGCCGCGGCTGCAATCACGGCTGCGACCAGCCAACCCCTACCCAGCTTCATATCGACCACTCCAGAGTTGGCGCCCGGCGCACCGGCCGGGAACGCCCGTGCCGCACGCCGTCAGCGCACGGCTTCGGACTTCCTGCCGCGCCGTGAAGAATCCGCGGGAGCGATGCCGTGATATCCCCCGAAGCCCCCAAG